>JACPHJ010000178.1 GCA_016188675.1 Planctomycetota bacterium
CCACAGCCGTTCTTACACCACTAATCAGAACAATTTCTTCAGGCATACGCTATCGCCCAAGCTCCTTTCTTACCTTTTATTTTGCATATCTTCTATCTCTTTCTTTATTTCTTCAGCGTCAGGGGCATCAGGGTTGAGTTTCAGGTAGGTCAAATAATCCTTCAGCGCTTGTTCATTTTTTCCCAGTTTTTTGAAGGTGCTTCCGCGATGAAGGTAGGCAAGAGGATTGTAAGGGAAGAGTTCGATGGAGGTGTTAAAATCCGCAAGGGCTTCATCAGTCATTTCCAACTGGTTTTTGATTTGGCCCCGCTCGTAATACACCCCCGCCAGTCGAGGGCTCAACTCAACTACCTTGTTGTAATCCTCCATACACTTTTGCGTGTCGCCCTTCCCGCGGTATGCTTTAGCACGGATATAATAGGCAAAGGCGTTGCCTGGTGAGAATTCAATGAAGGTCGTTATGTCTTTTATCGCATCGTCAAAACGTTGTGCATCGGCATGAAGTACACTCCTTTTCATATAGATTTCGGTATTGTTGGGATTGAGTTCCAGCGCCTTGTTGAAGTCTTCTAAGGCTTTTTCAGGTTCGCCAGATTCGGCATACGTCAGACCCCGACTGGCGTAAGCGGCAGCAAATTTGGGGGCTAACGAAATGGCCTTACTCAGGTCTTCAATGGTCAAATCCGGCCTTCCAATCATCTTAAAGGCAATGCTCCGGTTATAATAGGACAAGATTGAACCCGGATCTAATGATAATGCCTTGCTGTAATCCATGATGGCCTTATCAATAGCCTCTATTGCGGCGTAAAGAGAACCACGATTGTAGTATGCCGGCGCATAATCGGGATTCAGCTCAATGGCCTTGTTATAATCACTAATTGCCCGTTCTGAATCCTTCATTTTCTCGTAAATAACACCGCGGTTACAATAGGCGACGGCGTCGTTCCCGTGCAACTCTATAGCGTGGTTTACGTCTTTCAATGCAGCTTCTATATTGCCTTTTTCTTTATGTATTATTGAACGGTTCAGATAGATGTCAGCAACAACTTCGCTCATCGATAGATTCTTAAGATAACATCCATTCCTGATACTCTTTTGTGAGATGCGTTTCCCGTGCATATTGATATAGTAACTGTCAGGAGTAAATATACCTTCATAACCCGCTTCAATATTTCTCCGAAAATCTCCATCGTCGTAACGCACAAATATATGCTCCGGCACGCTGACTCCATAAATAGGTAAATGCAAACCCTCTGCTATACTGAGGTAGAGAATAGACAGTCCCACACAATTACCGATTTTCGTATCCAAAACCTTATTTAAAGAAATATGCTCAAGTTCTCCGGTTTGAACATATTTAAACTGGAGTTCATTAAAAAGCACTACGTTAATGGTCTTGATAATCTGCTCAGGTTCTGTTTCGTCACGAAGACTCGTTCTGATATTTTCGATGATATTTTCCAGCTTTTTGAGGTAGTGTTCTATATCAATTTCCGGATAGGATTCCTTAGCGATTTTAAGGGCGGTACTTGCCAGTCTCGCGTCTTCCGTGCTAACTTCCCAGGCGGGGCTTGGTCTTAATTCGTCTGCAAAAAGATATAATGAGGTGGCTCTTGTACCAATGAAAAAACAGTTGAAACCACAGATTGCACAGATGACACAGATAAAAGATAGTATTTTACGAACCTGACCAAGTCGAAGCCAAAATATTTTAGATTTACGATTTGGGATTTGGGATTTAAAATCGTAAATTACAAATCGTGCATTGTAATTATTCGTCAAAAAAGATACAGGAGTAGATGCGGATTTAGTACGCATGTTTGTTAATGAGTCCATTCCATACGGTGAGCCAGATTATCTTCAAATCAAAATTCAGCGACCAGTTTTCAATGTAATAGAGATCGTATTCAATGCGCTTCTCCAATGACGTATTTCCACGCCAGCCGCTGACCTGCGCCCAGCCGGTAATCCCCGCCTTCATCTTATGTCTCAGCATATATTTCGGGATGGTGCCCCTGAAATTTTCAATAAAGACCGGCCGTTCAGGGCGTGGACCCACAATACTCATATTTCCTTTTAATACATTAAAAAACTGTGGAAGTTCATCCAGGCTTGTCTTTCTCAGTAATTTACCAATTCCAGTGCATCTCGGATCGTCCTTTTTTGTCCAAACAGGGCCGGTTACCTCTTCTGCATCTACTGACATTGTTCGAAATTTGAGCATGCTGAATGTTTTACCATCCAGACCCATTCTTTCCTGTTTAAACAATACAGGGCCTCTGGAAGTCAGTTTAACTAATATAGCAATTATCAACATGGCTGGGGCCGTCAAAATCAGCACAAGAGAAGAAAAAACGATGTCCAAGACCCTTTTTACGATAATATTCCATCCATAAAGAGGCGTATCTCGAAGGCTGATGAGCGGCATCCCTTCAAACTCGCTCACGCTGCCGCGCAGGGTAACAAACTCAAAGAGGTCGGGCAAGACCATGATACTAACCGTCTCATCCCCAATCCAATCCAAAACTTCCTTTAACTGGTTGTGGGCATGGAAGGGCAGTGCGACAAAGACAATATCAATACCACGATTGACAATCAATTCACGAACGTCCGAATACTTCCCTATGACCTTTATCCCTTGTATATCATTTCCAACGTCATTCGAATCGTTCGTCAAAAAACCGGATATTTGAACCCCGAGTTCCGGATGCCTTCGCAATTTAGTCACAAGGTCCTGACCCAGCTTTTCTGTGCCGGCAATTAAGGCATATCTTTGGTTGTATCCCTTCTGCCTTAAGAAACGGAGAAATTCCCGAAACACTATTCGCGTTAAGCTGAGAAATACGATATTAATAAGCCAGAAATAAAAGAACGTTAACCGGGAAAATTCATATTGACGAAAGAGGAAGGTAAGTGAGATAAAGATCAGTGTGGCAAATGTTGATGCCTTGCCAATGTCTACAACCTCGGAAAACCTGGTAGAAACCCTTCTGGGGCGATACAGACCAAATGTCTTAAAAACTACACTCCACAAGGGAATCATAAAAATCAGGAGTGTTAAGTAGATTTTAAAAGGAGGAATACCTTTATAGACAGGTATAACGCCGGAATAAAAGCGCAAATAATAGGAAAGCACCCAGGAAACAGACAGGGTAGCCCAATCCATGAGGAGCAATACCGATTCGAAAAACTTGCTGTGTTTCTTCAGCATAGGAAACTGTCCAGAAAAGTATTAATATCTTTTGATAAACTCTTATCAGAGAAGTTTCATAATATACTGTCTAAACTTTTCTTTAAATATCAGTGTATCAAAACCCTCGGCATGTTTTCTAATCAAAAGCGGGTTAAACAGGTTTTTGTTATTTTCGAAATACTTCACAGCTTCCGTTAAAGATTCAGTTGTTTGTTCTGTAAAAAATACTCCTGTTGGGGTTACGGACTGTTTTGACGTCACTCCCTGTGCAGATTCAGAGTATGGATATATTCCACGTACAGTTTCCAGCACACCTCCCTTAGCAAAGGCAATCACGGGTTTTCCGCATGCCTGCGCCTCCAGAGGGACGATCCCAAAATCCTCTTCCCCCGGGAAAATCAGCGCTTTACATCCCCTGTAATACTCTTTCAAGGTTTCACTGGATTGCCAACCTATGCATTTTACATGCTTTTTTGTCATCCGCCTGATTCGCTCTTCTTCCTGCCCTCCTCCAATAATAACCAGCGGCAAACCCAGTTTTTCAAATGCATCTACAGCAATATCAATCCTCTTATATGGAGCAAAGGCTGATACAATCAGGTAATAGTCTCCTTCCCGGAGAGCATCCAGCGGTGTATAAAAAGAACAGTCTACCGGCGGATGAATGACCTCTGCCGTTCTCTTATAATACTTTTTTATCCGATTTGCAACATTATAGGAATTTGCCACAAAATAATCTACCCTGTTACTGGAGGTAACATCCCACATCCTTAAATAATGGGCAATAGCAGGCATGAGAAACCTTGAGATGAATCCCTTTTTCCCGTTGCCAAAATAGGTATGATAATGCTCCCATACATAACGCATAGGGGTATGACAATAACATACATGGACGGTTGACGGCGAGGTTAGCACGCCTTTTGCGACACAGTGGCTGCCGGAGACAACAACGTCATAGCCACTCAAATTAAAGCCTTCTATTGCCAACGGAAATAAAGGCAGAAAAGAGCGGTAGCGTCTCCTGGCAAAAGGTACTTTTTGGAGGAAGGAAGTCCGTATCGTTTTTCCCTCTATTATTTTTGAAACAGAACCAGGGATATGGATGAGGGTGAAAATATCCGCTTCAGGGAAGAGTTCGCAAAATATCTCTAAGACCCTCTCTCCTCCCCGCATGCCGGTAAGCCAGTCGTGAATAATAGCAATCTTTTTCATAGGAAACTATTTTAATGTATGGGAATTTCAAACTACAGTTCCTCCCCCTCGATGGGGGAGGTTAGGTGGGGGTGAAAGAAATAAATTTATCCTCATGAAAATGGAAGCTAATCACCCTCCCTTAATCCCTCCCATCAAGGGAGGGAAAATGTGTATTTTAAGTCGCTGAAGGCCCAATCGATTTATTAGGAATACTGTAATGTGTCACCGGGTTGTCATTTGATATGCTGCGAATAAACACAAATAATAAACCAACAATATACCAGAGGAACAAGGCATCCGGTTTTTTCCAAAAGCTATCCGTCAGTCCGTGTAAAAAAATTGAAATGAGGCTCGCTGTAATACCCAGCAAGAGTATCTTTTCATATCCCGGTTTTAAAGACCGCCATGATTTTATTGCCGAGTAAAATACCGTCACAAATAACCATAAGAATGCCAATAGCCCCACAATGCCCATTTCCAGCCAGATATGCAGGAAGATATTGTGTGCATGTGATAATTTTTCAACCTTCTTTGTTAAGTTCTTTTTTTTAATCTTTATTTCTTTAGGCTGTCCGGAGATTTTTTCTTTTTTCATCTGTTTTTCTGCTTCTTTTATCTTTCCCCCGTATTGTTGAAAGGCGTCCCGAAAATTCTTCTTGCCGGGTCCTATGCCTAATAATGGACTGTCCTTAATCATGGCGATTGACGCCTTCCAGCATAACAGACGTTCTCCCAATATCTTTTTTGAATCGAAAAGTTTATTAACCTGCGTGATGGTCTTGGCGTGTGTAATAAATTTAGAAGGTAGAATGAAAACGAGCAATGCACATACACCGATAACTATAAACATCAGCAACTTCTTTTTAACAGCAAAACCGATAAAAAGCATGGTAATTAAAATGGCAATCCAGCTTGTTCTGCTCATCGTTAAAATCAGAGAAAAAGTACACAAGAGCACAAAAAGGGCAAGAGACAGGCGAGACACTATATCTTTATACCAAAGGAACAGACACACTGCAATGGGCAATAACAACGATATATATTTTGCAATTCTGGAATGATATTCAAAGGTGGCCACAAGCCTTCCGTCCCGAGTGGCTATCCCTGTGTAATACCCGTACAATCCATAAGCGCACACCAATCCACACGTGATAAGCATGGCTTTTAATATGCGCCAGGCTTGTTCCTGGTTCTGAATAGTATTAACCATGCAATAAAAGATAAGAAAGTATATGAGATAATTATGTACTACGGTTTCAAGACTGTTTTTGATATGAGCCGAATAAAATGAAGCCCCCAACGAGCACAAAAGAAATGAAAAGACAGGAATATTAATTGATGTTTTGGTGAACAATATCTTTTTTTCAGATATCATTCTTGCTATCCAACACCCGAACATAATTAAGAAACACAATAATTTAATGATATCTGCGTTGAATGGGAAAAAAGAGAGGATAAAAAAATAGGTAATAAACGCATATTCTGAGATTCGGCTTGTGTAGGGTTTAATAAGTTCGTTCATAACTAATTATCCCGAATTCGAGGTTCGAGTCAGTTCTATTAAGTCCCCCTTAATAAAGGGAGATTCAGGGGGTTGTGTTTTCCCTGAGTTTTCACAACCCCCTTGCCCCCTTTTC
>JACPHJ010000018.1 GCA_016188675.1 Planctomycetota bacterium
CGGCATGGCGAAACCAGTTCCGTCATACTTATCGAAGGGTATAACTGGCATAGCCGTTGTTCTCTGACCACGCCCACAGGACGTGGTTTTCTACATTATTAATAAATTGTTCGGTTTCAAATGGAGTAAGAGATGATTCTAAGAAATCCTGAGAATCGTAAAAAAATCCTTGATTACCTGAATAATGTTGATGAGGATACCTTTATAGATGAAGTAGTTATTCCTTTTTTTGGTTCACATGGATTTCAGGTATACCGAATTAATTCACACGGACCCGGTGAGCATGGAAAAGATATAATTTTTTGTAGATACGTCCCTATATTTTTTGAAAATGAGTTTATAGCAGTACAAGCTAAAGCCGAACAAGTAACTGTTACAAACGTGAGCAAATTCAGCGACCAAGTAAAACGAGCATTAAATACAAAATTTGCACCTCGCTCAGGCAAAGGAGATTTGTTCCCTCATTATGTCGTTTTTATTAATGCAAGGAAACACTCCAACGACGCACATATTGAGTTTCCACAGCTTGTGAACAGTCCACATGCAAAAATTCTAAGCCAAGAGAATGTATGTGAATTAATTATTCAGTCAGGTATTGCCCCACTTAACATTCTAAAACAACTTAGCATAAGTACCCCTGATGCTCAGTCTCAAGAAGATAAACTCGTATTCAAAACAATATTGGGCAACAACCCAGCGAAGATAGATAATTTATTAGATCACGAACTTAAATTTTTGAAAGATGAAATATCACCGAAGACAAAGGAACTTATCATTGATTACATTTATGATAGGTGGCAAATGGATAGAACATGGGCTGGCACTGTAAAGCCAATGAAGTGGTTTGACTACTATTTTGATTTTTTTAAAGAAAAGCATAGCAGATATTTAATCGAGATTTTTGAGGAGTTATTGTCTTCAACACCATCATTTGAAGCCATGTCATATACTCAGTCTGTGGTTGAAAAAATAACGCCAGAATTATTATCTCCCATAGAGAAAGAATTCATTAATATTTGTGCTGAAAAGGCAATACGACATCATCACAAGAAACATTACTTGATCGACAAGTTGAAAGAATTTTATAATGCAGATATTATTAAGGATTCAAAACTAAAGAAGATTGCTAAACTTATAATATCAATTGAAGACAATAAAGAAAACTTGTCGGAAAAAGATCGAAAAAAAGCTAAAGATAAAATTAATAGGTTTCTTTATCCTGAAGATGATTGAAACGTCTGATTGCAAGACCTAATACCACATTTAACCTGATGCAGAAAAAAATGCGGCGTGATTTTAGAAAAGGTAGTCTCATAGTTTAATTGATAATGTCACTGAATTTGAAGATTTAATGGGTATTGAATATATATTTGTAATAGTTAAAACGTTATTGCTAAATTTTATGTAAAGTATAATTCTCAAAATAAAAGTTAGCTGAAAAGATGAATTGTTCATGAGAGACGATTTTCCTGTAAACATCAAAGATGTGTTGGCGAAACGCGTCGGCTTTCGTTGCTCCAATCCTAGCTGCCGTCAACTCACCAGCGGTCCTCAAACCGATCCAAGTAAGGCGATAAATGTCGGCGTTGTTGCACACATTACGGCTGCCTCTCCTCAAGGACCGCGATACGACCCAGCCCTTACGCCAGATGAGCGCTCATCCATCAACAATGGCATATGGCTTTGTCAAACGTGCGCAAAGTTGGTAGATAATGATCCTATTCGCTATTCTGCGGTGACACTCGAAGCGTGGAAGCGGGAGGCCGAGAAAGAAGCGATTAAAGAGCTTGAATCACGTCGTCACCGTATCCCCAAAAGTGATGTATTTACTCGGCTCGAAAGGCTGATGCCCTTGCTACTTATTGAGATGAGACAGGACATTTCTCAACATCCATTGTGCCGAGAGTTTGTCTTGTTGAAAAGTAACTGGGCTTATTGGTCAAAGGGAAATGAGTTGTGTTACTATTTCGATGATCATCCCGACCTTTTGAGTCAAATTCAGATTCTCGAGAACTACAGTTTGGTGCGCGAGATCACATATAACAACGTCCAGCGATATATTATGACGGAAGAATTTGCTCAGTACCTTGGCGACTGATAGAACTTGCCATCTAGCACTTATAAGGGCGCAGGATTCTAATGATATAACGATACGTACTTATACATTTGTTCTAAAATTTAGGAGAAATTTGTTCCTCAAAATAAAGCATAATCTGTTGGCGGATTAAGCTAAATCGAACCCACCCCTGAGTCCCCTCCCAGGATGGGATTGAGGGGTGGGTAATAAAAAGGTGAATACGGTATGAAAAACAAGGAAGAATTTAAGAAGTTATATGGATGGGATGATGGAAAGATATATTTCATTGATGAAGAGCGCAAAAAAGAATGGTGTGTAACTGACAATGAAGAATTGTATAATCAATTAATAGAAATTTGCAAAAAATATTTTAAAGATAATAGAATACCGGATTAAAAAATTTGAGGAAAAAACACAACCCCCTGCATCCCCCTTTGGTAAGGGGGAATAATTTGATTGCATAAGTATTTTAATTGTTCGTGGTTATTTGTGTAATTTGTGGCAGATTTTTTTGTTAATGGCTGTATCTTCGTGTCCTTCGTATTCGTGATTAAATTTAGGAGGCGTGGCGGATGAAAACAGAAAAAATTCTTACGCATTTAATTAAACCTTTGATTCTTTCTGGGGCGTATAAAGATGAAACTGTTGCACTGAAAGACATCGTAGTTACTCATATAGAAAGTAAGATAAAGACCTATGACAGGATTATTAAATCTTTTCAAAAGAGATACGGAAGGGATTTTGACACTTTCTCAAAAGATTTGGCAAACAAAGCAAGTTCAGAATTGGAAGACGATTGGATGGAATGGGGCAATAGAGATGAAAAAGGCATGGAATGAGGCGCTAAAAGAGGTTATTGATAGTGAAGCACCGTCAAGGCAAATCCCCCTTAATAAAGGGGGATCGAGGGGGTTGTAAATACGGTATGAAAATACATTATAACCCAAAACTAAAAGCCCTCTCCAGAGAACTGAGAAAAAAGGGTACTTTATCTGAGGTCTTACTTTGGAATATATTAAAAGGCAAGAAAATAAAAGGGTATCGATTTATGCGGCAAAAACCTATTTGTGATTTTATCGTTGATTTCTATTGTAGTGAGTTAAAATTGATAATTGAAATTGATGGTATTAGTCATAATGAAAAATCTGTAAGCGATCGAATAAGACAGCAGAAATTAGAGTCATTGGGTTTGTCGATATTGCGATTTTATGAATGGGATGTCAAAAAAGATATACGTGCTGTAGTGCAGGTAATTGAAGATTGGATAGAAGAATTTGAAAAGAAAAACACAACTACAAAAAACACAACCCCCTGAATCCCCCTTTTCTAAGGGGGACTTGGTTGCATAAGCATTTTAATTATTCGTGGTTATTCGTGTAAATTCGTGGCAGATTTTTTTCCAATGGTTATATCTCTTCGTGCCTTTATATCTTCGTGGCGAAAAATATAAATAGGAGTCAGATTTCAGGAAACCCTATTCAAAACAACATATTTTTATGTATATAGACAATAAAATCTCACGCAGGAATTTTCTAAAGACGGGTATTGCCGTGGGTGCTGGTATTTACGGCTTATCCTATCTAGGCACGATCAAAAAAAGACCTGCCTTAAAAAAACATAAGGAACACGGACTAAAGCCAGGACTGGTTGTCGCTCATGGAAACATTTCTGACACTGCCGATGAACCTGCAATCATTAAAGAGATGGTGCGTCGCGCCTTGAATGCACTTGGCGGTATGGACAAGCTTGTTTCAAAAGGCAACAGGGTTATTATTAAGCCCAATATTGCCTGGAATCAAAAACCGGAATTCGCCGCAAATACCAATCCTTTTGTGGTGGCAGTGCTTGTGGAGTTGTGCCGGGAGGCCGGGGCAAGCATAATAAAAGTCATGGATCATACCTGCTCTGCAAACCCGGAACCTTCTTATGAAAACAGTGGTATTGCCGCTGCGGCCCGTAAGGCGGATGCAGAGGTAGTATATATTAATAAAAGCCGTTTTAACGACTTCGCAATTCCCGACGGCAAGGTTTTGAAATCATGGTCTTTTTACGAAGAAATGGTATACGCAAATGAAGTGGACGTGCTTATAAATGTGCCTATCGCAAAGCAGCACGGCACCTCAAGGCTTTCTATGGGACTCAAAAACGTCTTTGGCATGATTGGAGGCGACAGGGGCAGTCTCCACACCTATATACACCCAAAGATTGCCGACCTTAATAAATTCGTCAAAATAGACCTTACCGTGCTCGACGCCTTTCGGATATTGAAAAATCACGGGCCTACTGGCGGTCGGTTGGATGACGTTGATAATTCTCCGGAACGTGCAAGGCGTATCATCGTAAGCACGGACCCTGTTGCTGCCGACGCATATGGCACCACACTGTTTGGCATTCAGCCTAAAGACGTGGGATACATCAGGGAATCCAATGAGCATGGATTGGGTGAGATCGATTTCCGCCTGCGTGGGTTTGAAGAAATACACGTATAACTTATCCTGAAGGAAACT
Source organism: Planctomycetota bacterium (assembly GCA_016188675.1). Taxonomy (GTDB): domain Bacteria; phylum Planctomycetota; class Brocadiia; order Brocadiales; family Brocadiaceae; genus Wunengus. The sequence continues at coordinate 4,585 of JACPHJ010000018.1, forward strand.
TGGCTTAACGCTTAATTTTATCAGGCTCATCATAAATCACCCCATAGAATTCCTCAGCCTGCGCCTACTGATATGCGTTTCATACATCCATTCCAAAAACCCTCAATCCACGCCGAATGAGGCGCGTGTATCTCCAGAGAGGTGACTTCACGCCTAATCTGTATCCCAAACGATTCATAGCAGGCAGAAACGATAAGCCAATGGTATTTGAATTGATATAATTCATGTGCGCAGCCAGGGCATTCTGCATTGTTTCTGTCAACCAGTTCAGATCGAGGGCAGGAGAGACATAAAATACCGGTTTCAGCATTTCGCTTGGGGGAATTGCCAGAACTCCTTCTTCCCGCGCCCTGTGTTCAAGCCCCGTTCCGGGATATATACGTATCCCTATATTAAAAAATGCCACGTCTTTCGGACGTATGTATTGTTCTGCAAAGCGTAATGTTTCCTGGACTGTTGCCTCAGTCTCGCCAGGGCCTCCAAGCATAAAAATCCACAGACAAGGCAAATGGTGACGTTGAATAACCTGTGCGGCATTATAGACATCTTTTGCAGTAAAGCCTTTTTGTAATCCGTTCAGGACGGCATCCGATGCGCTTTCAACGGTAATGCCAATACCCACGAAGCCAGCCTGTTCCATTGCTGTAAGAAGGGTATCATCCATGAAAAGCGGATTCAGCTCCAGGCTCTGGAGGCGAGCGCTGGGTCGGGACCGTGCAAGACCTTCACACACAGCCAATGCATGATCATATGGAGAATTAAAAACGTTGTCAACAAACTCAATGTCGCGTAGTCCTATAGTCGTAAGTTTTTTGATAGCATCAATTACACTCTCCGGATCGCACAGCCGGTAGTCGTGTCCCTCGATTTTCCGGTACGTGCAGTAAATACACTTGAAGTGACATCCGAGTTTCGTCTGGATTGGTATGGTAGACAATCTTGAAAGGTAAGCACGTACATTAATCCAGCGATGGAAACTGGGAGCCAGACAACCGTCAGAAAAACGGGTTACGTAGCCGGTATTTTTCTTGAAAACACCATCCTCAAGCCATGCGATACCAGGTATCTTGCCGGGAATCTCACCTTGAGATAGTGCCGCTAATAATTTGTGGAAGATTACTTCTCCGTCTCCCAATACTGCCCAGTCTGCGCCTGTGTAGCGAAGCAGTTCTTCTGGCATAACGGAAACCGCAGCGCCGCCAAGTACGACGGGTGCGGGTGTCTTATTGCGAATAATGTCAACCAGTGGCTTCAAATCCTTGAAAAATGCCACTGGATGCTGCATATCATTGTTGTCGATATTTCTGACTGAAAGACCTATGAAATCAGGGTCAGATTTATCAAGTTCCGACTCCAGAGCACCCAAGGGATTTTGCTCAAACATCAAGTCCAATATACGAACCCTGTGGCCAGCCTTTTCTGCGGCATCTGCGACCATGCAAGCTCCAACAGGCATAACCGGTACAGGACTGCCATAACGATTCGTTGCGACAATAAGGATATTCACATTAAATATCTTTGCCGATATTTTATCTTCACATGTTAGTTGAGTTTTAATAGTACTTACAGAAACCACAGATTTCACAGATTGCACAGACCGTGGTTCTAAACTATTTTATTTTTTCTGTAGTCGGAGCCCGACCTCTGCAAGACGGCGTCCCAGGGCACGGCAAATTTCGGCTTCCTGCGGGTCGATTTCCCGCTTGCTGTCGAGTCCCGCAATGTGGCCGGGTCCGTACGGGGAACCGCCGCCCTGTGTTGTAAAAAGGTCTTTTACTGAGTAGGGCACACCTACAAGGATCATCCCAAGATGCAGCAGTGGAGCCATCAGGGTAAGGATAGTCGTCTCCTGTCCGCCGTGAAGACTTGCAGTAGAGACGAAGACACTGGCCGGTTTGCCTTCCAGTTCCCCGGCGAACCATAATGATGTAAGTTGGTCTATCTGGTTTTTGAGTTGTGCGGATACATTCCCAAACCTTGTCGGTGTCCCAAAGGCGATGGCGCCTGCCTCTCTGAAGTCGTCCAATGTAACCAGGGGGACGTCTTTCTGCATCTGTTTACCAACCTTCATGTCATCACGGGACTCGATGACGGATTGAGGGATCAGTTCGGGAACTGTGCGGATGACCGGTTCTGCCCCTTTAATCTCTCTTACACCCTCTGCCACGAGTTTTGCCATCTTGTAGACATTGCCGTACGTGCTGTAGTAAACAATCAGTACTTTCATGGATTATTCTCTCCTTTCTAGTGAAGGTTCGATAGGAAGCCACAGATTACACAGATAAAAAGAGTACCAGTAAGCAGGAATTATCGTGAATATTACTGCGAAATTGAGTTGGGGTCAAGAAAAAGTAAGAGTAAATATTGAAAGGGAACAGGTTGTTTTGTTATTATTGTGGAAAATATCCTACGTATTAAATCGGATTTTAAAAAATGAGGTGCGTAATTATGGGTGAATTAAGCGCATTTGGAAAGATTTTGATATTAGTTGGGATTATTATGATTGTAGTTGGCGGGCTGTTTATGTTCGGCAGCAAGATTCCTTTCATCGGAAGGCTTCCCGGAGATATTGCCATTCAGAAGAAAAACTTTAGTTTTTACTTTCCTATTACTACAAGCATCATTATTAGCATCATTCTCTCATTTATTATGTGGTTGTTGAGCAAAAGGTAAGACAAAATTCACCGTGTAGGTCACTGCGGACGCAGAGTAAATAAACAGGAAGGTGTGAGGTTGGGACGTTAGAATTGAACTATGTATGAGGTACGATTTACGAGGTACGAAGTACGATTTTAAATCTCAAATCTTAAATCATACATAGCGAGCCCCACATTACCATACAAAGATGTCTATCAGGGTTACGCCCATGAGTCCCATGCTGATAATTCCGTTAACGGTAAAAAAGGCAGTATTGACCTTTGACAGGTCTTTGGGTTTTACCAGCGAATGTTAATAAAGGAGCAATGCGGCAACGATATATACACCTATTGAGTAAATAATACTCAGACTCGCATAC
>JACPHJ010000019.1 GCA_016188675.1 Planctomycetota bacterium
CTGGCCTGAGTTGATACTCCCCATAAAAATTTTCCCTGTTCCAATTCGGCCAACATAATCATTATAATCCAGCGAGGTTATCTGCATCTGCAATGGCGCACCGGGATCACCACTAGGCTTAGGAACGTAATGCAAAATTGCATCGAGTAGCGGTATAATATCTTTATTGTCACCTTCTAAGGATAATTTTGCGTAACCTTCCCGACCACTGGCATAAATCACCGTAAAATCCAATTGCTCGTCGGTTGCATTAAGTTCTACAAAGAGGTCGAAAACCTCATCCAGTACTTCCATACAACGGGCATCTGGTCTATCAATTTTGTTAATTACTACAAGTGGCCTCAAATTATAACTCAACGCCTTACGGAGTACAAACCTTGTCTGAGGCATTGTTCCTTCGGCTGCATCCACCAGCAACAACACACCATCAGCCATTTTCAGAACGCGCTCCACTTCTCCTCCAAAATCAGCATGCCCAGGTGTGTCGATAATATTAATCTTTACACCCTTGTAGCTAATGGCGGTATTCTTAGCCAGGATAGTAATCCCACGTTCGCGTTCCAAATCGTTGGAGTCCATAATCCTTTCTACATTTTGAATCTGCTGGTTAGACCGGAAGGTACCGCTCTGCTTGAGCATTTGATCTACAAGGGTAGTTTTGCCATGGTCAACATGGGCAATAATTGCCACATTACGGACGTCATCTCTTACTATTTGTGTCATATTACTCCTTAAACTAAATATCCTTCTCTTCGATATTTTATGTTTTTCCCGTGGTAAAATAAACAAAATAAAAAAGCCGCAACGAAAGATCGTAGCGGCTTTATAATGTGTTCGTTTAGTTATTCATTAAGCCTTGTAACTACGTTAAGTACAATTGTTTGTATTATTTTACTAACAAATCCTTTTTTGTCAATAGAAATGATCTTTATAAAAATATAAGTTTGCCTCCTCTACGTCTGACATCGACATCCCAAACCATTTCAGCATTCAAGACGTATCTTTTATCTTGCCCACAATGCCATTAACGGTTAATATTAAATCCATGAAAATCGTCGCAGGTATTGATATAGGTTCAACTACCACCAAGGCCGTAATAATGCGTGGACACACAATCCTCGGATCAAAAATATCTTCTACAGGCGCTAACTGCAAGAAGACGGTAAAACTATTGTTCGATGAGATGTTGGAAGACCTGTATCTTAGAGAAGAAGAAATCCAATACACAGTAACTACTGGGTACGGTCGCCGTATGGTACCCGCCAACGAGATTGTCACAGAAATAACGGCAAATGCCAAGGCCGCCAAATGGCTCATGAACGGGAAGGTAAATGTAAGGACCCTTATAAATATCGGCGGTCAGGACTGCAAAGTAATCGCCCTGGATAATAAGGGTATTATGGTGGATTTTGCCATGAACGACAAATGCGCTGCCGGGACGGGACGTTTCCTGGAGGTCATGAGCCGTGTCCTTGAGGTAGAACTGGATGATTTAGGAAGATTATCAGAGATGTCAGAAGATATACCGCAGATAAATAGCCTATGCACAGTCTTCGGTGAATCTGAAGTTATATCACTATTGTCTCAGGGAAGACGAGTTGAGGATATTATTGCAGGAATCCACAAATCCATTGCCAAGCGAGTAGTATCCATGGTCAAAAAAATCGGTGTTAAAGAAGCCATTTTCTTTGATGGAGGCCCTGCCTTTAATCAGGGATTGAAAAAGGCATTAGAACAAGAATTAGGGGTAGATTTGCACGTTCCACCCGATCCACAGATCACCACAGCCGTGGGTGCGGCAATTATTGCCCATGAACATCTAACCAAACAGTATTAAGTCAGTCTTTATGATGTTTCTTTGAATTTCTTTCCTCATATTTCACGATCGTATCTTCCTGTTCTGCTGTTTCTATTGAACCCGGTCTTTTTTTGCGCACCTCTGCAATGGCCAGACTTGCACGACAGCCCTTGTTTACAAGATAACAGGCCAGCATAGTGCCTGTCCTGCCGATTCCGGCATCACAGTGAACGACAATTTTCTTCTTAGAAGTTGTAAGATTATTTACGAAAGATACAAACTCCTCGATTTGTTCTTGTGTTGGTGATGCAAGATCAGGTATGGGAATATGTTTATACTCAAATCCAAATTCTTCTATTAAGGTTTTGTGAAGTGGTGATTCCGTTAACGATACAATTGCCTCGATCCCATTATCCTTAAGAAACTCGAGGTCTGCGACCATTGATATAGGTCTTGCCATACCAGCAATTTCATCTTTTATAAGCCAACTAAAATTTCTAGGCATTCTCATCATTCATAAAATGGC
>JACPHJ010000179.1 GCA_016188675.1 Planctomycetota bacterium
ACATCAAAAGTAGTGCCTTGTGGTATCGTACCAATAACAGGAGTCACGACGCCTTCAGAAACAGATGTACTTTGGATATAATTGATGGTTTTAACAACGGCAATATTCCCTCGCTGAGTATTGGATAGGGTTATTCTGGGAGATGTAAGAATCTCCGAGTCTTTGCTTTCCTGGACGGCACGTAAAAATCCTTTTAAAATAGAGTCATTAAAGATGGAATAGTTGAGTTGGAGACCATCGCCAGATACGAGATCGCTAATGTCAGTATTCGCCCCTGTATTAATGGATGCCTTATCGCTAAAGAATTTGTTTATATTGCTTCCTATATCCTCCATGAACTTGTCTGTGACTGTAATAAAACGGGCTTCAATGCTGACCTGGAGATTTTGTGAAGACCTTAAAGAAGCCAACAGATCTTCAATTTGCTTATGAACATATTTGCTATTAACCACCACCAAATCGCCCGGCTGCCCCATCCTTGCAATAATGCTTCCTTCGCCTTGCCCGGAGGTATTAATGCGCCGATGACTTCCTCCCTCATCTGCGCCAATAACACTGACACGAGATGACCATGATGATGGTTCAACCGTAGTAACAACCAATTCAATTAAGTCTAATACCCGTTCCGGTGCATCTTTTGCTTTAACCGCCGCACCTTTACTCAGGGACATTTGAGATGTGGCGGCTGCTGTAATATCAAATTTAAGCGGTTCTTTATCATCCAGATTAATTAATATATCTCTCACGTCATAAACCCGCAATTCCATTTTTTGTTTATAAATATGAATGATGTCCCCCTCAATCACATATTCATATCCTTTGGGCAGGATATACTTTAAGGCGGTTCTTAATGGTACGTCCTTTAGCTTTAATGTAATGGGGACACTTCCCGCTTCCGAATCGATTATCATATTGATATTTGTTTTTTCCCTTACAAAAATGACAATGTCTCTTAAGGGTGTATCTAAAAATTCAAATGAAATGATCGTATTCAAGGCATCTTCAATAACCTTTGGAAACGACCCTTCTGCGGGATTTGGAATCAGTCGGAGTTGTCCTGTTTTTATCTTGTTTTCCTCTACAATTTTATCTAACTGTGGAAGTGTACGTTTTGAAACATCTTCCCATTGTGCTTTTTTGGGAAACCTTATGGTGTCCTGATAGGGAATGGATGCCTCTTTAAGGTATTCGTGGCTTTTTAATTTTTCCTGCGTATAAATGGTTTTTATATGCTCTGTATCATTTTTATGTGTTATGTCATTTACTTTTCCTTTAATGTACAATGCCTCTTCATTCGTAGAATCTATCGTGAGTATTGAATCCGCAATTTTTATAGCATCGTCATATCGTTCCTCTTTCATAGCCGCATATGCATTCTGAATTAGCAGTGATATGTTTTCAGGATATGCAGCTTTTGTTTCCTTAGCTACACCTGTCTTGTCTGGCATCGCAATTGATTTATTTGCTTCCTCCAGAAGTTGTCTGGATTGTTTTAGTAACGCCAGAGCCTCTTCATTATTTGGTTCTAACAGGATAGCCAGTTCAAGTGCATCAACGGCCTTAATATAGTCTTTTTGTTCAATGGATATCCTGGCAGTCTTAAGATAATAATTATTTGTAGTTGAGAGTTCTGCTTCTGAGGTATCTTTGTTTTGTGACAAAGACTGATACGGCGCAAATAATAACAGGAATAAGCTCAAGATAAAAATTGAGATTAGGGTTGATATGCCTTTCATGTAACCCCCTTTAAAAAAGTATAGCCAAACTTAACCATAGAAAACGCAGAAAATTACTAAATACAAATAGATTTCATGTAATTTCTGACATTAAATTAAAAAATATCTCTTAGTTAGCTGAAGAGATATTCGTTAATGGATAAACAGTAACCGTATCCGTCCCCAACTTCACCAATTCTCCTATCCATAAATCGTAAGATTCCCCCTTCTTATCCTCAAATATAATCTTTGAAGCTGAAATCATGTGCGTTTCTTCCGTAAAAGAACTTCCCAAAAATTCACCCTTTTCGTTCTGAACAACTGTAGTTTTCTTAATAACAAGTGGTTTTTGTGCTTGAGGAACAATTTCTATCAATCTGCAATCTGTATCAAAATTCACAGTTTCCTTACCCATTAGTTTCTTTTTACCGATAGCCTCTCCTTTTTCCATAGTGAAGCTTTCTGTCCACCATTTGTCTTTATATAATTTTCTGACCTGGACCAATGCCATATCTGCTGTCCCCCCTTTAAAAACAAACTCCATTTCACTTGGCGTAATATTCCCTAAGCGATCAGCAGGTTGTAATTCCGGCTTTTTTAACAAATCTCTGGTCGTGATGTCTGAAACTGTTCTTTCTTTTGTAAATTTACCAAAGATATACGGCCGGGGTAAAGGGCTCGCAGGTGGTGGCAATGTTAGACGCAATGCCAATTGTCCGGCATTTTTTAGTTCCGTATCTAAAACTGGAGGAACACTTGTTTTGCTCTTTCTCTCAACCGTGCTCGAAAGGGATAATAATTTCGTATCTGTTCTATTCACCTCCATATTCAATATAACAAAAGTATGAACCGCTGTATATATGAGATAACACAGCGCAATGCCAAAACCCAGTTTTTCAATATGTTTGAATATAAAATTTTTAATATTCATTTTCAAATTTTGAAATAAAACGGTAATAATTTATGCTGTATAATCAATAACATACACATCGAGAGTAACATCAATAATTGAACTGGGTAAGAGATTGTCAATCTCTTTAGGTAAAGGTACTTCATTCTCCATTGACGAACTTGAGCTAAAACTTTTGTCAGTACTCAGAATATTGATGCCTTCGATAACAAATGGAATATCTGATTTAAGAATCTCGTGCAATAGGAATTTGATGCGATCCGCCTCTAACTCTACCTTGACGGTAATAGGTATGACGGTGTAAAGTTTTACAAGAGAGTGATCGTATGTAAAGGACGATTCACGAAACGTAATCTTTTCAAGTTTTATAATTCCGGAATTGTTTAAGACGATGTTGATAAATGCTTCTAATATCCAGAATTTTTTTTGTACAGGAGAAATAGCATCCCATGTTGGGATATCAGAACCCCAGTCATGAAATGGCAAAGCACCTTCACCGAGCGTGATATTATTTGCCTCTAATTTTGCCAATAATTCTGAAACCCTTTTCACATATTCATTTTTCCAGAGCGCCTCATCCTCGATTTTAACCAGCCCTTTTATAGGATCATCTATGAGGAAAACAGCTTCTAATCTATTATCCTTTTCTTTGAGAAAAGACTTGCATTTTTCAAGTTCTTTCTCATACAGACCGGCTTCCAGTGTTTTTGATACAACCCATTTATCGTTATAGACATTTTTTGCCTTTAATGCGTAATTTTCAAGCGGAGTTGTTAAATCATCGAGACCCTTGTAAGCCTGGTCATATTTAATTGAAAGTGGAAAAACAAATACAAACCATAGAATTACGAGGATGAGAAAGATAGCGCCAACGGATATCCAGAAACCCCGTATCCCGGTAAAAAAACCTGTAAGGTTTTTTCTGAGTTTTGAGAAATTCAATTCTTTACCAACATCCATAAATTACCCTTCCAGCGCCTCTTTTCAAGATTTTAGGGCGGGAGTTGAGGTTCCGGGTATTAACGATTGGGTTTCCGATTGTATCTCGTCTTGCGACTTTACAATCCAGCGTATCTCAAAACTAATACATCCCTCCCGGCCATTTTCATGCTCTACCTGACGGCACGAACCCGGTACAATTTCCACGTTTTTAAATGCAGGGACTTTCTGATCAAAGAGGATTAATTTCTGAATAGGCTTTAAAACGTTTTCTTCTATAAAGCCCATACGCGGTTCCTTGCTTTCCCCCTTGATTCCCATGAGGAGTAATTTTTTTGAACTGCCCGGTTTTGCCGGTTCGGTTGTCTTTTTTGCCTGGAAAAAATTTGACTTAGTTGTCTGTTTCTCCATATCTTTAGTTTGCAAGGTATCTGCGCTTATCCAGGAAGAGTTGATACTGGTTACAGCCACATTTCGGGGTATCAAAGATAACAATCTGTCTAATGCCTCCATCCAAAAAAATCTGGAAGAATCAATAGAGGAAACCAGATCAAGCGCAGATTTGTTTGTTTGTGCAAGGGTTTCAGCGGTTTTATACTTCTTTTCCAATTCCTTTATGTTTTGTAATACATTTTGATGGTAATTGGTGGAATCACGAAGATGGTTGATTCGAATATGTAATCCAATGTATTGAATGACAAATATCAGGGCTAAGCAGCAAAGAGCAGCTATAGCATAGGGTTTTTTCCGTGATATTTCAACCGCTTTGATTTGTTCAGGAGGTAATAAATTTATATTTATCCTGCCTGCGCCCAGACCCTGAATTGCGAGTCCTAAAGCAACGCCCATATTCACAAGATTCTCGTTTAAAAAATCAGGATTAATCCTATCGGATGATTTTATATTATTTAAGGTTTTAAGAACTTTTACCTCATACGTAAAATTGTCAGTTATAAATTTCACGTTATTTGGGTCTTTAAAACGGTTACCCATTAATAAAAGGTTTTTAAACAGGACTTCCTCTTTGGTCAATGACCTGTAATATTCCATCGATCTCTGAATTTCTTTTACAAGATCAGCATCCACAGTCGAAAGTGTGATGCTTCTATGCCAGAGATGCACACCGTCAACGATAATTATATCCGTATTTTCGGATTCTATATTTATGATAATGGATGGGACATCAACCTGCCGGTCAAAAAATATAAGGTTTGCAATAGACAGGGATGAAACCTGTAATGCAGTCAACCTCGGTTTGAGTGGCGCTATATTTGTCAATATATGGTCAAGTGTCGTTCTTTTGGAGGCAAAAAGCCCGATCTCTATCCCCTCCGCCGCCGGAACTTGTTCAGATAATTGTTGGTAGTCCCATACAATATCTTTGAGATCGAAAGGAATTTGCTGTTTAGCTTCGTAACTGACAATATCTTTCAATTGTTTCTTATCTACAGGGGGAATGGTGGTAAACCTGGACAATACGAATTGTCCCGGAATGGATACTATTACCTTATCGTTCTTGGCAATAGGATGCTTCGACAGAAAAGCCTGAATAGCTTCTTTAACACTTGGGGATTGCAAAAAATTTATATCAGGTTTAAGGGCAGGATATTCTATAATATCCATATCTTCAATTAATGACACACCCGATGTCTGTGTAATCTTTACTGCCTTTAAAGCGTAACCGCCGATATCCAGGCCCCAGGCAGTTTTCGTTTTATATTGCTTTACGGCTTTTGAATATTTCCGGATGTTGATGCCGCGTATTTTGGGAGCAATACTTAATTGCCTAAGTTTTATCATATGGTTTCTCTTAATAAGGATTCATTTTGCATAAACCGCCCGAAAACCCTTTCTGAGAGTCGTGTTGTATCATCATCCGCACATGCACGAACCCAATGAACACTCGAAAAACTTCGAAACCAGGTCATCTGCCTTTTTGCAAATCGCCGTGTTCCCAGCTTAATTACGCCAGTAACCTCTGAAAGTGTATACTTTCCGTTGAAAAAGTCAATGATTTCTTTGTATCCAAGCGCTTGTGATGCCTGCTTGCTCAATCCCAACGGATTTTTTAATAATGTACGCACTTCGTCTATTAGCCCGCGCTGAAACATGCGTCCTACACGCGCTTCTATCCGTTGATATAAAATATCACGGTCATATTCAATGGCAACTATCACGCAATCATATTTAGGATTTTTGCGGCCAAATTGAGTTTGAAAGGAGGAAATGCTCATACCCGTTTTTTTAAACACTTCAAGCGCCCTGATAATCCTTTTTTGGTCATTGCAATGCAAGTTTTCCGCTGTTTTCGGGTCTACCTCAGCAAGCATTTTGTGCAGGTAGTCAGGACCCCGTTCACAAGCTATAGACTTCAGGTAATCACGATATTCCCAATCAGCCGGTGGACCTTCAAATAAACCATCCACAATTGCCTTTAAATACAGCGCCGTACCACCAACGACAATAAATGGTTTGCCTCGTTGATAAATGTTATGAATAACGGAGTCGAAATCTTTCACATACTGCCCCACATTATATTCCTGCCATGGGTCTACAATATCTATCAAATGATGTGGAATTTTACTTCTTATTTCAGCGGGTGGTTTCTCTGTGCCGATGTCCATACCACGGTATACAAGCATGGAATCAGCCGAAACGATCTCGGCATCGATATTTTCGGCAATTTTTATGGCTATATCAGTTTTCCCGCAGGCCGTTGGACCTGTGAGTATCCAGACTGGAAGAGGCATAGATTAATCTGTTTATCACATTTACGTATCTAAACTTATTTTTTAAGTGACGCGTGTCAGGTGTCGTGTGACGGGAGAACTTGTCCTCATGAAACTTGTCCTCGTAAAAACGGGGAATGGGGAACGGGGGAAACGTCATCCGCCACGTGCCGCACGTCGCCTTTATTCACTTGAATTATACACCATAAATCAAAGGCAAGCAAAAATAAATACAACTATCGGCATTCTTCGATATCATCTAAATTATGTTTCTTTTGACGATTTTCCGTGCCAACGGGAAGGAAATGATTTGAAAACTCTGAATCCGAGTCTATAGAGAAAAAAAACGATAAAGATGTTTATCCTTGATAGTTATGCCCTGCTTTGCCTTTTTGACAAAAAAAGAAGGGCAGAAAAAGAGGCTATAACTCAATATCTTGGTTTTCGGCCTCTTATTCAAAATTAGTCGGAAAGGCTACCCCTCACTGTATGCTTATTTACCAAAGGCAGAATAAGTAATCCCCTCTTTACTAACCATAAACGTTACTGCTCCTTGTTTATGCGGTTGCAAGATCATAACTTTGTGGTTACGCAAAAGTCCCATGGTCTTATCAGACACAAGCCCATCACTTGTGTTAATAAAGGCGTATCCGGGACGCACCTCATTCATCAATGATTCCAAATTGCTGATAGAGGAGCCGTGATGGGGTATTTGGAGTATGTCCGATCTGGTATCAGATGAATTCGACAAGAGAGCCGCTATCCCCTTTTCCTGAATGTCGGCACAGAGAAGTATGGAATGCCCACAGTAATCAATTTTTAAAACACATGAATTATCGTTCGTTGCAGTCATATCAGAAGCAAATGAAAGAGGATTCAGTATCTTTACCACGGCTGGTTCAAACCCAATTAATGCCTCACCGTAAGAAAGAGCGGCGGTGTCAATACCTTTATTGTCAAGGGTTGAGAGTATTTTTTTGCCTGTGTAGGACGCAAAAAAATGATATTGTGAAAAGACGGATTTTACAGAAAACCGTTCAATAAGGGATAACAAGCCATTCCAGTGATCTTCGTGTTCATGGGAGAGTATCGCAAGGTCAATCTTTTTAATCTTCTGACTCCATAAAAATGGCGCCACGATATATTTTCCAACATCATAATTCTTCCACGAACCCACATCATACAAAATATTCTTCCCATTGGGGAATTGGATAAATATGGCACAACCATGTCCCACGTCCAAACAAGTAATCATTAAAGTTTGTCCTGAGCCTGTCGAAGCGGAACGATTGGGAAATTTAAGTATAATTGAATAAATCAAAATATTAGCGCTAAGCAGGCCACATATTGCAATGCGATTAAGATCTAATGACAGATAATTACGATACAAAAGTAACAAAATAAATAGATAATAAATAATGACCACTGTATATGATGTCCCAATAACATAAAAATACGAATATGGTATAGAAGCCAGCCTTGAAACAAGCGATTCCAGTACCATATCTGCATTAGACGCTAACCACGCAGCAACCGCAGCCATCGGTGGACATATCATTCCTAGTGTTAATAACATGATGCCGCTGACAATAATGATCCAGAATAGCGGAAATACGATGATATTTGCAATGAATATAAAAGGGGTAAAAAGATGGAAATAATAGGCAGTAAGTGGAAACGTGGCCAGCCATGCGGCAAGGGAAACACAGAAGGACTTGCGGAGATATTTTTTCAGGAAAAAGAACCGCCCCCGTTCGGCCTTCACCTGTAACGATTCTACAAACAGGGCAGTCTTAAACAAGCGTCCTTCGATCTTTAACGTCCCGTACACAATCCCCATCGTCGCCAGCACCGACAGTTGAAACCCGATGTTGAAAATATCTGATGGATTCCTGACAAGGATAAAAAATATAGCTGCAAAAATACCGCTGGTGATATCCCACTGCCTGCGCACCAGAAAACCGCAAAAGAAAATAATGGCCATGATGCTCGCACGAAGCACCGGCGGGTTCAGTCCTGTTAAAAAGGCATAGAGGACAACGACAAACAGGATAATGCATGTAGATAACGTTTGGTTTATCCCGAATAAGCGTAAAGGTAAAAGCGCCGTAAAGACCACGATTCCTACGTTAAAACCACTAATAGCAATGAAGTGGATAATCCCTGTTTTCATAAAATTGTCAATAGTGTCGTCCGGGAGATCGACCCTGTTTCCCAGTAACATACTGCTGATCAAGGGGGCGCTGTTACTAAACGTGTGCGTGTAAATAGTGTTGTTTAACCTATTATTTAAGGCATATACGAAACGATACACCGGGTTACTCCGGTATGACCCTCTGGTCTTTATATTGTTTGTGTTTACCACCGTCATCAGACAGCGAACCGACGGCATTTGCCTTTGCAAGTATTTCTTGTAATCGAATTCTCCGGGGTTGGACGGAGTCCCTGGAAGAAATGCATACCCAAAAAGTTCTACCCTCTGTCCATAAATTAATTTATTCAAAATAGCGAAAATATCATTTGTGCTAAAAATGTCCTGTTTTGAAGGATATAAATTTACTTTTATAGCGCCTGATATATTCTTCCACCCCGAAGCAGTTTCTATCTCTTCTGCACGAATCGTAAAGGATATTTTGTAATTGGATTTTTTAGAAAGGTGTCCTGATTTAGATTGAAGCAATCTTTTATTCAATACATTCTCGTCCAATATAATGGGTGGATTTATAATTATTCCCGAAATGCGTTGCATGGATTTATCGGTGTTTAGTAAATGCTCAACGTGATTATCTGGAATGGACTCCGTCCAACAATCATAATATGCCATTGATACAGAAATAAGGAAAACAGATAAGCCTGGAATTATGAATTGTTTGCATTGGTATACATATAAACACGCAAGGCAAATCACCCACAGCAAAAAACATATCACTAAGGTAAGATAAATAGGCATCTCTGCGAGAGAACCCAAGTATATACCACATATAAATAGGAGTGTAATAAAAACGATGGGGCGTTGCATGGTTCGCTATTTGTGTATTATCCGGGATTATTGCTCACAAACCTCAATAGAATTAATCTTCTCTCTTGCTCAGGACAAAAGAGGTCAAAATATTTCTAAAATAAGTTTACCGAATTATATAAGCGAACCGTATACCAATTTATACATGAGCATAACCTTTACATGTCCTGGGATAACATTTTACAGTCGCATGAAGAGGCATCGCCGCAATGTGATTATGGATAAAAGATCAGTAGATTAGAAAATGACGCATTTTCAAAAAACTAAACTGCTACCATGCCGATGGTACAAAGATTCGATCAAATGCGTCACGTGATAAGAACTACACAAAGCAACAGTGTGAAAAGCAGTTGGCAGAGATAGATAAACGGATAGAGGAACAGCTTGAGGAATGTGAGAGAATAGACGTGCAGGAAGCGTTTCGCGTGTTATTGCGCCACCACGATCGTATACTTGTCCAAAAGGCTTTGGGTTCCTGCCTGGACGAAACAATAATTTCTCTCTTTATATTCATGTATGTGCATAGTTTTTTGATTATGGCAAAGTTAATGGCAACAATACCTTGTTCGTTATTGCCAAAGAGAGCTTCTTTCACCAACTTGCGGGTTTCATCAAAATAGCGCGCCTTTTTTGTGTAATGCACCAATTGCGCAATAATCCGGTCTTTCCAGCTTTTTTCCGGATACGCCTGTATATTCTTGATTGGTTCCGCCATGCCATGCTTCCTGAGCGGCACCAGAATATATTGCCAACCGCCGCCGGGTTTTAAGATGCGATTCCTGTTCACCCAGCCATGCCGTATATATTGGACGTCATCAGACAACACGAAGCAATCTGCGGCATGGATCAGTTGCCAGTATCCGATGTACGGAAAAAAATAGGGTTGCATGATTGCCAGCTTCATTTCATTCCCTCGGCAACCACCTTGCAAATCATTTCTAACTCATTCTGCTTCAGCCCAAAATAAAGCGGCAGGCACAACACGCGTGATGTAATACTCTCTGAAACAGGACATGGCCTTTGAATCTCCGGACGCAGGTAGGGCAGGCGGTTGAGCGAAGGGTAGAAGTATCGCCGAGGACCGACGCCATTATCCAAGAGGGCTTGCCGTACGCGCATCATGTTGCCATGAGACGGGAAAACCACAGGGTAATAGGCATAATTATATTCGAGGCCTTTGTCCGCTTGTGGGCGAATCAATCCCAGTCCTTTCAGGCTGGAATCATAATGCTCGGACAGCGCGCGCCGATAGGAGACGATCTCATTGACCCTGGGCAAAATACACAGTCCCATGGCGGCGTGTATCTCCGACATATTGGCATTGACACCCACCTCCAGATAATCATCCTCGCCGATATGCCCAAACTTCCTCATCAAATAAATACGCTTGGCAACCTGTTTATCCCTGCACACCAAAGCCCCGCCTTCCGTAGTATGAAACAGCTTGGTAGCGTGAAAACTCAGTGCGGAAACGTCTCCGTGGCGCAGAATTGGTTGTCCATTAAGCCTCACCCCAAAGGCATGTGCGGCATCGTAAATCACCTTCAGGCCATGTTTCCGGGCAATTTGTTCTATGTTCACCACGTCACATGGATAGCCATAGACGTGCGTTGCCAGAATAGCGCTGGTGCGCCCGGAAATGGCAGCTTCGATCCGACCGGTGTCAATACAGAATGTTTTATCCTCGATGTCAACAAAAACCGGCTCGCAGTTTTCCCAGAGTATGGATGTAACCGTAGCCACATAGCTAAAAGGAGTTGTGATTATCTCGCCGTTAAGGCCAAGCGCCTTAATGGCAAGCTGCAATGCAAGTGTGCCGTTGGCAACAAGCTCAAGGTTGGACGCTTCAAGATAGGCGCGCAACGATTCCGTCAACTCTTTCGTCAGAGGGCCGTTGTTAGTGATCTGGCCTGATTGCCAAATTCGCTCAAGCTGGCTTTCATATTGACTGAGCGGTGGGAGATAGGCTTTTGTGACTTGGATCATTTGTTCATCACCTCTTGCTCAATAGATAGTTCAGGACGATTGCCCATAACAATTCCCGCCGAATAGTTTCCGCAAGGCCAGGCGCTGCATTGGCGCCCGCTCGAGTTCCTGCGCCAGGCGCAATATCCTGCGGATCAGCTCTTCGTTGCCGGCTGGTTGCGTGCGGATGAAATCCAACCACAGGTTGTCTTCCAGTCCGCATCTTACGCCGTCTGCGAAGAGCAGCCCAAGTCCGTTCGCTACAAGCTGGCTGCGGCCTATGCCCGCCACCGATACGATACAGTCTCCGGGTAACGCGGCCAGTATTGCCGAAAAATGCAGGGTATCTACCTGTGCGCCAGCGACATTCCCGAGTATAATATTGACATAGAGCGGTGGCGTTATCAGCCCTTCTTTCAGCAGCACGTTCACGAAATTAGCCATGCCGAGATCGAATACCTCCAATTCGGGGCGTATGCCCCTTTCCTGCATACGCGCTGCCATGCAGCGTATCGCATCGGGCGGATTGAGGCTGACTGACTGCATGAAATTGAGCGAACCGAGCGTCAGGCTGGCCATATCAGGTTTCATGTCGCCGTCGAGGTCCAGCACGCGCATCCTTACTTCGGGGTGGGGGTCTTTCCTGCCGCTGGTAGTGACGCACAGCAGGGATTCCCTGCCGCCGGGCAGCTTGCGTATCGCCTCGATCAGGCGTCCGTAAGGCTCTGGATTGCTGGTGTGTACCCCATTCGCATCGCGGGCATGCAAATGCACGATCTGCACCCCAAGCTCCAGACTGCGCGCGACGTCGTCAATGATTTCGTCGTGGCTGAGTGGAACGTATGGGTTCATTGCGCGTGTGGGGAGAGTGCCCGTGCAGGCAAGGTTAACGATCAGAGGTTTGCCGGTCTTCATCTCAGCCCCCGGTTATTTCCAGTGCGCTGCGCGCGATTTTATTTGCAGGATTGCCTACGTAGGCCGCGCCCGGTTCGGTGTCCTTAATAACCACAGCTCCGGCGCCTATAAAGCTGCGTTCGGCAATGCTGATGCCATCGCGCACTACAGCGCCGACACCCACGAACGCCTGCTCGCCCACAGTCACGTTGCCACCGAAAGTGGCACCCGCCGCGATAAAAGCATGGTCGCCCACCTTACAGTGATGCGAGAGGTGCGCCCCGCTACGAATGATTACATTGTCGCCTAGTCTGGAGAAAGGCTGGATGACGGCGAGTTCGTAAATGAGGCAATTTCTGCCGACCTGCAGGTATGGCCAGGTGCTCGCCCGGCTCGACACGTAGGATATGAAATCATAGCCCTGCGCCACGGCTTGCTCGTAGCGTGAGCGACGCAGACCGTTAATTGCGTGGAAACCTAGTGGAAAGAGCAGGTACACTGAGCCGGGTGGATGGTGTCGCGCCAGTTCCTCGAAGGCCACCACCGGCAATCCCTCATGCGCCGGCTTACGCAGGTATGCCGCATCCACCGTAAATGCCACCGGCCGGAACTGGCTGTCGTGCAACAGGCAATACCAGATCAGGCTTGACAAATCCCCTGTGCCGAAAATCACAACGTTGCGTGTCTTAAGTTTTCCATTCATTGCAGAGTACCTTCGTCTGTATCATCATGGAATACCAAGGCAATTCACTGCCCGTGTAAAGCCGTGTCCAAAAATCCGAAATATGTCCAGGCATGGTCGGACAGTCTTCCCATAATTACCTTCTTTGCAGCCTCGGCATCGCCAATGCGGACAAGATAGCTTGCGATCTGCAAATAGCTTTGTAAATGCATCCTGGCTCTTTCTGCCGGGATCTTCTGCGACCATATCCCTCCCGCGTGTTGGCGATATGCCAGCGGCCCAACTTCCGACTGGAACTTAGCCCCCCCGTGGGCAGCCAGCAATATCGGTAGGAAGTTATCACCGTTTGGCGCCAAGTCGTATTCGGGGGGGAAGGTGATATCCACGTTTCGGTACACAATCGTTCCATGCAACATCCAACTCAGCACCATCAATTCGTCCCGGGAATAGTCACGCTGGAATGTGTGGGGAAGGTAGGTAGCTGTGAGTTCGCGGCCAGCCTCATCAATTTTCACCGCATCGTGGTAACTCAACACATATTCGGGATGCTTGCGCAGGAAGCCAACCTGTTTGGACAGTTTGTATGGGTCCAGCCACATATCGTCCCCGTCGCAACTGGCAACGAAATTGCCCCTGACATGTGTTTGCAGAATGGGCCGTATCTTGCGATGCAGGGAATGCTGGTTCTCCGTTTGCAATACCGGTTTGAAAACGCTGGGAAACTTGCGCGCGTATTCAAGAATTATCGCCGCAGTGCCATCGTTGGAAGCATCGTCGTGGACAAGGATTTCCACCGGGAAATCCGTCAACTGCTCCAGGATGGCGTCCAGACATTGCGTGATGTATTGCTGATGGTTGTATGCAAAACACATCACGCTCACCACGGGTGTCGTACCCACCGGCCAGCTTTGCTCTCTTACCGGAACTGTGATAATTCGCATTGCGACGCTGTGCTGATTCACCATGAATTGGAATTTTCAAATCAAAACTAAGCTACTAAACAAGCTGGGGCATTACCCCAACCCCCGGGTTTTTTAAGCATAAGAGGAACTTTGGTTCGCCATAGTTTGGTGGTGTGAGAGAGGATAGTTTTTATCCTTTTCCGGCAAGACGATCCGCGTGCCTCGTTCGGCTATCCCTCGGCGGGTAGCACTCCAGCAGAGCACGCCTCTTTTTTGCCGAACGGCAAGATTCTATTCCTTCGCCTCCTTTCTGTCAAGCGTTTTTCCGTTTAGCCATCCGCCACTTTCGGACCTGACTTAATTTTAAGTTATTGATTCCTTGATTTATAAACAGTATAAAGAAAAACAGAAACATATTACAAATCAGTAGGGGCTGTTCAAAAAATAAATGGAACGAGGTCGAAGAAAAGGAGTAAGCCGGTATTTAAAGAATACAATCAAAGCCAGTTAATGTTATTGCCACCGAGGTTGGAGGAGTTGATACCGGAGAGTCATATGGTAAGGATGGTAATTCTATCAGGACAAAGGTCGCGGAAAGAGAGCTTGTTTTAGAGGAACTCTTGCTTGCCTCCATTTTTCAACTCTTCAACTAATTTCTTTATTTGCTCGGCTTTTTGCTTGCTGCATATTAGGGTTGCATCCTTCGTATGAACAATAACCATATCCGATACGCCAATGGTTGCTATCAGGTGTTGTTCATTATTCACAATAATACACGAATCCGTATCCATTCCAAAATGGTTACCCAGGATAGTATTCCCGGAAGGATCCTTTTTATTCCAGCGTTCAAGGGCAGACCATGACCCAACATCATCCCAGGTAAAATCCACTTCAATAACAAGCACATTCGTCGCCTTTTCCATGACTGCGTAGTCAATTGAAATTTTGTCAAAGGCTTGATATTCTTTTTCAATGGTAGTCCATTCAGACTCTGTCCCCAATGCAGCGCCGATCTTTTGAAGTCCTGAAGCTAATTTCGGTGTATATTTTGCCAAATATTCCAGGATTTTAGCCGTTTGCCAGACAAAAACTCCTCCATTCCAGTAATATTCTCCGGTATTTATAAAACGCTGAGCAGTCGCCTTATCCGGTTTCTCCTTGAATGACGCTACTTCATAAACGCTAAAACCATTTTCTTCCAAAAGATGTTTACCACGATGGATATAGCCGTAACTCACAGATGGTTCGGTAGGTTTTATTCCCATCGTGAGCAATGAGTTATTTTCGCCCGCAATATTCATGGCAGTTTCAGCCATTTTCACAAACCTGCTTGCAGGTTCTATCACGTGATCTGCTGTCATAACGATCATTACGGAATCAGGCGCTTTTTTATGGATGATGGTTGCGGCCAGACCTATACACGGCGCTGTGTCCTTTCCCACAGGCTCGGCAACGATATTTTCCGGAGGGATTTGCGGAAGCTGTTGCTGTATCTTTTCTTTATGTGAAATGTTGGTAATGATGAGGATGTTTTCCGGTTTGAATAAGGGAGTTATCCGGTCAATGGTGTGTTGAAGCATACTCTTCTGACCGACTATTTTTAAGAGTTGTTTAGGGGTGTCTTCGCGGCTCCACGGCCAAAAGCGAGTCCCGCTCCCCCCTGCCATGATTACCGCATATTTTGCATTAGTCATTTTTTAATCAGCATATGCATAAAGTAACATTGAAGAAATTGCAACGACTGCCGTCTCAATCCTCAATATTGAATGGCCTACACTAACTGGCACACAGCCTGATTTCACTGCCATTTCAATTTCACCGCGGGTGAAACCACCTTCAGGACCCACAAGGCAAATTATTTTCCTTGCTAATGGATGTTCGGTCAATACACTTTTTAGCGTTCTGGTATGATTGTCTGTACATGCGACGAGCGAGAGGTCATAGTTGTTAATGGTCTTCATTAAGCTATCGAAAGACATAACATCTTCTATTTTTGTCAAAAAATTTCTTTTGCACTGCTTCGACGCCTCGATTACGACCTTATTCCATTTTTCAATCTTTTCAGCAGATTTATGCCTAATATCGACAACACTTCGTTCGCAATGGAGGGGAATTAATGTCTTTACGCCTAGTTCCGAACATTTTTGAATTAATAAGGTCGCACCTTTCCCTTTGGGAATGGAGAAAGCGATTGTAATGTCGACAACAGACTCCCTGTCGACCTCTTCTGATTGTTCAATGAATACCTTTAATTTATCCTCTAAAATTTCGGTAACGTTTGCAAGGTATTCAATCCCTTTACCGTCAAAAAGCGTAATTTTACTTCCCAACTTTGCTCGTTTGACGTGTAAGATATGGTGAGCCTCCTTACCATTAATCCAGATTTCACGGACTGTAGGAGTATATGGTATGTAAAAACGATCCTGATGCATTATACGGTTACGGTGTGCCCGGTAAGGCTTCGCTCTCTGGCGAAATTGATTATTGTCCGATTGGGACAGACCTCCACGCATTTCCCGCAGGAGGTGCATTTATTATAATCAATTACTGCAAGATTGTTTTGCACGTGGATGGCATCGTATGGACATATTTTTTCACACTGTTTGCAGGCAATACAAGAATCCTGACAAATCTTCTTTGCAACAGCGCCTTTATCTAAAGACTTGCATCGCACATGCACCATCTTGGATTCCGGCACTATGCTGATAAGCTTCCTGGGACAAACGGCAGCGCACTTTCCACAGGCAGTGCAACGCTCTTCAATTACCCTGGGAAGGTCGTCCTCACCCATATACATCGCCTCAAATTTACAGGCATCTACGCATGTGCCTAAACCCAGACAGCCATAATCACACCCGAGAAACCCACCCCCGACAATGTTTGCTGCACGACAGTCCTTGACCCCGTTATAAACAAATTTATTTTTAACGCCCCTGGCATGGCACATCACAACGGCAACAGAACGTTCCTTATTTTCGAATTTGACACCCATTATGTTCGCAACAAGTTTGGCTACGGCTGTCTGTCCCACCGTACAGCCGGAAACAGGAGCTTTCCCCTCCACTACCGCCTGTGCAAAACCGCTGCAGCCGGGTTGGCCGCATGCGCCGCAGTTTGCGCCTGGCAATACCTCATTAATGCTATCAATGCGCGGATCGACCTTAACCGCAAACTTGTCGGAGGCAATGGCCAGACCTATCCCAAAGACCATGCCTAATATGCCCAATGTAATAGCCGCGCCTAAAAGTAATTCCATTTATTTTTCCTGCCTTTACTCAAAAACGTCTTGTGAGTCAGTATTATGCTTATTAATTCTTACTAATTTAACATTTATTTAACGCAATTAGTTCCGTTATGCCATGGTTCCGATCATTCTGTGAATTGGTTGTCCTGCAGGCACCATTGGAAAGACGTTCTCATTAGGATCTATCCTGAAATCCATGACAACAGGCCCTTTTATAGAAAATGCCTTTTCGATAGTTGGACGTACATCCTCTTTCTTCTCAACTAAAAATCCTTTAGCGCCGTATGCCTCTGCCAATTTAACAAAATCGGGGTTACCATTCAAACAAACACTGGAATACCGTTTGTCATAAAACAATTCCTGCCATTGACGTACCATCCCCAGATAGCCGTTATTCAGGATGGCTATTTTTACAGGAATATTTAAACGAGCAACTGTGCTGAGTTCCTGAATATTCATTTGAATGCTGCCGTCACCTGCAATATCCACCACAATTTTATCGGGACATCCTAACTGAGCCCCGATAGCAGCAGGAAAACCATAACCCATTGTGCCCAATCCACCCGAAGACAGAAATGTGCGCGGTTGTGTAAACGTAAAATACTGGGCAGCCCACATCTGATTTTGACCCACTTCTGTTGTAATAATAGCGTTACCTTTAGCCGCATCGCAGATCTGCTCGATTACATATTGTGGTTTAATAACGCTTCCACTGTTATTATACGATAGTGGATTTTTTTCCTTCCACTGCTTGATTTTATCAAGCCATTCTTTTCTCTCAGCAAAATGGATATGTTTATTGAGTTCCTGTAATATATTTTTTGCATCGCCGACAACCGGGATGTCTACCCTGACGGTTTTGCTAATCGATGCCGGATCGATGTCAATGTGAATAATCTTTGCGTGAGGGGCAAATTCATCAATCTTCCCGGTAACCCGATCATCAAATCTCGCACCGATTGCTATCAAGACATCTGATTCTGTTACTGCAAAATTTGCGGAAACGGTACCATGCATTCCCAGCATCCCCAGGGACAAATGGTGATTCTCCGGGAACCCCCCAAGACCCATAAGTGTTGTGGTTACCGGAAGATTTCCCTTTTCTGCAAATTCAAGTAATTCCTTTGAACTTTCAGAGGAAATAATGCCTCCGCCCGTGTAAACAACAGGCCGCTTGGAGTTATTTATCTCTTCGGCAGCAATCTTTATTTGACGGATATTACCCTCATACCTGGGCTTGTATCCGGGCAGATCAATTTCTGTTGGTATTATTTCTTCACATTTTTCTAAGGTAATATCGACCGGGACGTCAATTAACACAGGACCCCGTCTTCCCGTATTAGCAATAAAAAATGCCTCTTTTACGATTCTGGCAAGATCTTTAACATCTTTCACAAGATAGCTGTGCTTTGTTATAGGACGCGTAATCCCAACAATATCGGCTTCCTGGAAGGCGTCATTTCCGATGAGAAACGTTTTGACCTGTCCTGTTACAGCTACAATTGGTATCGAATCCATGTAGGCCGTCGCAATTGCTGTAACCAAGTTTGTAGCGCCGGGACCTGAAGTGGCAAGACAAACACCTACCTTGCCCGTTGCCCTCGCATATCCATCCGCTGCATGACCGGCGCCTTGTTCATGCCGGGTCAAAATAAACTTTATAGAAGACTCATACAACACATCAAACAGAGGTAAAACGACGCCTCCGGGAATTCCAAATACGTATTCCACCCCTTCTCTTATTAATGCATCTAATAAAATTTGTGAACCAGTTTTAATCATTGATCCGTCACGTATGAAAAAATTTAATCAATATTTAAAAACGGCAAGACCATCTACATATTGCCTTCTAAGGTATGCTTTAGGAGGAGTGTATAAATCTTGATAAACACAGGGAAACCAGACTACGACCCGTGCGGCAAGAAAATTGATTGGACTATTTATTAATGAAACCGATATATTTTACTTATCAGATTTTTCTTGGTCTACGTCCTCGTTTAATTCATTTTCTATATAATCAACGTCATCTATGTCTTCATATTTTGGAGGCTTATATCCCGGCCTTTTGGATTTTTCAACTTCTTCCTTGTAAGCTTCAAGAACTTTTTCCTGTATCTCTTCCCTACAATTTGAATTTATGGGGTGTGCCGTGTCTGCGTGTAATTTTAATCTGCCTGCACCTTTGGACGCGCGTTTTTCATCCAATTTCGTACCACAATCATTACAATATTGTGCCATTAAATGATTTTTACCGCCACATTTCGGACATCTGTCAGTGAGTTTTCTACTGGGCATAGCTACAAATGCCCCTTTGTGTCCTTCGATAACCTTTAGATCTCTTACGACAAAATCATTATCTATCGTAATACTACAAAATGCCTGTAATCTATTCTTCTTAGCTTCTGTTAACTTCACCCTGACTTCGGTAATATTCACTTATGTTCCCCCTTCCTGTTCACTTAGCAGTGTCCTAGAAATCATTGGTTACCATAAACACATCACCAATATTTAGCGTCTTTATTTTATATTCAATTTCCTTTGAATCCATTTCCTCCTTACATAAACCATATAAAGCCGACCCACTTCCAGATAGAAGTGTACCACAAAAATCAAATTTTGTTAATGTTTTTTTAATTTTCTCAATGTCCGGGTAAAGCCTGAAAACAACATCTTCTAAACGATTATGTAAACCAGACCCTAATTCCTGCGGACTGCCTGACTCTAATTTTTGCAAGAAAAAGCTAACATCTTTCAAATTCTTTGTCAAGCTAATTTTGAAATTTTTATAAACTGCCGCCGTGCTAACCTCGAACCTTGGATAAATTATTACGTAATTATACTTTACATTTAAAGGATATGAGGTAACAATCTCTCCGCGCCCCTTACATATCGCTGTATTCCCAACAACAAAAAATGGTGTGTCTGAACCTAATTTCCCAGCCAGTGACATTAACTGTTTTTCATCATATCCAGTTTGCCATAATCTGTTTAATCCAGCCAATGTTGCAACGGCATCACTGCTTCCACCGCCAAGCCCCGCCCCTACCGGTATTCTTTTATCCAAATGGATTTTCACACCTTTTGAAGTCCCTGACTCTTTCTGCATGAGTCTAACTGCTTTAACAACGAGATTTTCTTCCCCTGTCGCAAGATTGGGATTCGAGCAGGTAAAAGCTACTCCTTTGTCGTAATCTTCCATATAGAGATAATCGAACAGGCTAATTTCCTGCATGACTGTCTCGATCTCGTGATAACCATCCTGTCGTTTACCCAATATCTCAAGAAACAGATTGATCTTCGCAGGCGCTGCAATTTTTATCTTTCCTTTTTCTTCCCAGAATTTCATAAACAATATCCTTGTTTTATTGTATTTTTAAAAAATGAAAACTGTGTATCGCCGTAAGTTCGGGTATCCAATAATTCCAAATAAAGCGCTTCCGGGGGTATTTCAAAATCTGTTTTTCTAAGCTGCAACATTATTAGACCTTCTGGTTGTATTATATGCTTACTGCACATGAGTGAAAATAAGTTCAAAAGTCTATCTCTGTAGGTACTTTTTTCAACGAGGGGATAGGGAGGAGTAACAAAGACTACATCAGCCTTTACATTGTTTTTTTCAAGGTATGGAATAATCTCAAACACATCGTGTAGTAAGACCTGTGCCTTATCTTGAAGCTTCGCTACCTCAAGATTTTTCTTAATAACCTCAATTGCAGACCTGTCATTTTCTACAAAGATACAGGACATAGCGCCGCGACTTAATGCCTCTATTCCAATTGCGCCTGTGCCAGCGTACATATCTAAAACACGGCTGCCGGGAATAACGCCCGATAATATATTGAACAGAGACGCTTTTGTCCTATCCTGTATAGGCCTTGTCCTGTCTCCTTTCAAAGAACTAAGATGTATACCCCTTGCACTGCCTGCAATTATACGCACAGTCAGTCTGCTTTATTAGCGCCCGTCTTTATTACTAACTGGCTTGCCTGGGCAAGATTGTCATGCGAGCTTCCGGCGTCAATCCACCAACCATCCAAAGTATCGTATGTCATAAATCCATTCCTTATATAATAATTATTTACATCTGTAATTTCGAGTTCTCCCCGCTCGGAGCGTTCAAGTGTTTTGATGACGTCGAAGACCCGATAATCGTACATGTAGATACCTATAACGGCGTACTCTGACTTTGGTTTTTTTGGCTTTTCTTCGATGCGCACAACCTTCTCATCAACGAGTTCTGGGACGCCAAAATGTTCCGGATGAGGGACTTTTTTTATTATAATCTTGGCCCCTTCTTTTTGTCTTTCAAACGCCTCTTTTTGTTTTACAATATTGTTCTCTATAATATTATCGCCCAGCACAACAACGATTTTGTCACCATCTGCAAAATCTTCAGTCAAACCCAGCGCCTCGGCAATACCACCCTCTCCTTCCTGATAGGTATAACTGATGTGTTTTAA
>JACPHJ010000020.1 GCA_016188675.1 Planctomycetota bacterium
CTTACGATCAATATGAAAAGGCGCTGTACTTAACTTCATTTCTCCCTGACAATACATACATTTCATGATTATTTCCTCCTTTTGAAATTAAACGTTAAAGTGATAAAAATTATTGACAGAGATTGCTAAAGTGTTATTATGCTTGAGAATTCTACTCTGGCTGGTTATATTAACTAAAACTTCTTTTCTCCTTTTACATGAAGGCAATCTTTCGCAAGTGTTTAGAGATTATGACAAGTAATGCATGGCAAGAGACGGTAATACCAATTGTCCCCTGTCACTCAACGCTTGTCACTTATTTGGTTTTGGAGTCCAATTATGAATAAATACATAATAAAATACGTTTGGCTTCCAATATTAATTCTTTCTGGTTGTACGGCCTCTTTACAACAAAGGGCGGACAAGACGGATAACGCTGATAGCAAGCGCTGGGAAAAGAGGATTGACGATTTATCCAGCACAATTACCCTTATTGTAAATGACACAAATAGACTCCATAACAAGATGGAAGAGGTGAAGACCTCCAATAAGGCCATACAGCAAAAAATTGAAGGGTTAGAAGTAACTGTCAGAAATTTGGATGAACGAATCTCAAGTCTTAGTACCTCTGCAAAAACCCTGGAAATTGTCCAACAACCTGCTGGAGAAACTGAAGTTAAGCCTCAATTACCTGTTACAGATACCAGCAAGCCCTCCGAAAAACCAGCGCCCGATATTCAAAAACCCGTAAACGCCGACAGCCAGATGGCTGTCGCTAAGGGATTCTGGGATGCGATGAATGCAAAGGACCTTCAGGCCGTAAAGTCGTATGTAACAAAAGAGAGCGCAGACAAATTACAGGTAAAAGATACCGAAGCCCCTTCTAACTGCAAAGTAACCTTTGGCAATATTAAAATCGAAGACGACAAGACCATCATCGATACCAATATGCAAGCCAATGATGGAACAACAGAATTTAACGTTCAGATGCAGACGATTCTTGTAAAAGAAGAGGGGCTATGGAAGGTTGATGCCGACCAGACCATGATGTCAATGTTTGGCGGCGCAATGGGTGAGATGATGAAGGGTCTCGGTCAGGCTCTGGAGGAAGGATTCAAGAAGGGTTTTGAGGAAATGGGAAAATCAATGGCCGAAGGCATGCAGAAAGGTGTCGAAGTAATGACACAAACTGGCGAGTCGAAGCCTGATATCGTACCGCCACAACAAGAAACGGTCATCGTTGATCAGCCGGACAAAAAGGGTTTAGAAGAATCGGAGCAGAGTAGTGAAGTAAAGCCAGATGTCATAACATCTCAGAAGCAAGAAACAGCTATAGTAGGCCAGACAGAGAAGAAGGGTTTGGAGGAAGTAAAGCAGATTGGCGAGTCAAAATTCGATACCGTACCACCAAAGCCGGAAGCTGCTTTTGTCAGTGAAGAGGCGAAAAGGGAAGCATTTCTGAAGGATAATATTGTTCGGCTGGCAGAGGCTGAGTTTCCTGATAATAAGGGAATTCAGTGGAATATCATTAGCCTTGAGCACAAGACACACCTGACCTATGTAGTGGTAGAAGCTAACCCTGGAACCCTTGACTATCAACGATTTAAATTCACCGTATCCTTTAAAAATCCAGAAATGCCCCGTGTTATAGGGGTATTCTGTTTTAAAGATGGTGAATATAGTTTGATAAGCGCGAAGAAGAAATAACAAAGATACACCCTCTGTTTACTTTATTCATTGTTTTCGCACTATTTCCCGAAGAACCTATTTTCAGTACATTGGCTTTCTCTTACAATACCGCGAGATGCACATTAACAGGCGGGCAAGTGGAATAAGGTGTGGTCCCAACATTGCCTTGCCTGTAGTTAGTAGCGAAACTACAATATCCCGCTCTGGGTCAGCCCAACAGAAGATATTACTGAACCCGAGGTGACCATAGGCATATTGGGTAAAAGGACCATACATACCAATCGGCTTATTTCCAAGAATCATACCGGCACCGTAGCGCATGGGGATCATCACTGTGCGATCAATCTCTGGCTTTCCCACTTCCATTATGGCATGGTGGACGGTCAGTGGGTTGAAGATGCGCATACCATCGAGTTCGCCCTTATTAAGCAATAATTGGAAAAACCGCGACACCTCATCGGCAGTTGAAAACAAGTTGGCAGATGGGATTATTACTTGCAAAAAGCGCAGATCGTTGGATATACGTACCGCATCCTCCCAAGAAGCACCGATCGCACGTCTGATAATTGTAGTTAAAGGAAACATTAATGGTATGCCGGTGTAATAATTGATGGCAACACGGTTGGTGTCTTTTTCTGGTACTCCAAAATTGAAGTAATGAAGGCCGAGCGGGTTCTGTACTGACTCTCGCATGAATTCCCTGATATCCTTGCCGGTAACACGACGCACAATCTCTCCAAGAATGAATCCCCCTGTTATTGCGTGATAGGCCGTACGCCGTCCACCCGGAGATACAGGTTTGGCCTTGCACAGTAGCTGAACAATCTCATCGTGATTGAAAATTATTTCCGGGTCTATATTGCGCGGAGGGATGGGGATACCTCCGCGGTGGGAAAGGATGTGGTGAATGGTAATATTTCCCTTGCCGGAGGCAACAAACTCCGGAATGTAGTGACCCACAGGGTCCATGAGATGGATTTGACCGCGCTCATCCAACAAGTGGATGAGCATGGCGGTAACTGCCTTGGAGACGGAAAAAAGACATAGTGGTGTGTCAGGCGTTGCCAGAATCTTTTCTGTATTTGGGGTATCATCGGGACCATTTCCTCTGGCGTGTCCAATCGCCCGTTTGAGCACGACCTTGCCTTGCCGGCGCAGACAAAATGAGATGGCCGGATGAATACCACTTCGGTAAAGGTCTTCTACTCCCGCCCAGATGGCCTGTACTTCTTCCTGATTCATGCCAACCTCAGAAGGATTGACCTCGTCGGCTGGTTTGTAACTGGTGACGCTGGCCAGGTCATCTGGCACCCGAATGATTTTACATGGAATTACCTTCATGAATTAGTCCTGTTCAATCAAGTTAATCAAATTCTTCTCTTCATTCATAATTCGTATCAATTTAGTCTTTTGAAAAATTTATCAATTCCCCGTTTTCACGAGGACAAGCATGAGCTCCGTCAGGAGCAACCTGTTTGTAGCAAGATAGGATGCCATAACAGATATTAGCTCCGTTAGGAGCGACCTGTTTGCATATCAATCATATACAGGTCGCTCCTACGGAGCTAA
>JACPHJ010000182.1 GCA_016188675.1 Planctomycetota bacterium
CTTGAAATGGAAGAATACTCCATGCACATTTTGAATAAACTTTATCCGGCCAAAGGATTTGATAAAACATAAATCTAAATAAAACTATGCGATTCAGAGAAAAACGTATTACAAAATCCATCATAAACCTCACCCCGATGGTGGACATGCTGTTCCTGATACTCCTGTTTTTTCTGGTTACCTCAAGTTTCATAGAGCAGCCGAACATCAAACTGGAACTCCCCTCCACCAAATATGCCTCCACCAGCAAGCTTGAGGAACGGGTCTTGACGATTTCCCAGGACGGCAAGTTCTTCTTCCAGAATAAACCCGTTGAAAGAAATAACCTCGTTTCGATATTAAAGAACGCCTTTTCCAAACAAGACGATAAGACCCTTGTCTTGAGGGCAGACAAGAATGTGCCTTACGGTGTCGTCATCGATGTTATGGATGCAGCCAAGGGGGCTGGTTTGAGGCGGATTCTTGCCCCGACAGTCCTCGAACCGGAAAAAAAGCCGCAACTTTTGCAATAAGCCAGGGTATTTATAATCCTATATACAGCCTTCGATTTTCCAGCATCATACAGAATGAATGACCTGACCAAAAATATTCAATCGCTTTTAAAAAATTTGTATCACGAGAATGCTGGGGAAGTGAAGCATGCCCTTGAAGAAATTGGCAGAGTGGGAAAAGGTAATCGTGAAGCCATGAAAGCACTTCAGGAATTTTTGGGAAAAGAACGGCGAACGACTCTTCGTATTTTAGCCGCACAGACCATTTCAAAAGTAAAAGAGATTTCTCATCTTCCTGCAAATGAATTTAAAAAGCCGGGCATCTTTCAGTGTCCCGGAGCGGAAAAGATAAAACGTATAGAGATAATAGACGTAACCTGTCCGCATTGTCACAAGGAAGGCACAGCGTCGGTAGCCGGTTTCGAGAATGAGTTTGCCTGTGAGAATTGTGGGGAAATGATAGGACGTGATTTACCTGAAAGCTGCATTGAAAAGTGTCCCGTAGGAATCGAGTGCGTAGGAGAAGGGCGTTATCATAAATATCTGAAAGGGAGAAAACAAACGCATAACACACCCCTTAATCCCCTCTTGAGAGGGGACTAAGGGGTGTGTTATTTGTTCCTTGTATTTCTCCGAACCTTAAAAAGAAAACTTTGAAATGTCCTGGACATCAAACTCGATTATAGTTGAAAAACGAAATAATAAGTGGTAGCTTTTGGGTCTTAGAGTGAGACAATAGTTTTCACAAGCTATGAACGATGCAGTTCTATTGCGATTTGGAGTTTATCAACGGTTTCGGGAGAAAAATATTCACATAAAAATTTTCTCTATGTCAAATGTAAATAATTCGCTGTTGTCCTTCATGTGCAAATAGTATAGAATCTACAGGGACTGAGAAAACGGGCAGAAATCCATCGGAAGCCATAATAGTTTAACATATAAAAATTCGATGTTGAAAGGGGGTTGTGTTCCATCATGAAGGTTTTTGATTACACAGTTGTTGTATGGAAGGAAAAGGAAGGGTATGTTTCAAAGTGCCCAGAGCTTGGCGTTGCAAGCTGTGGAGATTCGATATCTGATGCGGTAGAAAACTTAAAAGAAGCCGTAGAGTTATATCTTGAAAATGCAGAAACGCTTGGACTTTTGGATGATATTGAAGAAAGCCTCACGACAAAGGAAAAGTTTACTACACGAGAAAAGGTTATTCGATAATGCCTAAATTACCCGTTCTTTCAACAAGGGAGGTTGTCAGGGTTTTGAAGAAGGCGGGGTTTGATTATGCACCAAAAAAGGGAAAAGGCAGCCATACTGCTTTTGTGAAGAAGGATATAGACAGGACTCGCTTAGTAATCGTTCCCCATAGGAAAGAAATACCAAAAGGCACTTTATTGGCAATCTTAGACCAGGCAGGAATCACCAAAGAGGATTTACTTAAACTGCTCTGAAAAAGGAAAAGCTCGGATATTTTTTATCCCTTAACAGAGAATTGGATCGAGTTTTTCAAATAATCAATTCGTGACAAATTTTCCACAAAATTCCTCTCACGGCTGCTTCTTAAGATAAATATTCGACTGCACAGAACCCGGCACAAAATCAATTCCTGTCTGGTTTCGGCGTGTTTGCAGTTGAGGGCGGCAGCATTGGGAAAATAATGGATGGCTGATCTCCGGTTAAGGTTCGTAGAAATGCAACAATCTTGCCCGTTTCGTCATCAGTAAGCGTTACTCCCAACTGATATTCCGCCATAACATTCACTGCCTCACTCAAGTTCCATGCGCTGGCATCGTGGAAATAGGGCGCCGTCAAGGCGATATTTCTTAGCAGGGGGACTTTGAATACGTATTTATCCTCCTCATTTTTCGTTACGTTGTATCTGCCAAGGGTCTGGGTGTCTTTGTTATAGGGTTTTACAACGCCAAATTTCTGAAAAGAGTTTCCTCCTGCACCAAAACCGTTATGGCAGTTTATACAACCCTTATCCTTAAATAAATTATATCCTTCCTTCTCCGATTCGGAAATTTTTTCATCATAGCCGTTTAACCACGAATCAAATCTTGAGTTTGGAGTGGTTAATGTCTCTTCAAATGCTGCAATAGCATCAGCGACGTTATCAATGTTAATTTTTGCGTCTCCGTAGATTTCTATAAACCACTGTACATATTCCGGTATTGATTGCAACACGCTCACGGCAAGCTCATGGTTTGAAGCCATTTCCATAGGATTTGCAATGGGGCCTTTTGCCTGCTCTTTCAAGTCCTTAGCACGGCCATCCCAGAATTGAGCCAGATTGAATTTTGCATTGAGGACGGTAGGGGCGTTTATCGGGCCAAACATCCATTTATGCCCGATAGAGCTTGTCAAATTATCTGAGCCGCCCGTTGAGAGGTTATGGCAGGAATTACAACTAATCCAGCCGGATTTGGACAATCTGGGTTCAAAAAACAATTTCTTTCCTAATTCTATCTTTGCAATGTCCCAGTCAAAGCTGATAGGAATTGGCCGGATAGGTTCTTGTGAACGCGCTGATCCGGCCCCCATACTTCCGCCTCTGCTGCCATAACCCATATCGATCAAACCTCCCGCAGTAGAAAATGCCGGCATCGCGCCATTGATAACGACAAATGCCAAGAAACAGCTAATCGCAGTAAATTCCATTATCTTCATTTGTCCTCCGTTATTCATTAATTAATGATTGGTGTATACTTCTTATTTACTTTTTTGCAAAAAACCTTGCTATTACTCGTTACGTATTTCTTCCATGCAATAATATGTACGGCGTAGAAAATTGTCAATAGCATTTCTTAGTGGTCCTCTTTGCAGCCATCCATAATTCCACGTGAACTGTTACCATTAATTAATAGGCAGATAAACAATCTTTTAGTATAATGCTTTAAAATATCCAAATTTGGTTGAACGAAAAAATATGGAAGATATCCCGCACAAAGATTACTTTAACACTATACAACGGCCTAAGAACGGGCGGCCATCTTTTGTCCCCTGCATTCTTTTTGCCATAATAATCGGTTGGGGGATAATATCGATAGTCCATAATAAAGCTGCCTTTCCTGAACCAGAGAGATTCGCACATTCGGTATATGCATCGGTTGTCGGAACGGTATTGCGCGCAACACCGGAAGAGGCATTGTCGCCCGAAGTGGTGCAAAGTATGTTGAGGGAAAAGGGGTTGTTTGATTCCCGCCGGAATGCCACTGGTCATGGCGTTTCTCATAAGTTCAAAATGCAAAAAAACGGAAAGGTAGTGTATGACCATGTCAGTTGCCTGATGTGGCAGCAGACAGGTTCGCAGAATGATATGAACTACCAGGATGCAAAGAACTATATTTCCGCACTGAACAAAGAGCGGTTTGCCGGTTATAATGACTGGCGTCTGCCCACCCTGGAGGAGGCCATTTCTTTAATGGAACCGGCAAAAAAAGACGGTGATTTGCACATAGATCCGGTATTCGACCCATGCCAGAAAAGGGTATGGACGTCTGATTTCAGGAAGGATGGCACGGCCTGGGTCGTTTGGTTCGACTCCGGCTTTTGCGACTATGCATATACAGACAACAACATCAGGCATTACGTTCGGGCAGTAAGGGTGAAGACCTGACTGTGCCGTGTATAGCGAGTGGCTGTCCGGTTCAAGTCCAGACGTGGAAATTCGGCGGCAAGCAGGATAGACTAAGCAAAGCAAGTCCGCTAAAAAATATCCTTCGATTTAATGTTATATCTTTTCAGCATGCGCTGGAGATACTGACGTTCTATTTCGCTCTCCTTGGCAGCGTTTGTAACGTTTCCACTATTTTTATTCAGCACATTTGTTATATATTTTATATTGAATACATCAAGCGCCTTTCTGCGCGCATCTTTATATGGTTGAGAAAGCAAATCATCGCCGACAAATTCCGTTCCCCCCTCCTTTTTTACCAGTGGCAAGATTACATTTAACGAAATCACATCTTCATTGGTAAGGGTAATCGCCCTTTCTATGACGTTTTCTAATTCACGGACATTGCCAGGCCAGTTGTAACCATAAAATTCCTTTTCTACTTCCGGCGAAATTCCTTTGACCTGCCTGTTTTCCTTTTTGTTGTACTTTTCGATAAAATGTTTTACTAAAAGCGGGATATCCTCTTTCCTGTCACGTAATGGCGGCATCTTGATGTTGATTACATTCAAACGATAATACAAGTCTTCGCGAAATTCCTTTTCCTGCACCCTTTGCAGCAAGTCCTGGTTTGTTGCGGCAATGATACGCACATCTACCTTCTTGGTAGCGGTGTCGCCAAGAGAAATAAACTCACCTTCCTGTAAGACCCTTAGAATCTTCGCCTGCACCGATTTTGGGATATCGCCAATCTCATCCATAAACAGGGTGCCGCCGTCCGCCTCTTCGAAAAGGCCTTTTTTGTCTTTGATATCGCCAGTAAAAGCGCCCTTTGCGTGTCCGAACAATTCGCTTTCAAGGAGGTTTTCGGATAAGGTCGCGCAATTAATCACGACAAATTTTTCGTCCTTACGATTTCCCGTAAAATGGATTGCCCTGGCTACAAGTTCTTTTCCCGTCCCGCTCTCGCCAGTAATCAGCACGGTTGCAGTGCTGAGGGCAACTCTTGAAACCATGTCCAGCACTTTCTGTATCTCTCTGGAACTGCCCACAATCTTTTTTAACCCATAAACCTTCTCCAGTTCTGAGTGCAGGTATTTGTTCTCTTCAATAATCTTTTGCTGCGCTATGAGGCGGTCGATATTGAGGATGATCTCGTCGAGGTTGAATGGCTTTGTAATATAATTAAACGCCCCGCGCCGCATCGCCTCAACGGCCGTCTCTATGCCGCCATAGGCAGTCATTATCAGTACGGAAGTGTTATACATCCCCTTAATTCTCTGAAGTAATTCCAGTCCGTCAATTCCGCCAGGCAGTTTCATGTCTAATAAGGCAATGGCAAATTCCTGCTTTTTGAGTTCTTCCAGAGCCTCCTCGCCGGATGCAGCCGTTTTGACAACAAAGCCGCGCTCCGTCAGGGCGTTGTTGAGCACCTTTCTGTATCCAACCTCATCATCAACCACTAATATTTTTGTGCCGTCTGTCTTCATCTTTAATATTCTCTAAAGATTTTCCCACGTAGATTTCTGCCTACGCGGCAAATAATCCACGATAACAGATTTACAATTTCACCACACGCATCCCTTGCTCTTTTTTTATCTCTACAGGCAAAAATATTCTGAATGTCGTACCCTTGCCGATCTCACTCTCTACCTCAATGCTGCCGTCATGCATCTTTACGATCCCGTAACTAATGCTTAAACCCAGTCCTGTACCTTTCCCGTCTTTCCGTGTGGTAAAAAACGGATCGAATATTTTCCTCAGATCATTTTTGCTAATACCAACACCTGTATCCGTTATAAATATTTCCACGCATCCTTTATCCGAATGGAAACGCGACCCTACTGTCAACTCACCCTTTCGATACACTCCAACATGTTCCCCGTTTCCCAACGCCTCTTTCATGGCAAAAACGGCATTATTGGCAATGTTTATAACAACCTGTTCCATCTGACGGGCATCCATCATTACATCCGGGACATGCTGATCTAGCACACGGGCTACTTCTATCTTCTCTTTTCTATATTGTTTCTCCACAATACTAAGCACACTGTCTATCAAATTGTTCACGTTGGACATGCACATTTCCGGCTTTTTTTGTCTTGAGAAATCGAGCAGACCGCTGATTAAATCCTTACATCGTATAGACTCTTTTACAGAACCTTCTAAGTATTCGTGCAAATATGATCGGGTCTTGCCAATAACATTATATATTTGCGCCAATTCTTTGCAATACTTGCCTAAATCCTCGGCAATATATAAAAGTTCTTTTTTCAGTTTATCCTTTCCTTGTTCGGCATTCGTTTCATGTTCCAGAGAAGCAACAACTTCATTTAATCTCTGCGTATTTTCAGATATAGGAATGGAGTTTATGAGTTTTAAGGCATTCGTTACCCTCTCGAAAAGTTTCATGCTTTCCGTGCTGTACAGATAAATTACACCGATCGGGTTATTGATTTCATGGGCAATACCCGCCACTAATTGACCAATAGAAGCCAGTCTGTCAGCCTGCACAAGCTTCTGTTCCAGTTTTCTCAATTCTGTTACATCGTTGGCAGTGCCTAGTATACTTATTAATTGTCCCTCTTTATTCTTAATAAGAGATGTGCCGAGTAACACATTTCGG
This sequence comes from Planctomycetota bacterium, assembly GCA_016188675.1. Classification (GTDB taxonomy): domain Bacteria; phylum Planctomycetota; class Brocadiia; order Brocadiales; family Brocadiaceae; genus Wunengus. Next base: position 6,728 of record JACPHJ010000182.1, read on the forward strand.
ATATTTTTATGTTTGTCCAATACCTCAACCTCAAATATTCTTCTAAAACCATCGTTAACAATCTGGTCAACATTTTCCTGCCGCTTATCAAATAAAATAGAAATGAGCGGCTGTCCGATCAATTCCCTTTCATCATAGCCCCACTCTTTAATTTTTGGGTTGATAAAGGTAAACTTCCCCTGGACATCCAATGTAAATATCAATTCGTTTGCATATTTTAAGATATTCTCCAAATATTCTTTTCTCTCTTCGAGGTCGGCCTTTAATTTCAGGAGTTTTTCCCGGGCATCCTTGATATCGTCAGTCATGAAATTAAACGAGGCGGTTAGCTCACCCAACTCGTCTTTCAAATGACTTTCAACCCGGAAATTCAAGTCACCTTCCGCTACCCGTTTCATCCCCTTAACAAGCAGGATGATGGGATTAATAATCCCTCTCGAAACAAATAATGAAATAAATACCACACCAACAATACATATCCCCACCACCGTAATTGCCCGGTATTTGAACTTGGAAATGGGGGAATATGCCTCAGACTCATCCGTTTCCACGAGTAAAACCCATCCCATTTTCTTTAAATATCGTGTTGCGCCAATAACTTTCCTTCCCATATAATTTTTATACACACCGACAACCTCTTTCCCAGCGTTAAGAGCGGTAGTTACAGGCTCGGTATTAACGAGCTGGCTTAAAATAGCGTTCTCCTTAAACCTCGATCCGGTAAGCATGAGATGATTTTCATTTACAATATACGCTTCACTTGTCTTACCTCTTCGCAGAAACGTGCCCGCATCTTCAACGACGCCAACCTTTTTTCCTGTGGTGACCTCGTTTAACTTGTTTGCATCAAACCGGATTACCAGTACACCCAAAAACTTTCCACCGCGTTTTCTTAAAACAGGCGCAGCAAAAGCTATCGAAAACTCGCCTGTGTTTTCATCTATATAGACATCCTTGACATAAGGACCGCCTTTGCCATAGGCAAAATAATCAGCGCCAAATTCTATCCTGCCGATACTTTTCTCGTTACTCGAAGCAACAATAATTCCCGCCGGATTTAAAACGAAGGTTTCATAAAAATCCTTATTCAGATTTGTTTTATACACCATGTAATCGTTGAATTTCCTGACAATGCGCTTATTTTCCGGATTGTGATTCAATATCTCTAAGTGCCTTCGTATAAACTCATCTGAAGCAAAAAACTGAGATGAATATTCACCTGCATCCAGGATGGTCTGTATGTGGTTCTTGATGCCTTCAGCCAGGAAAGCCTCTTCGTTCAGGAGTTCGTTTTTGATGGTTTCGCGGGCATACCGATAGGTAAGGATGGCAACCACCATGAGAGGCAGAATGGATAGGAGCAAAAACCAGCACAACAGTTTTCTCCCGATTCCACTAAAAAGATTAACGCCTTTTATCATATAAAGCTTCCAGAGATGTTTACGATTATTTTACAATACTGCACAAGTAATATCAACTTAGTCCCCCTGGAAAAGGGGGAAACAGGGGGTTGTGTTTTACTGGTTATTTTACAACCCCATTGATTCCCTTTCCTAAGGGTGATTTTTATGCTCACACCACCTCAAAAACCGCACAAATAAAATGAAAATTCCCATACAATTAAATTATTTGCTTTTCACCAGTTTTGATAAGCCTGCGATTATGCTTAAGATTATACTTGAGTATTCAATTAAATATGTTATGGTTATGACAACATTCGCATGCCATGAGGTTTTTCTTTTATTTATCTTTCATGGACAATTCAAAACACAGCATTGCCGCAACTAAATATAAAATAAGTGACGGGTGTCGAGTAACAGGTTACATTACACCCGTCATTCGCCACGTGTCACTTGTCACTATCTCTAAAATTTTCTAAAGTACGTCCTCATGAAAATGGGGAAAACCCTCATGAGCTAAAGGCTCACAAATGGGTATGAAAATATGCCGCCATCCCTTTATCCCTCAACATTGTGGAAAAGGATTAAGGTGAGGAGATTTTCGTGTCCATACGCTAGAGAGAGAGTATACCTCATGGCATTCATTTTTCAAAGGTTTCTCTGGTATTTTTCAGTATAAAAGGTTGATGAAGGCTTAACTCATGTTCAGAATTTTAAACAAATAGTTTCTCCCCCTTGATGGGGGATGATAGGTGGGGGTGAAAGCAAAAGAATAATCACCCTCCCTTAGTCCCTCCCATCAAGGGAGGGATAATTTGTATTTGTGAGTTAACGAAGACTTAATTTAACAAAGGAAATTATAATTATGGATTTTTCATTTACCGAAGAACAGGAACTTTTCAGAAAGTCTGTGAGAGAGTTCTGCGAAAAAAAGATTGCCCCGAAAGCTAATGAAATTGATGAGAAAGGGGAGATTCCCCAGGAAGTCCTGGGTGATATGGCATCTTTTGGCCTCCTTGGCATTGCTATCCCGCAGGAATATGGCGGTTCAGGTGCTGACTTCGTTACCGCTGCAATAGCGACTGAGGAAATTGCCAGGGCAGATATCAGCATGGCTACTGCTGTTTATTATCTGGTAGAAGCCGGTTGGGGGTTTTTGATGAACAGATACGGGAGTAAAAAGGCAAAAGAAGAACTCCTGCCTGACGTTACGAAAGGAAAGGCTTTTCTGGGTATAGCTTCAACTGAGGCGGCTGGGGGTTCGGATGTTGCCGCTGTATCCACTACGATGGCAAAAGAGGGAGAAAAATTGGTGGTCAATGGCTCAAAGACCTTTATAAGTGGCATCAGAGAAGCTGCTAAATATGGGGGAGGTTATGTAACGGTTGTAAAAACAAGCCCGGAACTAGCACACAAAGGTCTGTCACTTTGTTATCTTCCGGTAAAAGATGTTCCTGGGATAACTTCTAACGTCTTTAAACAGATGGGGAGAGAAGGAATTTCTACCGGCGCCATAATCATAAAGAATGTGGAGATACCGTCACACTATCTTATCGGAGACTGGAATAAAGGCTTTTATTATGCTATGGAGGGCTTTAACTGCGCAAGGCCGCTGGTGGCCGCTGCGTGCATTGGCGCTGCCGAGAAGGCATTAGAGTCCGGAATTGCGTATATAAAAGAAAGACGTGCCTTCGGTTCTCCTCTGGCAAAATTTGAGGGAATGCAGTTCCAAGTGGCAGAGGCTTACGCAAAACTTGAATCCGCCAGATTGCTTGTCTATAAGGCCGCCTGGATGCTTGACCAGATGTACGCGAAAAACAGGTTTAGTCACAAAGAGATAAACAAGGCCGTAGCTTCGGCAAAACTTATCGCACCGACGGTAGCCTTTGATATTATTAAGGACGTACTGATATGGCACGGGGCTTATGGTTATACCAAAGAGGCGGGACTGGAAAAGGGTTTAAGGGGCGTAGCTTCATATATAATGGGGGCAGAAGGCGCACAAAATATTATGAAGCTGATAATCGGCAGTGAAATCCTTGGGAAAGATTTTACTTCTTAAACCTAGGGTATTTTTAGAAATGTCTCTGTTGTTTTTGGCATTTAGAAAAAATTTTGATTTACGAATTACGAGTTACGATTCCTGAATCTGTTAAAAACAGGTTTAAGACTAAAAAATCGTAAATCCGAAATCGTAAATCGTTCGACTAATCGCTCATGACGAAGTCTAAAATTTAAATGTTATTTCCTGATAAAGAAACTGTGGAGTACTGACTGTGGATATTATCGTATGTCTCAAACAGATATATGATCTGGGCCAGATAATGGTAGATACTGCCACCAAACACCCCATTACAGAAGGAGTCGCCAGAAAGATAAGCGACTTCGACAAAAACGCACTTGAAGAGGCAGTCAGGATTAAGGAAAAATGCGGCGGAAATATTTTTGCTTTAATTGGGGGTACAAAAGAGGCGGCGAAAGAAGCCCTGGCCATGGGCGCCGACGAAGCCGTTGTTTATAATACAGATGCCGATTCTCTGGGTACAGCAACTCTGCTGGCTGGAATTATCCATAAAATGAAGTACGACCTTATTCTATGCGGGGAGGCATCCATTGATGAATTTTCTTTTCAGATAGGCCCGAGGTTGGCACAGGCGCTTGGAATCCCCGTGTTAACATACGCAAGGAAAATGGAGCTAAAAGACAATGAAGTTGTTGTTGAAAGAAATCTCGAAAACAGATACGAAGTAGCGAAAGCAAGACTGCCTGCCTTAGTAACCATTACCAAAGAAATCAATGAGCCGAGGATTCCCACGTTATTGCAAATTCTGGGCGCTTCGAAGAAGAGAATAACCGAAATAAGCTTAGAAAAACCGGAGGCAGGGATTGAGAATTTAAGCATTACCGCCATTGAAATGAAACGAAAAGAAGTCATCCTGAAGGACATTGGAGAACTTGCCAAGATCATAATGTCTGAAAAATCGGAGTAGGAAATGATTTTTACATTTTCAGAAGACTACGAAACTGCCCTTGAGATCCTTGCAAAAGGAAGGGAAATTGCAGACTCTTTACGATTAGAACTTGCCGCAATTTCAATACGCAAACACGATGATATTGCGAACACCTATATTTTCTGCGGAGCAAATACAGTGTATTCTGTCGATGCAGAATTGCATGCAGATATCGTTGTCGATTGCCTATGTTCCCTCATAAACCAGCACAACCCAGAAATCCTCCTGATAGGCGGAACCAGGCTGGGTAAGGAAGTTGCCCCACGGATTGCCCAGAAATTTGGAGCAGGCTGTGCCACAGACTGCATCGGTTTATCTTTAGAAAAGGGAGAGTTTATTGTAAAGCGCTTTGTGCTGGGAGGCAGGTTTATCGCCAACCAGAGGTTTTTACGCAAACCCCAGATAGTTACCGTGCCTCCAAGAAGATTTGGAAAGAAGTTAGATACAGCGAGAACGGGTGAAATAATTAAAACCACCTTGAAACTGGTTGAACCAAGGGTACAGGTACTGGAAAAAAAGGATAAAACATCGCAAGAACTGAAAATAGAGGAAGCCGATATAATCATTTCTGCAGGCAGGGGGTTTAAGAGGAAAGAAGACCTCAACCTTATCGAATCGCTTGCAAAAGTGCTTGGCGGCGCTGTTGGCTGTTCGCGGTCAGTTGCTGCGGATCTTAAATGGTTACCGGAAGAACACTGGGTAGGATTATCGGGGCACAAGGTCAAACCCAAACTCTATATAGCCATTGGCATCTCAGGCCAGGTGCAGCACATCGCAGGCATAAGGGATGCTAAGACCATCATTGCAATAAACAGCGACCCAAACGCACCTATCTTCAAGGCATGTGATTACGGGATTGTAGGGGATTTATATGAAATAGTGCCAGCGTTGACAAACGCAATAAGAAAGTAACCACAGATTTCGCAGATTCCACAGATTTTGCAATAATTTGCAAGGTCTTTCTATCTGCGTAATCGGTGCAATCTGTGGTTTCAAAGCCTTTTATCCATATTTATAATACACCCCATACCCACCCCTCGGATAGCTGAAATCCACCGCACCTTTGGGACAGGCGAACTTGCAGCTTCCGCACTCAAGGCATCCCTCATAGTTATGCACGATCTCTCCTTTTTCAAGGGTGAACCTCTTCGATGGACAGAATCTGAGGCATGGTTTATCAACACACTGCCTGCAAATGCTGGTCTCCACCTTTATATGCTTTTCTTTGTCAACCTCAAAGCTTATAAGACCTAGTTGATCTTCGATGCTGATATTCATAATACAACACAATCATAAAAAACTAATAGGAAATAAATTAAGATTTACGATTTCAGATTTACAATTTTCAATCATTCGATTGAGCGCTCTTAGCGAAGTCTAAAATCGTAATTCGTAAATCGTAAATTTTGCAAAATTATGTATTACAATACTATAAAGCCCTTAAACCTCTTATCAAATCCCGAATTATCTGAATTTTCTTGCCCTTTGTTTCTTCTAAAAATTCATCAAACAGCCTTTTCTTTGACCCTTTTACTACGGCCAGTCTGTGGAAAAGCCTGCACACAAGCTCTGGATACAACGAGTAAAGTCTTGCATTCTGCAGGAATTCGGGCGATCTTTTAAATGTTTGCATATCTTTAAGCACAAAATCATTTTTCAATAACTGTTCATAATATGAAAGACTCTTCTTCGAAAAATCCTGTTTTTCCAATGCAAGCTTCGAAGCCTCCGCAGCGGCCATCCCAGAGGCAATAGCCATATCCATGCCTCTCAGCGTAATGCCGCTATTTACCAACAGACCAGCGGCGTCTCCTACAACAAGCAGGCCGTCAGTGAAAAGTCCCGTTCGGGAGGCTTCAGGGATGATATGGGCAGAATATTCCACCAGTTTGCCGCCTTCAATCAGTTTTGCTATTACAGGATTTGAATTGAAGTCCCTCATGAGTTCGTAGGCTTCCACTTTGTTTTCGATGAGATGATCTATATAAACTACGATTCCCAGGGAAAGGCTGGTTTTATTGGTATAGATGAAAGCGCCTCCCGGAATCTGCTTTGTACATTGTCCTATAAAAAGCTGGGCTGCGCCCTCTCCGTTGACAAGGCTGAATCTGTCCTCAATAGTTTTCCCATGAAGTTCTATGATCTCCTTCATGCCGATGGCAAATTCTTTTGCCAGGAATTTCTTAAGACCCGCCTTCTCTGCCATAAGGGAGACAGCGCCGTCTGCCACAATTACTACACTTGCTTCAAGCTTATCCGTGCCCGCAACTATACCAATAACCCTTTTATCTTTCCATAAAAGATCGTCAACCCTGATATTGGATATTAGCGTAGCGCCAGCATCAACTGCTTTATTCGCAAACCACTGGTCAAACCTTGCCCTGAGTATGGTAAAGCTGTTCGGCGGTTCAAGAAGTTCTTCATCCTGGAAATCAAGTGTAGCGGAAGCTTTATCGGACAGGAATGTCAGTTTTTCATGAGTAACACATCGCTCAACCGGGGCTTCTTTCCAGAAGTCAGGGATGAGCCTGTTTAAGGCATACGCATACATCCTCCCGCCCATCACGTTTTTTGCCCCTGGATACTTGCCCCTTTCAACCATCAGGACATTGAATCCCATCTTTGCCAAGGAATAGGCGGCTGCGCTGCCAGCGGGTCCTGCACCAACGATGATAACATCAAACTTTTCAGCCATTATTAAACTTTATAAATTCTTTAGCCGCAGAGGGACACGGATAAACGCGAATGTTAGAAATATGCACTCATTGGCTTTGTCGGTATTCTTGTATCTTCCATATATTATTTACGATCCTTACCCACCCCTTTCTCCCCTCCCAGGAGGGGATTTCTTGTTTCCCCTCTAGAAAGGGGTCAGGGGTGTGTTAAGAATTTGATATGCCTCACAAACCCACACAACCTGTTGAAGACCTGAAAGGTCGTAAGAACATAGCAGGGGGTGAAACCCCCTGAAATTGAAAATAATAGAAAACATAAGCCCCAAAGGGGAGAGAGGACATTCCATTATTTCCATACATAATTATCATCATATTCAATACCATATTTTTTGTGCTAACCACAAAATGCATTCCGAGAAATGTGCATGTGCCTGCCATATAACAATCCTTTTTTTTCGCCCCTTCGGGGCTTGATATTTTTTTCTCTTTTGTCAGAGGGCTTCACCCTCCGTTATATCCTTACGGCCTTTCAGGCCTATAGTGAAGTTTGGTTGTCATTCTGAGTGAAACGAAGAATCTCTTGCTTCCAAAATATGAGACCCTTCGTTCCACTCAGGGCCTGCCCTGAGGAAACGAAGGGGTGACCAAAGTAAAGGTTTTTTTCTTTGCCTTTAGACAACCAAATCATCATTTGGCTAAACAGCTACTGGATTTTAGATTTATGACATTTTCAGTCTAAGATAACAAATATTTTGCAAGGTAAAAAATTGTTGAAATAAACTAAATCAAGGGCTCGGGTTTGCAACCCGCACGAGGGCACAAACGAAGCTAAAAGGTTTGGTATTGTTAGTTCGTGCTCTGTAGTCTGAAGTTTAATTAAATATTTTTGAAATATCATCTATATTAAGACCAAACTCCTTTGCCATTTTTATTAATTGACTTATGAATTGAGTCACATTAGATATTGAGCTTAATTTATTTTTAAATTTTTGTAAAAAACTCTTTTCTTTACTTCCTTCTGGTAAGCTATGAATCCTTTCGTCAATTTTACTTTGAATTTCAAGAAGCATTTGTACATGAACGGACTGATTTTGTTGTTGGCTTATAATTGTGCTTGGTCCTGCACTGAATGGGGTGGGTTCATCATTAAAATATTTACCATGAAGAAACGAGATTAAACCGCCTAACTTCTGTCGGTATAAAATAGGACGAATGAATTTTCCTGCAACATTTTCCTCTATATTTAAAATAAGAAACCGATTGAAATCTTCTCTGGAAATTTTACTAATCAACTTTACTGAATCATTATATTGTTTCCATATCGATTCATCACATATAGCTTTATCACTGTTGGGAGCCTGTGCAAGATATCCTTGTAATTCTGAATATAGGGGTCGTAATTCTTCTTTATTCATATGTTTGCCTCCAAATATGAACGTGGGCTCGTTTATTCCATTTAAGTAATATGTCCGAAATTAATGTCATCTATACCTCTCTTTGGATTAACGGTAAAATCATACACCCATAAAACTTGGCTTTCTCTTCTCAAGAAAGGCGTTTATGCCTTCCAGTCGGTTCTGCGTAGCAAAGCACCGGGCAAATAGCCCTATTTCTCCGAAAGCTCGTATTTAACCGGTAAGAGTCTATCAAGAGTTACGTGTTTCGAGGCATCAAGAATTTCAATGCCCACAATTCTGTCATTCTCGCCGATATCCAGGACAATGTCATCAGAGACTCGCCTGTTTATGACCTCCTGTTTCCTATCATCAAACCTGATGTAAAGAAGATCTGTCTTGTCGTTGTAAACGATGTTCATTTACACCTCCCACTTCTTTTTTCAACTTCTCTAATTAAATCTGGAACTCAGAAACTCACAAATGATATCTTAATGAACCGGCAGAAAATGTTTTTCATTATTTCCTGAGTTCATGAGTTCTGGATTAGCATTCTGTATTGTATTCTCGTCCCACCCGCTTAATAGTAAGTGGCATAGTGGCAAAGTTCAATAATAACCCGCTATTTACCTGAGTGGCTTTCATATAGGAACGAACTGTAGAAAAATGAATGTTTTCAAACGCCTTAACGGCCTTGAGTTCCACCACTACAGCCTTTTCAACAAGCAAGTCAAGGCGATGTTCTCCTACTACTTTTCCGCGGTATAAAATCTCAACCGGTTTTTGTCTTTCGTAAGGAATCCCCATTAAATCCAACTCCACGCAAAGAGATTCTTCGTAAACCGATTCCAGGAAACCGGGCCCAAGTGTACGGTGAACCTCGATGGCTGCTGCAATAATCTTACTCGTTAACTCTTGATTATTTATACTTCCCATTTTGTTTTTACTTTATTAACATTCTTAATTAAATCTGGAACTCAGAAACTCAGAAATGATACCTTAATGAACCGACAGAAAATGTTTTTCATTATTTCCTGAGTTCATGAGTTCCAGATTAGTATTCTGTATTATATACCTTTAAATACTGGTTTTCTCTTTCCCAGAAATGCGTTTATGCCTTCCATACGGTCCTGGGTTGCGAAGCATTTTGCAAAGAGCGCTATTTCTTTCTCAAGCCCTTCTTCTATTTCCTGATTTTCGTTAATTAAGGTCTTTGCCATCTTCACCGCAAGCGGGCTTTTTTGGGCAATAGACTGGGCTATTTCCTCTGCCTTTACCATCAGTTCTTCGTCTTTTACTACCCGGTTGGCAAGCCCGATAGATTCAGCTTCTTTTGCACTCAGAATTTCACCTGTAAAAATCATTTCCTTTGCCTTCCCAACACCAACAAGTCGGCTGAGGCGCTGTGTACCGCCAAAGCCCGGGATAAGGCCGAGATTTACTTCTGGCTGACCGAATTTTGCGCTTTCGCCTGCTATTCTTATGTCACAGGCAAGGGCTAATTCGCATCCGCCGCCGAGGGCAAAACCCGTTATTGCCGCAATTACCGGTTTTCCCATACCCTCCAGTTGATCAAAAACTTTATGTCCCCACCTGCAAAAGGTTTCTATTTCTTCAGGTTTTATTGCATTCATTTCCTTTATATCAGCGCCTGCGCAGAAGTCTTTATTTCCAGCGATAATAATACTCCTTATCTGCGGGTCGTTTTCAAGTGCTGTGAGAGCGTCTCCCAGTTCCTGAATCATCTTTCTGTTCAGTGCGTTTCTTGCCTCAGGTCTGTTTAACGTGATAATTCCAATTTCTTTTTTCTTTTCGACCTTTATATGCTCATTTCCTGTATTCATAAAATCCCTCTCCGCTCTTTCTCCCAAGCTTTCCACCTGCTACCATTTTTCGCAGCAATGGACATGGCCTGTATTTTTCGCCTAATTCAGTATGGAGAATCTCAAGTATTGCAAGGCAGGTGTCCAGGCCAATAAAATCCGCAAGTTCAAGCGGCCCCATGGGATGGTTTGCCCCCAGTTTCATGATGGTATCAATTCCTTCTCTGGAGGCGACTCCTTCCTGCAAGCAGTAAATCGCATCATTTATCATAGGCATGAGTATACGGTTTGAGACAAAGCCAGGAGAGTCATTGACAACAACCGGTATCTTTCCCATTATTTCAGCAACAGCAGTTATTATGTTTACCGTTTCATCAGAGGTATGTATGCCTTTCACTACTTCTACAAGTTTCATTATATAAGCAGGGTTCATGAAATGCATACCTGCGAACCGCTCAGGCCTTTTAGTAACTTCTGCAAGCCTTGTTATGGAGACGGAAGAGGTATTTGAGGTGAAAATTGTTTCATCATTGCATATTGTATCCAGTTCTTTAAAAATGTGTTTTTTTATGTCCTCTTTTTCGACCACTGCCTCGATTATGAGATCCGCATTTCTACAGTCTTCCAGGCTTGCCGTGGTTTTTATATTTGAGAGGATTCTGTCTTTCTCAAAAATTTCAAGTTTTCCTTCACCCACCCTCTTCGCCAATCTTTCTTTTATTTTCGCAAATCCAGCCTTTACGTATTCTACCTTCATATCTTCCAGAACCACCTCATAGCCGCTCTGAGCCGCTACCTGGGCTATGCCGCTACCCATGGTGCCCGCGCCTATTACTGCTATTTTTTGTATATTCATGTTTTTCCTAAAAATGTTTATGGCTTATTAATTAAATGAATACTAAATTAGACATAGACAACCCCCTTTAACCCCCCTTAACAAAGGGGGACTGAGGGGGTTGTCTATTATTCAAGTTTGTTTTAATGATACATGTGCTATCAAAAGTCTTAAAATTTCAGAAGTCCCTTCGGCAATCGTGAGCAATCTCGCATCCCGCCAGTGTCTGTGAACATCGTATTCATCAGTATACCCATAACCCCCATGAATTTGTATGGCATTATCGCATACTCTCAAAGCCATCTCTGTAGCAAAAAGCTTGGCCTGAGAAACTTCAGATACAGAGTCTTTTCCTTTGTCTCTTAAATGGGCTGCATAGTAAGTAAGAAGCCTTGCTGCGTTTATCTCAGTTGCCATATCGGCTAATTTTTCCTGAATAAGCTGAAAACCTGAAATGCTTTGTCCAAAGGCCGTTCTTTCCTGGCTGTATAAAAGGGATTTTTCATAAGCTGCCTGCGCTATCCCTACGGCTATCGCTGCGATTGTCATCCTTCCAGCATTGAGAATCTGTTTTGCATAATCAAGCCCCCTCCCATCTTCGCCGAGAAGATTTTCTCTTGCCACCTTGCAGTTTTCAAGGTGTATTTCTGATAATTTATGGCCTCTGAATCCAAGTTTTTGAATGACCCTAGCCACAGTAAACCCTGGCGTTCCACCTGGCACAAGAAAAGAAGAAATGCCTTTATCTGTTCTGGCAAACACTAAAATAATATCTGCTTCTGCAGCACTCGTTATTAACGTTTTCGTGCCATTCAAGACATAAATATTTCCCGAAAGTTCGGCTTTTGTCTGGATTGATTTTGCATCAGAACCGCAGCAAGGCTCGGTGAGCGCAAAAGATGCCAAGCTTCTGCCTTCAACTAGCCCTTTTTCTTTGAGAAGTTCATTTTTCTGCCGATTGTCTCCAAATAGCCTTATACCTTCGCAGACCATTCCCTGGATAGATACCTGCAGTGCGGTATTTGCACAGGCTTTAGCCAGCATTTCTATAGCAGCAATATATACAGGATGAGGGAGTCCTAATCCATGGTAATCTTCAGGAAAAGGCATAGCCATAATTCCCTGATTCACTATTTTTTCTAAATTCTGTCTTGGAAATATCTCTTCCTGATCTACCCTTTTTGCGGCAGGCAGGAGTTCTTTTTCAGCGAAATTTCCAATCGACTCTAAAATCAGATTATATTCACCTGCATCAGGAAAGAGCAGTTCTATTATGTTTTTTTGATCTTTTATATAAAACATGCTTTACCTCTCGCCCCGATTACTCAATATTAAGGGGAAAACCTCTCCTTTATCGTTCGACTGAGCGTTCGGCAAAGCTCACGACGAAGTCCCCTCCCGCGCAAGGAAGAAATCGGAAGGTTTTTTATACTTTACCTCCCCTTTATCCCCTCCTTCGCAAGGAGGGGAGCAAGGGGTGGTTATAAAATCACACAGTACTTCACCCGATACAGAGCAACTCCCTCTTAACAATCATTACAATTGCATTTCAGGGCACGGAGCACCGTGCCCCTACCATTAATTGCATCTTTCGATTATCATTGCCAGTGCATTCCCTCCACCCATACAGAGGGTGGCAAGACCCCTTTTCAGTCCCCTTTCCTTCAAGGCATGTACCAGTGTTACAAGTATTCTTGCGCCGCTGCACCCTATTGGGTGGCCGAGTGCAATAGCTCCGCCATTTATGTTGAGTTTTTGAGGATCGATGTCCAACTGTCTTGAGACCACAATAGAGGAAGATGCGTAAGCTTCGTTATACTCAATTAAATCCATATCATTTATAGCAAAGCCCGTCGCCCCTAAAAGTTTTTTGACCGTATGAATAGGGGCTTCCATAATATCCTCAGGCTTTGTTCCGCCGGTTGCATAATCTATTATTCTGGCAAGTGGTTTTATGCCGAGTTCTCTGGCCTTTCGCTCCGAAGTTATTATCAATGCGGCTGCGCCATCACTTAACTGAGAACTGTTTCCAGCAGTGAGAATTCCGTCCTTTTTGAATACAGGCGGGAGTTTTGCCAGTTTCTCTAATGTATCATCTTCTCTTATCCCCTCATCCTTCTCAACTACAATACCATGAACTTCTACAGGTATTATCTCTTCTTTAAATCTGCCGCTCTTTGCTGCGTGAAAAGCCTTTTCATGGCTGCTCAGACTGAATTCATCCGCTTCTTTTCTGGTTATGCCGTATTTCTGCGCTACTCTTTCTCCGGTAATTCCCATGTGGTAACTGTTATAGACATCCCACAAGCCGTCGTATACCATCGCATCGATGATTGATGCATCTCCGAATTTTTGCCCCCACCGCAAACTCCTGATTAAATGGGGAGCGGCGCTCATGTTCTCCATGCCACCGGCCACGATAATATCCGCATCGCCAGCCTTTATTGTCTGAGCGGCAAGTATAACTGCCTTGAGACCGGAACCGCATACCTTATTTACGGTGAACGAACCTATCTCAACTGGTAGTCCTGCATAGATTGCGGCCTGTCTGGCGGGGTTTTGGCCCAGTCCTGCGGAAACTGCATTTCCCATGACGACCTCTTCCACGTGCTGCATCTGAATACCCGCCCTTTTTACAGCCTCCTTTATCACTAAGGCTCCTAGCTGCTGAGCGGGCACTTCCTTAAATGCACGGCCAAACTTACCCACAGCCGTTCTTACACCACTAATCAGAACAACTTCTTCTTCAGACATACGTTATCACCTCTTATCTTTTATTTTGCATATCTTCGATCTCTCCCTTAATTTCTTCTGCGTCGGGGGCATTAGGGTTGAGTTTTAAGTAAGTTAGGTAATCCTTCAGTGCATTTTCACTCCTTCCCA
>JACPHJ010000183.1 GCA_016188675.1 Planctomycetota bacterium
GCTTATACGTACTCTTATGCAGCGTTAGGTGAAGTTTTTGCCTGGATTATTGGATGGGACCTCATCTTGGAGTATTCCCTCGCTTCGAGCCTTGTGGCAGTAGGATGGTCGCATTACTTTGTAAAGCTAATTGGGCTCTTTGGATTACATATCCCCCATTGGCTTACCACCGACTACTGGACGCTGTCTCATCAGGCAAAAGACCTCGTTGCTCAGGGCGTCCCCTTTTTTCACGGCATCCCCATCGTATTTAATCTTCCTGCCGGATTGATCATTGTTGTCATCACCGCTTTACTGGTTGTCGGCATAAAAGAAAGCGCCCGATTCAACAGTATTATCGTGGGGGTAAAGCTCTCCGTAATATTAATGGTAATTTTCGTTGGATGGTTTTATATAAAGAACGACAACTGGGGCACCAGCTTTGAGACATTTGCGCCTTTTGGTATCGGCGGCATCGGCACCGGCGCTGCTTACGTGTTCTTTGCCTATATCGGTTTCGATGCGGTTTCAACGACCGCCCAGGAGGCGAGAAATCCGAAGAGGGATGTACCTATCGGCATCATCGTCTCTCTGGTTCTATGTACTATTTTATACATTGCCGTTACCGCCGTCCTTACCGGCATGGTTTATTACAAAGACATTAATATTGATGCGCCGCTGGCAGATGCCTTCACACGGCACGGACTGGTCAAAGTGTCCTTTTTCATCTCGGTCGGGGCAGTAGCAGGGCTGACCAGTGTGCTCCTCGTTTTACTCCTGAGCCAGTCCAGGATATTATGGGCCATAGCCAGAGACGGTCTCCTTCCCGAACGCATCTTCGCAGCCGTTCATCCCCGTTTTGGAACACCACACATATCGACCATCATCGTCGGCGGTTGCGTTGCTCTTACCGCCAGTTGTTTTCCCATAGAAGAAATCGCAAAATTGGTCAACATCGGGACGCTGCTTGCCTTTTGCCTTGTTTCCGCCGCGGTTATCATCCTGCGTATCAAAGACCCGCACCATCCGCGCGCCTTTAAATGTCCCTTTGTGCCGGTAATACCCATACTGGGCATACTTTCCTGCGGATATATGATGATACGTCTCGAATTATCCACCTGGCTCAGACTCGTTGTATGGTTAGCGATCGGTTCAATTATCTATGCCGCCTACGGCAGACGTCACAGCAAACTCGCAAAGAAACACGCATTGATGGAAAAACAAAACGAATCTATCGTACAGTTAGACAAGAGTTATTTGTAGAGGCGTATTTCAATACGCCCTAAAATGTAAAAAAGGGAAATGAAAATGATTGAGTTAGAATACTCATTAATAATTGAAGCGACAGAAGAACCCGATTACTTTGGGTTTTATTCTCCGGATTTGGAAGGTTTTACCGGTATCGGACATTCCATTGAGGACTGTGTCTATAAAGCAAAATGGGGAATACTGGAACATATTAATCTATTGAAAGAAAAGGGACTCCCTATTCCCCCAAAAAATCCAAATCCTAAAATCACTATTCAAAATGAGCAAAAATTCGCGGCTGTCTAAACAATTCCCAAGCAATTTAGAGATGCCGGAATTATATTAGTGTTGAACAGCATATAAGGGGCGGGTTTCAAACCTGCCCCTACAGGGTGTCTGGTGAGATAAGAATGTTGCCGGGATCTTGATTTAATATACAGGAATTTCAAACAAAGATTCTTCGGTCGCTCCACTCCCCTTCGACGTTGCTCAGGGCAGGCCTCAGAATGACACGCACAGTCATTCTGAGCGAAGCGACGAATCTGATTTAAAACTTATGCAAGTTTCTATCCTACGGATAATTTTTAGTTGGCGGATGCTGGTTACGTTCTTCCTGGGCATAAGCTCAGGCATTCCCCTGCTTGTAACTGGCTCTACGCTTCAGGCCTGGATGACCGATGAAAAGGTGAACCTTGCGGTCATCGGGATGTTTTCCTTAGTGGGGCTTCCCTACACCGTCAAGTTCCTCTGGTCGCCCTTTCTCGACAGATATGTACCTCCATTCCTGGGCAGGCGGCGCGGATGGATGCTGATTTCACAGATACTTCTTATGGCGGCCATCGGTGCCTTTTATCTGGTAAGACCTGCGGAATCCCCGTGGATTGTGGCATTTCTTGCTGCGCTCGTATCGTTCTTCAGCGCAAGCCAGGATATCGTCATTGACGCCTACCGGCGGGAACTTTTACAAGATGAAGAACTGGGTCTGGGCTCTTCTCTGGCAAGCAATGGCTACCGCATAGGTATGCTCATTTCCGGGGCGTTTGCCCTGTTTCTGGCCGACCGGATTCCATGGAATTATGTCTACCTGCTGCTGGCTGTTTCTCTGCTTATAGGCATTGTAACGACATTCTTATCGCCTAATATTGACGGACAGATAATTCCCCCAAAGACACTTCGCGAGGCGGTAATAGAGCCTTTCACCGAGTATTTTAAAAGGCGAGGGGCGTTTGAAATTCTGGCATTTATCCTTCTTTATAAAATTGGCGACGTCATGGCGGCTAACATGACTACTCCTTTTATCCTGAAAATAGGATTTTCAAAGACTGATCTTGCCGTCGTTGCAAAGACGTTTGGCATAATCGCTATAATTGGAGGTGGTCTTATAGGAGGGATTCTCCTGTTACGAATGGGGCTTCGCAGTGCGCTCTGTATCTTTGGAATCCTCCAGGCCGTTTCAACCCTGGCCTTTTCTGCGCTTGCCTCGGTAGGTCACTCTTATTATGTTTTAGTGGCAACGGTTACCTTTGAGAATTTAACCAGCGGTATGGGTGCTTCCGCCTTTATCGCTTTTATGGCCAGTCTTTGTAACAAGAGGTTTACTGCCACACAATACGCGCTTTTGAGCAGTCTTATGGGCATCCCGCGGGTGATCGTAGCCTCGCCGACCGGGTATCTGGCAGAATGGATGGGATGGGTTCATTTTTTCATCTTCTGCACCCTGGCCGCCATTCCGGGACTTGTATTCCTCTTCCGTTTCAATGCCTGGCAGGAAGGCTCTAATACACTAAATGAAGAGTGGCGAGTGGCGAGTGACAAGTGACGTTTTTCCCTCGTCACATGACACACGTCACTCAAAAAAACCCGGTTTGTTCGATTACCTTCGCCACTGTTTCGCCAATATCCGCAGGGCTGTCAGCTACGGTAACACCTGCATCTTTCAGTGCGGTAATCTTTGAATTTGCAGTGCCCTTATTGCCGGAAATAATGGCCCCGGCATGACCCATGCGTCTGCCAGGAGGGGCAGTCCTGCCTGCGATAAAGCCGATAACCGGTTTTGTAATCTCCTGCTTTATAACTTCCGCGGCTTCCTCTTCAGCGCTTCCCCCGATTTCTCCGATCATTACAATGACCTTTGTTTCTTCGTCTTCCTGGAACAGTCTGAGTACGTCCACGAAATCGGTACCCACAATGGGGTCGCCCCCAATTCCAATGCAGGTGGATTGCCCGAGACCCCGCTGGGTCAATTGCCAGACGGCCTCATAGGTGAGCGTCCCGCTGCGTGAAACGACGCCCACGTTGCCGGGTTTATGGATATATCCCGGCATGATGCCGATCTTGCATGCGCCGGGTGTTATAATGCCGGGACAGTTTGGTCCGATAAAACGCGTATTCTTATTTGAGAGATATTTTTTTACTTTAATTATATCGAGGGTAGGAATACCTTCTGTAATGCAAACGACCAGTTCAATCCCTGCCTCCGCAGCCTCCATAATAGCATCCGCTGCAAATGTGGCCGGTACATAAATTACAGAGGCATTCGCACCAACATTATTTTTCGCATCGAGGACGTTATCAAAGACAGGAATGCCCATGTGCATTGTGCCGCCCTTGCCCGGCGTGACACCCGCAACAAGCCTTGTGCCGTATTCCAGCATACGTTCGGCATGAAAGCTGCCTGCCTGTCCCGTTATGCCCTGGCATACGACCCTTGTGTCTTTATTAATTAAGATGCCCATTTTATAGTAAGCGTTTTAAATAAGTTGACATTGAATGCCTGTCATTCCGAGCACATTCACTTTGTGATGGGTGAACTCCGTGAGGAATCTTAAGATTTCTCAGTCGTTCCGCTCCTTCGAAATGACAACTTTCTTTTTTTACAGTGGAGACAGGAGTTTCCTCCTGACACCTCTTTTTTTGCCCTATTATAGAACTTAAAAAAACGAAAATCCGGTTGCAGTCAGGAGGAAACACCTGACTGCACGAGGAACACACACATCTTGGAAAGGGCACCCACCCCTGACCCCTCCCAGGAGGGGAATTAATCAAGTCCCCTCTCGGGAGGGGATTGAGGGGTGGGTAGAAAATCGTTGGATTTTATCCCCTTTGATGCCTTTACAGCAAGACTTGCGGCCTCTTTCATATCTTTTGCAGAAATGATGCTGAGGCCGGAGTTGGCTAATATTTTTTTCGCAATATCAACGTTCGTCCCTTCCAGACGCACGACGAGGGGGATGCGGATGCCTACTTCCTGAATGGCCTGTATGATGCCGGATGCTATGACATCGCATTTCATGATTCCCCCAAAGATATTGATCAGGATTGCCTTTACTTTGGAGTCGGACAGAATAATCTTGAATGCCTGCGTAACCTGTTCCAACGATGCATCACCGCCCACGTCTAAAAAGTTTGCCGGTTCTCCACCGTGCAGTTTGATAATATCCATGGTGGCCATGGCAAGGCCAGCGCCGTTTACCAGGCATCCGATGTTTCCATCAAGGCTTATGTAACTAAGTTTGTATTTTTTGGCTAATGCCTCAACAGGAGAGATATCCTGATATTGGCTAATTTGTTCAAATTCAGGGTAACGATATAAGGCATTATCATCAATATCCATCTTTGCATCGAGTGCGCACAGCTCATTATTTTCTGTAACGGCCAGAGGGTTAATTTCCAATAATGAGCAGTCGTTATTAATAAAGGCGCTAAATAGATTCGTGATAAGATTGTTGAATCTTGCTGAGGAAATTTTCGATATACCTAATTTAAAGGCAATGCGGCGCACCTGAAATGGATGTACCCCAAAGAGTGTATCAATAGGTTCCTTGATAATTTTATCAGGTGACTTTTTTGCAACTTCTTCTATCTCCATACCCCCCTCGGTACTGGCAATCAATATCGGTGTTTGAAGGGAGCGGTCAATGGTTATGGCGAGGTATAATTCCTTTTTGATAGAAACAGCTTCTTCGATGAGAACGTATTTAATCTCGATGCCTTTTTGGTTGGTTTGATGAGTAACCAGATGTGTTCCCAGGAGGGATGCAGCACATTTCCGGGCTTCCGCAGGTGTATTGGCAAACTGGATACCGCCGCCCTTCCCCCTGCCGCCTGCAAGAACCTGCGCCTTTACGACGCAGCGGTTGCCGCCAATCTCCTGGAATATTTTCGAGGCGTCACTACTCTGTGAAATGGCACTGCCGCCAGGGACACAAACACCGTATTTTCTGAGTATATCTTTTGCCTGAAATTCATATACTTTCAAGGATATTTACGATGTGTTGAAAGCCCAGGGTTATTTCAGTTTATCGGTTTTGATAAACTTTCCAAGATGGATGCGCACCAGTTCGACCATTTCACCATCAGAGATAGAAGTAATGCGTCCGTCGACGTATTGTTTGTCCACCCATTCCCTAATCTTTGTTATTCCTTCATGGTGTTTGGGAATCTGGTCGTTCCCTTTGAGTTCAAAATAGATATTAATCCACTGTGCAATCCCGGCTGCGCCTGACTTATCAGTTACGGAAACGCCGATTGGCCTGTTTAAGAGCTTTTTGGTGTTGAAAATATTATAAATTTCTTCGTTTTTTAACAAACCGTCAGAATGGATACCGGCGCGGGTAACGTTGAATTCTGAACCTACCAAAGGTTGTGTCGGGGGGATTGTATATCCGATTTCATTTCTATAATAGTCGGCAATTTCCGAAATCACCGTGGTATCGATGAATTCATCTTCTCCCCGCAATGCCATGTATTCGATTACAAGCGCTTCTATGGGCGTGTTTCCCGTGCGTTCTCCCAAACCTAACAGGGTGGCGTTAATGGCGCTGCATCCGTATAGCCATGCAGAGGTGGCGTTGCTTACCGCCAAATAAAAGTCATTGTGACCGTGCCATTCCATATATTCCGATGGGACACCGGCAAAGTGGTTGAGTCCATAGATAATGCCAGGCACACTGCGGGGCAGGGCTGCGCCAGGATAACTGACACCCATTCCCATGGTATCGCATGCGCGAATTTTTACCGGCATTTTGCTTTCTTTGGATAATTTCATAAGCTCCTGCGCAAAGGGAACGACGAAACCGTAAAAGTCCGACCTGGTAATGTCCTCGAAGTGACAGCGGGGAACAATACCTTCCTCAAGGGCTGCACGTACGATATCCAGATACATCTCCACGACCTGTTTCCTGGTTTTGTTTAATTTTAAATAAATATGGTAATCCGACGCCGAGCATAGAATGCCCGTCTCTTTAAGCCCCATCTCCTTGACCAGTTTGAAATCGCTCTTTACCGCCCTGATCCATCCGGTAACTTCCGGGTATTTATAGCCTCGCTCAAGACATTTCCTTACCGCTTCCTGGTCCTTTTCATTATACAGGAAAAACTCACACTGACGGATAAGACCCCTTTTGCCCCCTAATTTGTGAATCAGGTCATAGAGGTCAACTATCTGTTTCACGGTATAAGGCGGACGGGATTGCTGTCCATCCCTGAAAGTTGTGTCCGTAAGCCATATCTCATCAGGCATATTCATCGGATTGAGTCTGTAATTGAATGGTATTTTAGGTATTTTATCGTAGGGGAAGACATCCCTGAAGAGATTTGGTTCTGTCGCATCCTGCAACTGGAAGATGTACTCTTCTGGCTCTAACGTATTACGGCGTTTATTAAATCGAAGCATATTCAATTTCCCCTTAATAAATATCATTTATTTTTATTCACTAATATACAGAAAATAACCAGAGTGGGCATGTTTTTTGATTCTATATACAATGGTTTTGCAAGTCAAGTGAAATGATAGAAAATTATTGTGGATTGACATCTTTAAGGAAAATTGGGATACTATCCGGACTAATTTTAGCGTACATAATTTCAATGCAGGGGTTGAAAATCTTCGACACCGGGCTAAATATAAATCTAAAACACGTTTGTTCAGCTTAGGAGGAGAATATGGCATTAAAAGCCGGTAGTTACCATTTGACATCAAGTTCAGGGAAATTGTCTGTCTATACTTTTAAAGAAGGATTCCTGAGCGCCGTCGCTCACGATCTGTTGATTGATATGCCTGATTTTAAAATCAAACTGAACGTTTCAGAAGCCAGTGTGCAGTCTGCAAGCATGGAAGCAGAAATTCAGGCAAATTCACTCAAAGTAGTATGTGCCATGAAAGACGGCCAACAGCACCACGATACGCTCAAGGAAAAAGACAAGACAGACATTGAAGAAGCCACTTTCAAGGACGTCTTACACCCTTCCAAATACCCCACCATCAGCTTCCGTTCTACCGGTATCCAGGAAAAGGACGGAACGTATCATGTGAAAGGAGAGTTAACCCTGCACGGCGTTACACGTCCCATAGAGTTTGATGCAAAAACAACTACTGGAAAAGATATAAAAGGAAGGGTTACCATCGCCCAAAAAGACTTTGGAATAAAGCCATACAAGGCTTTACTTGGAACTCTCAAGGTTAAGAACGAGGTAGACGTTGCCTTTGATTTGTCATTAAGTTAATTTTTAAAAAATTGACTTTATTTTCAGGTAAAATATTTATAGAATTTCTCTTTTTAGCCATTAAATATGCGCTTCAGCACTGGCGCTGAAATATTTAACAACGCAGGATAAAGAGTTTTGTTTATTGATTAATTTAATGCAGAGAGGTAAAAAGTGGAAGAGTGTAAAATAGAAAACAACACCAGAAGAAAATTTCTGAAAATCGCATCCCACGCCATAGGAGGTACTCTGGCAGCGGGCGTAGTTGCGCCAGTCGTGGGATTGGTGATACATCCATGGATGAAGGAAACTGTGTATGGAACTGAGGATTTTATCAACATTGGCAGGTTGGACGATTTCCCCGTCGGCGTTCCCAGGAAAATGACCATCACTTCTTCAAAGATGGATGCATGGAATATTTTCGAAAGGTTGGTTATGGGGTCGGTCTGGGTGGTTAGAAGGGAAGACAATTCCTTAAACGTTTTCTCTACAAATTGCCCGCACCTTGGCTGCGGTATAAACTGGGGAGAGGACGTAAAGCAGTTTTTATGTCCATGCCATGAAGGTGTTTTTGATATAGATGGAAAGAAAATATCGGGGCCTGCCCCCCGTGATATGTATAGTTATGAGACAAAGATTGAAAATGACAATATTTTTGTGAGTTATAAGAGGGTTATATGAGCACACTAAGGGAATGGTTTGAAGATAGGACAGGAATAAAAACCCTTTTAAAAGTAGCGCTGGATGAGCCTGTTCACGGCGGGGCTAAATGGTCATATATTTTCGGAAGCGGCCTTGTATTCCTCTTTATTCTCCAGGCTGTTACCGGAATAGTAATGGCCAGTTTTTATTCACCCTCTTCCACATCGGCGTGGGGAAGCGTTTATTATCTGCAATACAAAACATCCTTTGGCTGGTTTGTGCGTGGCCTGCATCACTTTGGCTCAAGCGCCATGATGATATTAGCTCTCGTGCACATGTTTCAGGTATTTATCTTCGGCGCGTATAAAAAACCGCGTGAGCTGAACTGGATTTCCGGGGTAATTCTCCTCCTGTTCCTTGCAGGTTTTGGCCTAACAGGTTATCTTTTACCGTGGGATCAGAAGGGATATTGGGCTACACAGGTTGCCACGAATATCATGGGTACTGTTCCCGTCATTGGGAAGTACATTAAAATAATAAATCAGGGCGGCGGCGATTACGGGAATTTTACCATTACGCGTTTCTATACCCTTCATGTATTCTTATTACCGCTTTCGCTTGTCTTTTTCCTCTTTATACATATGGCGCTCTTCCGGAAACATGGCGTTACTCCGTACTGGAAAATGCGTGAGGAGGTAATGAAAAACCGGGTCGACCCCTTCTGGCC
>JACPHJ010000177.1 GCA_016188675.1 Planctomycetota bacterium
CCGGTACAAAATAAAGGCATTAGAAGAGTATTTTTTCAATGTAAAAAACGTCGTAGAAATCATTCGAGGTGTTTCCCAGTCTGTCATGCGCACACTGGTTGGGGATCGCTCTATTGATGAGGTCTTGACCATTGGCAGAACGGAGATCGAGCAAAAGTCCAAAGAAGATATTCAGAGGATTTTGGACAGTTATAAATGCGGCATTGACATCCAGACGGTACTGCTCAAGGGGGTTAATCCACCAGAACCCGTAAAAGACGCCTTTAATGCCGTGAACCAGGCGATTCAGATAAGGGACAGAATTATTAATGAAGCAGAAGGGCAAAAGAATAAGATACTGCCCGCTGCGGAAGGGAAAAAACAGCAGGTCATCAAAGAGGCTGAAGGATACCGCATCAGAAGGGTCAACGAGGCTACGGGAGATATCAAGGCATTCCTGGCCGTCTATGAAGAATATAAAAAGGCCGAAGACGTCACGCGGCGCAGGCTATTCCTGGAAACCATGTCAAAAGTTATCCCGAAATGTGAAAAGTTATACATTATTGACAAGGATATAAAGGGTCTCCTGCCTATGTTTGATATCAACGAGGAAGGAGTAAAAAAATGAAGAAGTCGGCTATCATCATTACAATCATTTCCGTTGTTGCCGTGTTGATTTGTTTAAAAGCATCATTATATGTCGTGGACGTACGGTTGCAGGCCGTTATCACACAATTTGGAAAACCGGTTCGAGTAGTTACAGAACCCGGACTTTATGTAAAGTCTCAGATATTTTGATAAGCGATTATTGGAGTGGAGCGGGGAACCGAGCGATATTCTGACGAGGGACAAGGAAAATATCGGTGTCGGTACATGGGCACGATGGAAAATCATAGACACCCTCAAGTTCTATACATCACTAGGAACGGAGGCGCGCGGTCAGGGTGTGCTGGATGAGGTAATCGAATCTGCGGTCAAAAACGTGGTCAGCGCATATACCTTAAAGGAGGTCTTAAGAAATACCAACCGCAAGCTGGAATATACAACAAAAGAACTGGAAGAGGCAGAGGATATTAAAAAGGTATTGATTACTATGGGACGCGATAAGATCGTTGAAGAAATCCGGAAAATGGCTGCACGTGCACTGGAAGGTCGCTATGGGATTGAACTGGTAGATGTTCGGATAAGGTATATTAATTACGTCGAGGCAGTCATTCCTAAAATTTATGACAGAATGCGATCCGAACGTATCCGTATTGCCAACAAGTACGAATCAGAGGGACGGAGAGAAGAGGCAGAAATCCTGGGTTCTATGAAGAAGGAATTGGAACGCATTGAATCAGAAGGGTATAGGACAGCCGAGGAAATCATGGGACAGGCCAATGCCGAGGCCGTAAAGATCTACGCCGAGGCATACGAAAAGGCGCCCGAATTCTATTCCTTTACTAAAACACTGGAAACATATGAATCAACCTTTAATAAACAAACCCATCTTATCCTTACCACGGATGGAGATTACTTCAAATATCTGAAGAGTTTTCAAAAACAAGACAAGTCTGCTTCAGAGTAAAAACCATGCAATTTAAGGTTTAAATTAGGCATTCGGCGACTTTTTCAATGTAGAGCGACGAGGCTCGTCGCTCTACAACCGCAACATTGAAATTCCTATACGTGAATAGTAGGGGAAATTCTGAATTGCCCTACACGGGTTTGGATGAATCCCTTCAGAAAGAAAACAACCGTTCGCCTTTACTTACTTATTCCGCAAGACCCAGGGTTTTAAGACACTGATTAAAGTCATCGGGGATATCCGCTGTTACTGATACCAACCTCTGAGTATCTGGATGGACAAAAGATATCCGATAGGCATGGAGCATCTGCCTTCGGATTTGTCTCAATAACGGGTGTTCGATTGGTTTACGGTCGTATTCTGTTTCTCCGATGACTGGATGACCAATAGATGCAAGGTGAATCCGGATTTGATGCGTCCTGCCCGTCTCAATACTCACCTCCAGATAAGATGCCTCATTACCCCTTTTTAACAGCTTCACATGCGTTACAGCCCTTTGTCCTTCTATAGGGGCATCGATGGTGAAGGTTTGCTTACCAACACCACCCCTCACAATTACCCTGTAAACCTTTTTCATAAGATTTTTTTTAAACAAGGTCTTCATGCGCTCGAAGGCATCCTTGTTCATTGCGAAGATAACGGCACCAGAGGTGTCCTTGTCAAGCCGATGAACGGCTCGAATGTGGTTATCATTAAAATGTATCTTCAGACTCTCTTCGAGGCTTTCATGGCCATTTGTTACAATTTCAGGGGGTTTTGAAACAATCAAATAATGGTTATCCTTAAATAAAATGGTCTCTTTCTGAAATCCTGTTTCAATACGTTTTAAACCCGAATTTGATTGCTGTGTATTTTCTGTAACAACTTCAATCACGTCCTTTTTGTGTAGCTTGTAAGAAGCGATCCACACCCGCCTCTTATTTACAAAAATAAGCCGTCTATCAAGATATTGTTTGGCCTTTTTTTTAGATACGGTTAATTTCTGGGCTACAAAATTGAGCAGTGTATTGGTGTCTTCTTTATGAGTGAATGTAAATTTTTGTATAGGCATTTGTGATTTCGAACGCTTCCCGTTCCTTTTTCAGAGGAAGGGACAAGGTTTCACAGGTCTGAGGTAATGCTTTTCGAAATTAGGTTGGGTTTTAAAAGGCGAAAACCCAACGACGTTTTTACCCACCCCTGAATCCCCTCTTTCTAGAGGGGAATTACAAAACTTTGAAATTCCCTGAACGTCGGGATTATACACCACATATACCAGAATTGCTAATCAGAGTCAATGTAATCATCTGAATACCTACGAGCATGAATTTACACAAAATAGTTGACAGTACGCAAAAATCCTCATATAAAATAGAAGTGGCATTTTACCACGGAATTAACACGAAAGGTCACGAAGAAAAACTGAGCATGTAAGATTATGAAAAATTGGGAATACGAGGCATAATGATAAAGCCAAAATGTGTGTAATTTGGTATAATGGGTTTTTGATAAATTATACAAATATTATAGGAAGCTCTTATGAGTTCGACAGTACAAAAGGCAAAAAAACTTCAAAAAATTGTTAAAACGATGGCTACTGAATACACATTGGACACCGATCTTGTAGCAATGACTTCTCTTGATTCTGAGGAATTTAAAACGTCCGATGCTTAACCTCAATACATATTCCACAAATAAGTTTTCACCTGCCTATCAACAGATTATAAGTTCCTTTTATACAGATGTAGGGGCGAACGGCCGTTCGCCCTTTTTTGTTCTGGAAGGCACGGAAAAGCTGATTAAGGAAGAATTGGTTCGATGCATCTGGTTTGGACAGCATATCAAAAAAGGCAAACTTTTTACCGATGACGGCTCACGACTCGAAGTGTTGTCACCCGGCTGGTGGAATACTGAAAGCGGACCGGATTTCAAACATGCAGAAATTCTCCTGGAAGGCAAGGGACTTGTAAAGGGCAACATCGAGGTTCATGTGTTTGCTTCGGATTGGGCGAGACATCAGCACGACAAGCAGGAAACGTATAACACGGTGTGCTTGCACGTTGTTATGTGGAATGATCGTGAAGGGAGATGCATCAGGAATCTTTTGGGACAATCCATTCCCCAGTTGACGCTATCGAAATATTTGGATGCTGAACTGGATGACCTGGTTGATATGATTGATGTCGAAGCTTACTTAAAGGGGGGAAAGGTAAATCCGGGACATTGCCAGACTGAGATGGAAAATCAGAATGTGGATGGACTATGGATGGGCTATTTCCTCGATTACGCCGGTGACGAACGCATCCTCCAAAAGGCAAAAAGGTACGGAAAGTGGGTCGAAAAAAGCCCTTTCGAACAAACGCTATACGAAGGAATTATGGAATCGCTGGGGTACAAAAATAATAAGGAACCGTTTCTTACGTTAGCCTCCCGGATGCCTCTGGAAGACATCCGCTCCCTGATTCCCGATGACATTCCAGTTGAAGAAAAGGCGATAAACATGCAGTCACTTTTGTTAGGTGTGTCTGGATTATTACCACAAGAGGGAGATTTAAAAACAACGTCTGACGATGAAACGTCGGCATATATAAAAGATATAAAACACGCATGGAGCGCAATCAAATCTAAAATCAGTAGCGTTCCCATGTCAAAAGAGGACTGGAACTACGCGGCAATCAGACCGGCAAATTATCCCGAAAGGCGGATTGCAGCTATATCAAATATCCTTTCGGAGTCTTCGCCTGACGGTGTCTTTCGCCGCATATTGTGTGTATTCGAAAGGCTTATGCCCATAAGTGAACGGGGCGCAGAAGATTCCAAAGAAGAACAGAAAATCATCAAGTCGTTAATTGAGGATATTCAATCAATCTTCCTTGATATTCAAGATTCATACTGGTCGTATCATTATACGCTGGGTGGAAAAAGGCTCAAAAAGCCGCAGAAATTACTTGGGAGGGAGAGGACTTCCAATATCTTCATTAACGTCATTATTCCAATCTTTCTTGTCTATGCCAGAAGGCATAACGACATAAAATTAGAAAAAATTCTGCACCTTGTTTATAGAAACTATGTTCCTCTGCCTGCCACAAGTGTGACGAAATTCATGAGCAACCGTATCTTCGGGCAGGAGAAGTTTCCCCAAAAAATTGTAAATTCTGTCAGACGTCAGCAGGGATTGTATCAGATATTCAAAGACTTTTGTGAGAATGACAATATGAGCTGCAACAAATGCGCCTTATATTTATCAATGGTTAAAAGCTAATATTTCATCGCAGAGGCGCAAAGAACGCAGAGAAGGAAGAAGTTGTGAGGTTGTGAACATGAGAGGTTGAGATTCTTCTTGGCTTCTCATCTTCTTAATCTCTGTTTTTTCTTTGCCAAGGCTGGTTCACTCTTGCAGATTGAACCGGATATTTTGAATTGGGGTATGGGGTTTAACCAGCAAAAGATTGTACAGATGACACAGATAAAAAATACGATTAATCTGTGTAATCAGTGAAATCTGTGGTGAACTTTTAAAATGAAAAAACTAAAATTTTTGATCGTAGGGATTCTGGGCGCCTGGTTGATAAAATTATTGTCATTAACTATCCGTATCGATGATTATCCGAAGGGGTTTAATGAGAAGACCAAGACCTATCATGCCATCTATGCCTTCTGGCATTGCATGATGCTCATTCCTGCCTATGTGGGCCGCAAGAGTAATATTCAGGTACTTATCAGCCAGCACTCCGACGGCGAATACATTGCACGGGTAATTCAAAGGCTTGGTTTTGGCGTTATACGAGGGTCAACAACAAGAGGCGGTATGAGGGCAGTCAAGGCGCTGGTTGATAAGATTCGGGAAGGGTATCCTGTGGCGATTACCCCTGACGGGCCGCGCGGCCCTCGTTTTGTCGTTCAGCCTGGAAGTATCTATCTCGGCAAAAAAACCCAACTACCGATCATCCCGACGGTGGTCGGATTATCCAGTTATTGGGCGCTTCCAAGTTGGGATAAATTTCGTATCCCCAAACCATTTTCCCGCGCATTAATGATGTATGGTGACCCCATCCATATACCGCCCAATCTGAGCGATGAAGAGATGGAACGCTATCGGCTCTTGCTGGAGCAGACCATGAAAAGTATGGCGGAAAAGGTGGATATATTAGTGCGACAGTAAGTGTTCAACTCACCGCAGAGACGCAAAGGACGCAAAGAGGAAGAAGTTGGGCGGTTGGAAAGATGAGAGGTTGTGGTTTTCCCATCTTCAAACCTCTGCATTTTATCGTAAGAAAGGCATCTGAAGTAGGATGGGTTAAACGAAGTGAACCCATCACTTTCCTATAGACTGGAGTAGTATCTCCGCATCATTCCTGCTTGCAGAAAGGAACGTTACAGCAAGTATGTTTTTGTCCTGCAGACAGGAAGTGTAGCGTTGATTCTTGTCCTGAAAGGTGTGAATCGTTCCTGATGCGGATTCTGTCTCTCCCCAGGAACGCCACAATTTAAGCACATCATCAAAGGCGAGCCGTGCGGTATCGTTATCTGTATATTTTATGAGCATAAGTTTGAAAGGTTCCGTGCTGATGTTGAGTTTATATTCTGCGATGACGGCATCAGTTTTTTCGCTGAGATGAAACACGTTCTCTTCGATGTAATTGTCAGAGATGTATATGTTGTCGAGAATAATCTTTTTGTGGAAAAAAATACAGCTATTTTGGACAAGATGCTGTTGCGACAGCAAAGAGAGAATGGCTGGTAAGGATGCCTTTTTATAAAGCATTATATTGATTATGGATTCACCTGCAAAAGTAACATCTTCGGGCGAGACATCTCCCTCCCTTGGCTCAATCCTGATAAAATATACGTCATGCCAGAGGTAGAGATAGTTATTAAAGAGCGCACTTCCGTTACCCAGTTTTATGTCGGTGCCCGTCCGATCTTTGCTAAATACCCCAAAGGCGTCTCCAGGACTGCCGAACTCCCAGATATCAACAAGTATTTTTTTGCCCGTATCTTTTAGATATTCGGCGTTAGAAACACGAATAAATGAATATGACAAATAGGGTTCTGCGCCTCCGTCAATATATTCGTAAAGCTTCTCCTTCCCCTCGTAAATGTTTGGGCCTGAAATCCTTTTCCAGTCCCCAAGAGTTTCAGGGAGAATATTTTTGGCTAAAAATTCTTTTGGACGTTTCACTTTGGTCTGTGGTTGTATTCCTTCTACAACGATGGCTGATGTTCCCAGCACAGGGCACACCTTTTCACAGAAGCCGCAGCCTACACAGACGTCTTCGCGTACAAACGGCCTGCGGATCTCCCGGCCCTGTGCATCTACATAGGTATTAAAGTGGATGGCCTTTGTGGGTACAGGGCACACCTCCTCGCATACGCCGCAATTGAAGTCCTGCCACTCCTTCTCCAGTTCGGGAAGCCGTGCATAGCCCGCCCATGGGATACAGCGGTTATGGTCGATCCGTGCCTTTCCCAAAGAAATCTCGCGTTTTTCTTCCAGAGGTAAACGCCTGATTGCACCGGAAGGACAAACGCGGGTACAAAGCACACAGCCGTAATCACAGTATCCAATTCGTGGTATGAGTTTTGGTGTCCATACACCTTCAATTCCAGCTTCTAATAACACAGGGTGCAGTCCATTGGTCTTGCAGACTTTCATACACTCGCCGCACCGTATACAGAGCGCAAGAAAATCCTTTTCATCTACAGCGCCCGGTGGGCGGATAAGAAAGGTTTTTCCTTTGTTGATACTCTTTGTGTAATTTAATTTCAGGAAAGGCGTAGCTGCGGCGCCGGTTATGCCTGATATGAGAAATGCCCGCTTTGAGAGGTCTACTTCGTGCTTCTGCTCAGCGGGTTGCTGAGTCCCAAATGTAATACTGTTTTCAGGGCATACTTTTTGGCAGGTCATACACAGGATGCACTCACCAGATTTTGTGCCATGCCCATCGCTTACAATTGCGCCCATGCCGCAGTTTTCAACGCACAGGCCGCAACTTGTGCATGAGGACGAGACCGTCCTCTTGAATATCGACCATTCTGAGAAGAGAGCGAGAATGGCTCCCATAGGACATATATTCCTGCACCAGTACCGCCTGAACACTATACCAGCAGAAATTAACAAAACGAATACGACGAGAATGATTCCATGCGCCCTGAAGAATGGCGCATGATAGGCAAAGAGTATTTCCTGGATAAACTTATGAATGAAGGTGAAAAAATACCCTATCAGGGGAATAGCGTCAAGGTAACCAAAGAAACCGCTTATGAGATTCACGATATATGGATGGATACTTATTGCGTATACGCTGGTTGCAATAGAGAGGGGGTCGAACCAGCCGGCGCATTGTAAGCCAAACAAGAGACCGATCAAAAGAAATGCAAGGAGATAATACTTGAACTTGCGTCTGTCATAGAGGGTTTTCTGAGAATTCTTTCTTACTCCAGCAAGAAGGTGATCGGTAATATCTATGGTAGTTCCCATCGGACAAATCCATGCGCAAAAGAAGCGACCGAAGGGGATCGTAAGAAATAATAAAATAAAGGCAGGCCAATACTTCAGAATAAATGTCTTTGCGGCCATCATCGCACCGATGGCAGAAAGCGGGCTCATGCGGAGGAATATATTGCCCGAAAGGTCTTTTTCGGTAAGGGGGTCTAGAAAGAGAAGCAGATAAATAAAAATTGAAAAGGAGAAGTATTGTACGACCTTGCGCGCATAGTAAGGCCATTCGTTTCTACTGTCTTTGCCTTGCATAGTTTGGTGAAAGAAATTATAAAATAGTCATTTGACAACCTTCTAACCACAGAGGTCACCTGGGAAAAATTCTCTGTGATTTCTGCTCAAAAATATTATATTAACAATTCATCATTTTATCCATAATTATTCAATACAAAACTGTTACGGATTTTTTTGCTGACCGTGCTGGTATTGACAATCCGGGTTACTTCTGTTATTTTAAGTCTTTACTAAAAATGCGATAAGAGATTTTCGTGTGATATTTTTAATTTAGGAGCTGTATATGACGGAAACACTGAAGCAGGAAGAAAGTTTTGAGTTTCAAGCGGAGATAAAGAAATTACTGAACATCCTTTCCCATTCCCTTTATACGCACAAGGAGGTCTTCTTAAGGGAACTTATTTCAAACGCATCCGACGCCTTGACCAAAATGAAATTTTACTCCCTTACCAATACGGATTACGAAGGGAAAGACATTCCTCTTGAGATTAATATAGACGGTGATGAGAAGAACAAAACCCTGACGATCAGTGACACAGGCATAGGTATGACGAAGGATGAAATAATCCAAAATGTCGGGACGATTGCAAAATCGGGTTCGCTCGAATTTATAACAAACCTATCGGAACAGGCGAAGAAGGACTCAAATATTATCGGCCAGTTCGGCGTGGGTTTTTACTCTGTATTTATGGTGGCAGATGAAGTCAGGATCAGGACGAAATCCCACAAGAAGGGTGAACCTGCTTATGAGTGGCATTCGGACGGAACTGGGAAATATTTTTTAAATCCGATAGACAAAGAACAACGAGGAACGGAAATCATCGTCCACTTAAAAGACGAGGAAAAGGAATATACTGAAAAGACCAGGATCGAATCTATTATAAAGAAATATTCGAATTTCGTAAGCTTTCCCATTATGGTCTGCGGCGAAAGGGCAAACCAGATTACGGCCATCTGGAAAGAACCCAAAAGGAACATTAAAGAGGAACAGTACAACGAATTTTATAAATTTATTGCAAATACTGAAGATACACCTCTTTTCCGTTTGCACACCTCCGCCGAAGCCCCAATCCAGTTTTCCAGTATTCTGTATTGTCCACCCACAAATTACGAAGTTTACGGTTTCAAAAAATTGGAACACGGGGTTCATCTATATTCCAACAAAATCCTGATCCAATCCGATTGTAAGCTGCTTTTGCCTGAATATATGCGATTTATGCATGGGGTAGTGGACTCATCAGACATTCCTTTGAATATTTCGCGCGAAACATTTCAGGACAACAGAATAATCCACAAAATGAAGAGCATCCTCGCAAAGCAAGTATTGACGCTCTTACAGGACATGGCAAAAAATGAAAAGGAGAAATACGAAACTTTTTGGAGACAATTCGGGAGGATTCTGAAAGAGGGAGTTCACTTTGATTTTGAAAACCGGGATGCCCTGGCGCAGTTGATGCGGTTCAACTCGTCAAAGTGCGCAGGCCCGAACGACCTCCTCTCTCTCAAAGAATACATCGACAGGATGAAACCGGAGCAGAAAGAGGTTTATTACATAACGGCGGTAAACCGCGAGACGATGGAAAAAAGTCCGTATCTGGAGATTTTCAGGAAAAAAGACGTAGAGGTGCTGTATTTAACAGACCCGAACGACGAATTCCTCCTCTCCGGACTCCACGAATTTGAAAAGAAGCCCATCCGTTCCGCAGACCAGGCAAATCTGGACCTGCTGAAGGATGCTGACAAGAAGATTGTAGATACCACGGAAGAGCCGCAAAATTATGAAGAAATATTCAAGCACCTCATGAAGACGATTAAGGTGACCCTGGCGGACAGGGTTATTGATGTTAAGGAATCGAACCGGCTGGTTGACAGCCCGTGTTGTCTGGTAAATCCCGACGGCGTGCCCAGTGTGCACGTGCAGAAACTGATACAGATGGTGGATACGAATTACAAGGTGTCCAAAAAGATCATGGAGATTAACAGGAAACACCGGATGATCCAGAACCTTGCAAGGATGAACGAGAATCCCAGCCACCAGCCACTGATTGAGAAGATTGTGAACCAGCTCTTTGAGAACGCATTGATGCAAGACGGAGTCGTCTACGACCCCACCTCCATGGCGCCCCGTCTGAACGAGCTTCTGGAGGAATTAACAAAGGCAACGCTTGGGGAGGGGAAGAGGATTATCATTTAGAATTACGAGAATATTTCCTTTCACGAAGGGAGATAGACAAAATAGGACAAAGCTTTATTGATGACAAATGGTTTGTCTACGACATGATATTACCTAAACTCCGCATTCTGCAATGGAACACAGATTTACGCAGATAAGCACGGATAAAATAATGGCTTACTTCTTTTGTTTAACTCACCCATTAGGTAATTACCTGTGATTATTTATGTCTTTGAAAAATCAGTGTAAATCAGCGTTTATCTGTGTCTGACCGCAATTGTTGGGTATTACAAGATATCTATAATCCCCAAAAGTCCCAGAAAGAGATTGAAGTGTTAAAAGATCAATATGTTGTTGAATAATGGGTAACCCTAAAAGTCTGATCGTTCGGGCTAGGGTTTTATGGATGATTTCTTACAAACAATCTTCAAATTTTATAGGAAACCGTTCGTCATTTTCTGGATAATCATCGATCATGAAAAATCGTCGCCTGAATTTTTCAAATTGGGGTACTTGGTTTTCCTTTTTCAGTTTTTCTTTTAAATAACGACGAAGCAATGAAATAGATATTGGACGTCCTCCCGTTGCCTTCCGTATCTCTGTAAGAAGTCGTTCTACTCGATTTCTTTTCGCCTTTCCTGAACATAAAGTATTAAAGTAGCCCTTAAACACATCTCGAAAAAGAGTCTCGCAGTATTCCAAAGAGTATTTTGGCGCGTCAGAGGGGATTGAATTGTTCAGTTGATTCAACGCCTTGGTTCCATCAAATGAATAAAGCAGCTCCTTATAGAATTGATTAAAGGCTCTCGAAATATGCCCTGCCTTAACTTCCTCTGCTGGTCCAATTATTGCCCAAAATGGTGCTATGCCGGTGATGGTTTTTTTTATTATTCTGGTAAGGTAAATGCCCTTGCATACAGCCAAGGTGAGTAACAGATTGTTGCCGCATCCGTGATTTATCACACACAAATGTTCGATTAAATCCTCCCATAACACGTTTTCTCTAGAACGAAGGATGAGTCCTTCTTCACCCCGATGGGCCTCGATATGAATAATCGGGCCAACTTTCCTATTCAAAACTTCGGCCTTTACATTTTTGAGGAAGTCGACTAGGTCATTCTTATTGTTTACACGTGTGAAGTTAGATTCTAATGCTGGTATTTGTTCTGCTGTTCCCAAACGTATGTTGTCATTGTAAAGTTCTGAGCCAGTCTGAAGATCCGTATCCAGTAACGAATCAACAATAAAAATCTTATTGAATGACTGAGTCTTTTTATTATTATCGTCCACTTTTTGACAACCCTAACATGAAGGTCACTGGTTTCGAGCCCGCTGCTGGCTCGAAATACAGTGCACCTGCTTGTTGTGCCTTCATCCGGTTATTGCTCCTCGTGATTTTTAAGAATCGGGAGTGGCCCATATGTCGATGTATGCCACTCTGTAAGGTCGGGATAACGAGAAAAGAGAAGCTTAGCGAGGCGTGCAGACTCCAACGCAGATATCTCGCCGCGATCATCCCGCATTTCGACTACAGCACGGTATGCTAGGAGTGGAAGCAGGTTCGGATGCTCAAGGATGTTTACCGTTGCGCGCGGGCCAGGCCAGGGAGGGAGAGGTCCGAGGCCATAACTCTGGTAGTTAAGCACCCGTTGAGGAACCCAGCCACCGTTTGTCTTGAACCACTCCCGCATTGAGACCACCGCCGTGACTTCAGCAGTATATCCCTGCATCTCGCAGTCGAATATGAATACAAGCTTCAGGAACTCAAACTCCGATAGGTTTCCGGTGGACATGGCGCGAAGACTATCCATTGCCTTCTCGAAGAATTGGGGGTCCCGCCTGAATGCCTGTGCGTGTGTGAGTTCATGGGTAAGGGTGATTAGGATTTGCAGACGGTCAGCAAGTTCGTGGCTTTCGAGATACTTTGCGTTGATTCTCACTATGCCTGTGCTATTCTGAAAGCGGCCAGCTGGGAAGCCCGGCTGATTTGTGACAACCATGAACGTCAAACGGTTGTCTGCTAAACTCTCTATGATCATACGCTGAGTGTCTAAAGGTAAGATGCCAGTGGGTGTGCGCAACACGTAGTTCCGCAGCCACTCGCGCGGTTCACTTGGAGAAACATAGCTCATCCGTAACAGCGGTTCCAGATCTTCAGGAAATGTCTGCGAACGTGCATGGCGTGGGTGGGCAAACGTGGCTATAATTACGGCGGTGATTACTGCGAGCCTAAGCAGACGATTCATCTTCTGTTTTGCAAAACAAGGATAATACCACCCAAGCGCGATATTATACGGCTATTTATAAAATTCATGTTGTAGATATATAGAAGTAAATGTATTCAGAGAGTCAGACCTTCAAATTTCAATTACCAAATATGGGAAATAAAAAATTGAATTATGAATATCTGACCTTTTCATTCTCCCTCTGGTTATGTGTTCGACTCATCTGCGCGTATCTCACGGGCAAGCTGCCAGTTGTATTGGTGCCCACAAGCAGTGCACACCCGCGTTCGCTGTCTATTCGCGTCATTGACAAGTTGTCGCCGTTTGTGTTCGACTTCCCAGCATCTCAGGCAGAATGGGACGCCAATAGGTCTTCCGCTACCATCCACTGAGTAGTAGGCATCATACCGGCGAACCATGCCGTCCTTAATCTCAAACGCCGCCTCGAGCTCAGCGATTCTCTGGTCTTTAGTAGTCAGGGCATCCTGTACCTCAACCAACCGAATCTTGGCATCGGCCAAGGCAACAACAAGATCGGCAAGCTTGAGCTTCAATTCTGCATTCTCCAGTGACTGATCGGTCTCGCGTAGGAACTTTGCGATATCGATGGCTGCCTTGAGGCTGGTCAGCGCAGCAGAGATCAATGTAATATCAGGCATCCGCTATCTCCTTAGTATACGATATCCTTATTATTTTTTATTTTTCAAGTAAGAGCGCATTAAATTCCGCCTGAATAAAATGGTCATCGGCTGCAAGCGCATCTTTGATTCCGTGTTTTTTCATTACAACAAAGGATATACAATCTACAAGTCCCCACTCTTTATCCTTTCTCTCCTCGAATAACTCAAGTCCTTCCTTTATAAGTTCAGTTGTTAACGGGACTACTTCTATATTCTTAGTCTCATAAAAACCTTTAATGAATGTTGAACATCTTTGACGGAGATTTCGTTTTGATAGTGCATTTCCAATTTCTAATAAGATTGCTTCTGTTGTTATAATTTTGTTGGGATATAAGGTAATTTTCTTTATTGCTTTTGCCTTTATATGATACTCATCAGAAGTATTAAAAAGCGCTAAAACGCAACTTGTATCCACAAATACTTTCCTTATCATTAACGTTTCTCAGTTCCATAAAGATAGTGGTCATGATTGCGCGCCCAATCCTTAATACCGACGTCAGTTGCAGTATCAGCTATCTCATCAAAAACATTATAAGGTTTTTCCTTTTTCACAGCTTTTAACCTTTTTTTTGTTTTTAATGCTTGAATATAATCATTTACTTCCTGTAAAGCATCATCCGGAAGAGTGTCAATTTCTTTTATAATTTCATCTTTTGCCATACTCTTTTGCATAGTACAATCCTTTCTCATTAAATTTCAAATATACGTGTGTTGAATTCGGGAATATATCTGTGAGTCTCTCAACCAATCTTGGTGACAGATTCTGGTCGAAAAGGAGCTTCATGACTGGGTTATTAGTAACTGACGTTCACGGTTTGCAGCATAGCCCAAACATGCCTGAATATCTTCCTTCGTCAAGTAGGGAAAATCTTTTAGTATTTCTTGTATGGTCATACCGGCAGCCAAATATGACAACACATCATACACCGTGGTGCGCATACCACGAAGACACGGTTTACCGCAACGTTTGCCAGGCTCAATTGTTATTATTTCCTGATATTTCATATTGGGTTTAAAAATTAAATAATGCAGAAAAACACTGCCTTATCTTATATGCAATCTGGTTATCATTGTCAAACTAAAAAAGCCATGTGATTTTTCCAATCACATGGCTTTTCGCTGAATAAATATGACCCCATGGGGATTTGAACCCCAGTTCACAGATCGAAAATCTGTTGTCCTAGACCAGGCTAGACGATGGGGC
>JACPHJ010000176.1 GCA_016188675.1 Planctomycetota bacterium
CCTGTTTCCTTGCCGGTGCGCAGGTCTTTAACAAGGGAGTAGGGTTGTAATACATATGATCGAATTTGATGACCCCATGCAATTTCTCCTTTCTCATCATAAGCCGCAGAGAGTTCTTTCTCTCTTTCCTTTTCTTTTATCTGATACATTTTTGCCTTCAACATGCTTAAAGCCATTCTCCGGTTCTGGTGCTGTGAACGTTCACTCTGGCATTGTACGACAATTCCGGTTGGCAGATGGGTGAGACGAACGGCGGACGATGTCTTGTTGACATGCTGACCGCCTGCCCCTGATGCCCGGTAGGTATCTACCCGCAATTCGTTTTCGTTAATTTCGATTTCTTCTTCCTCTTCAATCTCCGGAAGCACATCAACCGCTGCAAACGATGTATGTCTCCTTGCGTTTGCATCAAAGGGGGAAATCCGTACTAACCGATGAACCCCGATTTCCGACTTTAAATATCCATAAGCATACTCGCCCTTTATATGGATGGTAATCCTTTTAATGCCAGCCTCTTCGCCCGGCAATGCGTCAATGAGGGACTGCGTAAATCCGCTTTTTTCTACCCAACGGCTGTACATGCGGAATAACATGGATACCCAATCACAGGACTCAGTCCCACCGGCCCCCGCATTTATGCTTAAATAGGCATTGCAGTGGTCGTGCGATTCACTCAGCATTGTCTGCAATTCTACTTTTTCGAGTTTCTGCGTGAATGACTTAATATCTTTTACTACCTCGGCCTCAGCCTGTTCGTCTTGTTCTTCTTCGGCAAGCAAAGACAGACATTCGATGTCATCCAGCGTTTTTTGTAATTCGTGAAGAGGCAAAATTATTCCTTTGAGGGATTTTAATTTCTTGATAGTTTGCTGGGCATTATCCTTGTTTTCCCAAAAATGCGGGGAAGAGATTTGTTCCTCCAGGGCAGACATCTCTTTTTCTTTATTTTCCAGGTCAAAGAGAGTCCCGGAGGTGAAGCAAACGTTCCCTAAGAGGGGTTAATTCCTTTGCTATGTTACTGATCATAATTACGTACCTTATAAAAAAATCAATTATTAAGGAACAAATTATAAATTATGGAATACAGATATGTCAATATAGAATTTGGAATTGACTTAGGCGGAAAATATTCTTATCATTGTTTCATCAAGGTTGTAATAAGTAAGTTATCAAGCCTTTACGGATTACATCACTCCTTTTGGGCGTGATGTGTTGTGTGTATTTATTCTATTTGGTTTTAGCTGAATGTGGTTGTTTCTGGTAAATTAACAAGAGATACTGAAATATAAAGGAAAATGGCTGTGATCGACGGCGTAAAGATAAAGAAACTTAAATACATCCCCGATGAGCGTGGCAGATTAATGGAGATACTTCGGAAGGATGATGAGCTTTTCATAAATTTTGGCCAGGTATATTTAACGACAGCCTATCCTGGCGTTGTAAAGGCCTGGCATTATCATAAGATACAAACGGACTATTTTGCTGTTATACATGGTATGATGAAGATTGTCCTTTACGATAGCAGAAAAGATTCTCCTACCTTTGGGCAGATAAATGAGTTTATTGCAGGTAC
This sequence comes from Planctomycetota bacterium, assembly GCA_016188675.1. Classification (GTDB taxonomy): domain Bacteria; phylum Planctomycetota; class Brocadiia; order Brocadiales; family Brocadiaceae; genus Wunengus. The sequence goes on from JACPHJ010000176.1 coordinate 1,574, forward strand.
GTACAATCCTATTTTGATACAAATACCTCCTATGGTTACCCACGGTTTCAAATGTATAAGCGAGCATGAGGCGATTGTCATCAATTGTCCGACAGAAGCATACAATTACAATACGCCGGATGAATATCGCATGGATCCTCACAGCGCAGAAATACCATATTCATGGGATAGAAAGGACGGATGATGAAGGGGATTGTACTTGCAGGCGGCCTGGGGACGCGATTATTGCCATTGACGAAAATCACCAATAAGCATCTCCTGCCCGTATACAAAGAGCCTATGATTTATTATCCGATTAAAACTCTTATTAATGCGGGAATCCGGTATATTATGATTGTTACCGGCGGAAATCATGCCGGAGAATTTTTGAGATTGCTTGGAGACGGAAAACAGTTTGGTTTAAAACATATCAGTTATACCTATCAGGAAGGAGAGGGTGGTATTGCCGAGGCGCTGGGTCTGACTGAGGATTTTGCGGATGGCGACAAAATCGTTGTTGTGCTGGGCG
>JACPHJ010000008.1 GCA_016188675.1 Planctomycetota bacterium
GACTGTTCTATGAACAGAAGGGACGGGAGGAAAGTCCGAGCTCCACAGGACACAGTGCTCCGTAACGCGGAGTCCCGGTGACGGGAAGGAAAGTGCAACAGAAAATATACCGTTCCATCTTTTCGGTGGAATAAGGGTGAAATGGCGGGGTCGTTTTCCCTGCTAAAAACTGGGAAAAATACCGACTTAATGTAAGAGCCCACCGCTCCGGTGGTGACATCGGAGGCATGGCAAACCCCACTGGGAGAAAGGCTAAATAGAGAGGGATGAAGTGGTTCCGCTTCGCTAATACCTCTGGGTAAGCCGTTAGATCTCGCTGGCAACAACGAGACTAGATAAATGACCATCCACGACAGGACTCGGCTTATTGTCTGCTTAAACAAAAATCCCCTCCGATAATTTTAATTTGTGATTATCGGAGGGGATTTTTTATTTCTTCTTAGTCTTTTTTGCCGTCTTTGCAGCCGCCTTTTTCTTACCGCCGGGATTATGTTTTGCACAAGTCGTACACATAACACACCTCCTTTTTCAAAATACGGTTTCTGTGATAAAGTACGGTTTTGCCCCATTATAATAGATTAAATCTTTTTTACAATCTATTTCTATCGCATTTACTCCCTGTTAATTTTTGTGCCTGTTATGCCTTCCAATGCTTCCTTCACCTTATCAATCGAGGTGATAATAGCTACCTCGCCACCCCAATTCAAGAAATTTATAGCCGCCTGAATTTTTGGTCCCATACTTCCGGGAGGGAAATGACCCTCCTGTAAATATCTTTGCGCTTCCTTTACCGTTAGGGCTTTTAATGGCTGTTCATTTGGTTGTTTGAAGTTCAAAAAAACATGTTCCACTCCGGTAAGCATCATGAGACAATCAGCCTTAATATCCCTTGCAAGGACACTGGAGGCAAGGTCTTTATCAATTACAACATCCACTCCCTCCAAATCTCCATCTTCTTTCGTAATAACGGGAATACCACCGCCACCGGCAGCAATGACAATATCGCCTGCTTCCAGGAGACATTTTATTGCCCGCTCTTCCACAATTTTCAAAGGATTGGGCGAAGCGACAACACGACGATATCCCCTGTGACTATCCTCCACGATTTGCCAGCCTTTTTCTTTACGAAAGTGTTCCGCCTCTTCTTTGGTAAAAAAAGGACCTATAGGTTTCGTTGGATTTGAAAAGGCAGTGTCATGCTTATCAACGATAACCTGTGTTAACACAGTAACGACACATCTGTCAAATCCCTCTTTTCTCAAACGGTTTGTCAAAGACTGCTGAACCATATACCCAATCGCACCTTCGGTATCGGCCACACAGACTGCTAATGGAAGTTCTGGCACTTGAGTCCGGCTGGCTTCCACCATGAGCAACAGATTCCCCACCTGCGGCCCATTCCCATGAGTAATGACTACTCCGTACCCTTGTTTTAAGCAGTAGACAATGCCATCTAAGCTCTTGCGGGTGTTTTCAAATTGTTCTGCAGTTGTACCCCGCTGCCATTCCATAATCAGGGCATTTCCTCCCAATGCTATTACAACGACCCGACTCTTCTTCATCATGTCACACAAAAACTTTTCAGCCGTACTTCAATGAGTTCTTTGAGTGTAGGCGTGCTTATCTCTTGTAGGAAATACCGGACACGATCGGTTGGCTTGTCTATGTGGATAATCTTTCTCAAATCAACGGGAGTGCCAATAATTACAATGTCACACGGAATGCGATGAATCGTTTCCCTCAATTCTTCCACCTGAGATTGCCCATATCCCATCGCCGGCAACAGGTTACCCATGTGAGGATATTTCCTGAACGTCTCCGCAATTGACCTTACAGCATAGGGTCTTGGGTCAACGATCTCCGCTGCCCCATACTTTTCTGCGGCAAGCATCCCGGCGCCAAAGGCCATCCCTCCGTGTGTCAGGGTTGGTCCATCCTCAACAACCAGCACACGCCGGCCTTTTATAAGTTCCGGCCTTTCAACCGTTATTGGTAATGCCGCATCTATGACGTTAGCCTTGGGATTTGATTGTTTTATATGTTCTTTAACAAGATTTATATCAACTGTCTTTGCGGTATCCTCTTTACTAATGACAATAATGTCTGCCGTGAGCAAATTCGTTTCTCCAGGGTAATAGGTAAGCTCGTGGCCTGGTCTATGCGGGTCAACAATGGTAATATGAATATCAGGCACATAGAAAGGAGTGTCGTTATTACCGCCGTCCCATACGATAATGTCCGCCTCTTTTTCGGCCTCTGTTAAAACAGCCTCGTAATCCACACCAGCAAACACAACGGTTTGCTGTTCTATGTGGGGTTCATATTCTTCAATCTCTTCGATGGTACAATCATACTTCTCGAGGTCATCGTGTGTAGCAAATCGCTGCATACGTTGTTTGATGAGGTCGCCATAAGGCATGGGATGTCTTATCACCACAACTTTTTTTCCCAGCCCTTTGACTATCTCGCAGACCTTTCGTGATGTGGGACTCTTTCCACAGCCTGTTCTCACGGCACATACAGCCACAATGGGTTTTTTACTCCTGAGCATTGAGTCCCTTGTCCCCAGGAGGGTGAATCGCGCACCGACTGCGTTCACAAGACTGGCCTTATGCATCACGTATTCATGTGAAACATCGCTATAGGAAAATACCACCTCGTCAATATTATGAAATTTTATAAGCGATGCCAGTTTTTGTTCGGATTCGATGGGAATTCCAATGGGGTATAGTTTCCCGGCTAGTGAGGGGGGATATTGTCTTCCCGCAATATTAGGTATCTGCGTGGCAGTAAAGGCAATTACTTCATATTCGGGATTATCACGAAAGCAGACATTGAAATTATGAAAGTCGCGTCCTGCAGCCCCCATAATAAGAATCTTCTTTCTGTTTGCCATATGAGCGCTTTTACAAGAGACCTCGATTAGTCTGTATTCTTTGCCATCTTTTCATAATAATGTATCCTGAACTGCATACCATACCTTATCGGCAATCATTTGTTCGGACATTAATGCGCCGTCTTTTGTACAATCAACGATTATCCAATCCTTTTTCCCCTGAGCAATTTCCAGAAAGGTTTGCTGCGCATAACGCATATGGTTTATATCCTCTTCGTGGATATCCTTTTTTTCTCCTGCCAGGTAAGCACGTTGTTCTTTTTTCTCGACAAGTTTATATGCAATCTCTACCGGCACGTATAACAGAATATTCAAATTGGATCTTGGAACTGCAAAGACCTGATGTTCCAACCTGTCCAACCACTGGAAAAATTTTTCTTTCCCGGCAGGACTACAAATTTTCCCGCCCTGGTGGGCCATATTATCGCACACATAGCGATTAGACACAACGATCTTATCTTCCCTGAGCCACGTGTTTATTTGTTCTTTGCACTCCCAGCGGTCGCCGGCATACAGAATCGCAGCCAGATAGGGACTCACTGCGTCTGCACTGCCAAACTCACCCCGAAGATATTTTATCACCATATCGGCAAAGAAGGTCTTGCCGTACTGAGGAAAATCGGCAGTAACTACAGGATATCCCTCTTTCAGCAGTCGCTCACACAGCAGCTTCGTCTGCACCGTCTTCCCGCTGCCATCAACACCGGTAATGACTATTAACTTTCCACGCATAGTTCAACATTATATCCATCTCGTTTTAAACTGCAAAATAGAATTTATAATGAATCTAAAAAAGTATTTGGGGATTATCTTTTGTATTGACCTGGGAAACAAAATTTGCTATTATTTTTTATCCAACTTCAAAACTACGTTTATATCCTTGCCAGATACTTGCCTTTTTTTCATTACTGAGTATTAAAATGCAAAAAAGAATTAAATTAACTTTTTACAGAATATTAATAGTATCTGTAAGCCTAACCAGTGTTTTAGGATGTACAATACCATCGAGAAAGGTTGTTGTAGAAAAGGTAGAGCCAAAGACAGACCTTGAACTACGTCGCAAATTAGACGAATGGACAGAACAGTTACATTCTAACGATCCTACGATACGAAGCTCTGCGGCTGTTTCTCTGTTGGGACTAAACCTTCTTGATGCACAGGAACCGCTCGTAAAAATACTAAAGGACGATAAAGAAAACGAAGACGTGCAGGTCTCCATTATTAATGCATTCGGATTTACCAGGGATGATCGTGCAACCGACATTATGATTGAACTACTTGATAGCGAATCGATTACTTTACAGACCGCGGCTGCGGAAGCACTCAGCATGTTAAAAACAAGAACTTCGGTACGGAAAATGTCGGAAGCAATGCTTGATCCTCAACGATCTCTAAACGTTAAGATGTTGTTGGCAAAGTCGCTGGGTAATACGAACAATCGCGATGCTGTCGAGCCTTTGATTAAAATGCTAGCGATCAATGACCGCGGGCTAAGGGAGGTAGCGAAAAAATCTTTGGAAAAAATTACGAAACAGGCCGATGGTAACGATCCAGCATGGTGGAAGGAATGGTGGATTCGTAATAAGTCAAAAACGCGGGAGCAATGGCTGGAAGACATCGTATTAAAACAGGAAGAAAATACGAAACAGTTTGAATCAAAATTTGAACACCTGAAACTTGAAATAGCACAAAAGTCGATTAAACTGCTTGAACTCAGGCCGGACAAATCGGACCCAAAACCCCTGATCGAAGCCATCAAGAGTGAATATCCAGAAATAAGGATATTCGCAGCAAAAGAATTGGTGAAAATCAAAGATCCGTCCGTAATTGGCGTGCTGATTGACGCTGCTTCCGACAAACAGGAAGAGGTGCGTATCGAAGTAATTCAGACTTTGGGTGAAATTGGAGATGAGCGGGCTGTCAAACCCCTTATTTATACACTGGGAGACGAAAGCCTGGTCGTACGGGAAAAAAGCGCCAATGCCCTGGGCAAACTCGGAAGGCCCGAGGCTGAAGAGTCTCTGATTTCGGCATTAAACAGTAACACCAATTTGTCCATTGTATGCGCCATCATAGAATCTTTGGGGCAACTTGGGGATACAAGGGCAGTCGAACCTCTCATTGCCTTCTTAGGCCATAAAGAAGCAAAAATAAGAGAATGTACTGCCGCTTCACTTGGTAAGCTTCGTGACACCCGCGCCGTAGAGTCTTTAATTGCCGCCCTGAATGATGAACAGGAACGCGTGCGCTGGTATGCCGCAGATAGCCTGGGCAAAATCGGAGACCCCGCCTCTGTTGATTCGCTCATCAAACTACTCTCCGATACGAGCGCGAGGGTACGGGAATCTGCAGTGACAGCATTAGGTCAGATTGGGAATCAGCAGGCGATAGAATCATTGGTAAAAGCGCTTCAGGACGTCGACAAACGGGTAGCAGAACAAGCAGCGGACTCTCTCGTGAATATCAAAAGTATGAACTTTGAATCAATGGACACAGTGGCAAACACCTTTTACACCAACAAGAATTACAAAATGGCTGAGGCCGTCCTTGAAAGACAGATTACAGAATATTCGAAACAGCCTGAACTACAGGAACAGATTTTACAAACCAAGATCAAATTAGCCAAAACATTGCTTGCCTTAAAAGACTATCAAAAGTCACTGGCTCTTTACGAAGAACTTGTAAAGCGATTTTCCAATGATAGTACGATAAAAACAGAACTCATCCAGTGTTTAAAAGAAACGAGACAATACGACCGCGCCCTGGAATGGTACGTAAACTGGATAAAAGAATCACCTCAAAATAATCAATTATGCTGGCAAGGCCGTCTGGATATCGCCAACGCTATGTTTGAGCAGGGTAAGTTTGATACCGTAAAAACTCTCATTGATACCTTAACAGCAGAAGACCCCAATTTCGGCGGAAATGAGTTCAAGCCGCAATTCCAGAAATTAAGTGAATTATGCGCTGTTGAGCTCTCCAATCCAAAAACGGTAAGCCAGCAGAAGGAAGTTGTACTCCCATGAAAATTCTTATTATTGGCGCAGGCGCCGTCGGGTTTAACCTGGCAAAGCAGTTATCAAATGAAGGGCATGACATATCCGTAGTCGAAAGGGACATAGACCTTGTAAAACGTATTACAGAGAAACTGGATGTCTCTGTGATATCAGGAAGCGCCAGTTCTCCGGCAATCCTGGAAGATGCAGGGATAAAAAATGCCGATATGGTGCTGGCCGTTACCAATAGTGACGAGATCAACATGGTTGTATGCATGCTCTCTCACAGTTATGGAGTCAAAACCAAAATTGCAAGGATAAGAAACCCCGAATTTACCGATGAACAATCCGTCCTCCACCAAAATGAATTTCATATAGACCTCGTTGTAAACCCGGAAAAGATCACCATTAACTCCATCTTAGATATTATAGGAACTCCCGGGTCCATCTATGTGGCTGATTTCACTGCTGGAGATATTCTCCTGCGGGGATTTAGCGTGCCTGCCGACGCCCCAATAGCAGGGAAAAAACTCTCGGAACTAAGAGAAATCGAATCTACCGATTCCTTTCTTATCGTTGCCATTCAGCGGCATGAAGAAATGCTTATTCCAACGGGTGAAACTAAACTGATGCCTAATGACAATATTTTTGTGCTGGTAGCCAAAGAGGCATTACCATACTTCCTGCCGATGGTCAACCGGCGCGCGGACGAGGTTGAAAAAGTCATTATTTATGGTGTAAATCGCTGTAGCCTTGAGTTGGCAAGAAAACTGGAAGAACAGAAGATCGGTGTTACTATGATTGAACCGGATAAGGAAAAAACACAGCAGGCTGCTACCATACTTGACAAAACCATCATCCTCCAGGGAAGCGCCCTTGATATCGACCTTCTGAAGGAGGCGTCTATTGATATTGCCGATTTCTTCGTAGCCTTGTCCGAAAACGAACAAGCTAACATCCTGTCTTCATTATTAGCAAAACGACTCGGTGCAAAGAAAGCTATCGTCCTTACGGTTGACCCCACTTTTGTACCCATTATTAATTCTTTAGGTATGGATATTGTAATCAATCCGAGGCTAATCACCGTTGGTTCTATACTGCAGCATATCAGACGCGGCCATGCGCTTTCTGTTGTAAAATTTCACAACAGCGAGGCCGAGGCTATGGAACTGATAGCCGAAGGGGACTCAAAGATTGTGGGTAAGCCTTTAAAGGAAATATCCTTCCCACAAGGCTCCATCCTGGGCGCCATTGTGCGTGAAGGCGTTATGCAGATACCATCTGGCAGCACTTTCATAAACCCCGGCGAGAGTGTCATCGTCTTTGCCCTCCCCAATGCCATAGAAAAGGTACAATCCCTTTTCTCCGGCAAAAAAGACTGAACGGAAATTTACCATTTTTAGAGAACGTCTCCTATGAATATTCCCATTGTATTGTATACGGTAAGCAACCTTGTGCTTATGCTGGCAGGGATACTCCTTGTCCCACTCGGTGTGGCTTTTTATTATCAAGAGGATGCCACCGTGTGGGCCTTTATTTACACTATCATCATTACAGGTATATTAGGTGGATTAAGTAAAGCATTACTTAGAAAAAAGGCTGCGGATATTGGTATCCGGGAAGGCATTGCCATTGTCACCTTTAGCTGGATTGTATGTATTTTTTTGGGCGCCATCCCCTATTGGTATTCAGGTATATGCACAACTTATTGCGATGCCGTTTTCGAAACGACCAGCGGTTTTTCAACTACAGGGGCATCCATTTTCAAAGACGTAGAGATACTGCCTCACAGTATACTTTTCTGGAGGGCATTTACTGCGTGGTTAGGCGGCATGGGAATCATCGTCATCTTCGTTGCGTTATTACCGGCAATGGGTGTTAGCGGCTATCAGCTTTTCAGCGCAGAAGTCAGTGGACCAACTGCTGACCGATTAAGACCGAGAATTGGCCAAACGGCAAAATTGTTATGGATTATTTACCTTATCATTACCGCCTCCATGATCTTGATGCTCTTCTGCGGCGGCATGCCGATTTTTGATGCGATATGCCACACATTCAGTACAGCATCAACTGCCGGATTTTCCACAAAAAATGCCAGTATTTCATATTATAATAGCCTCTACATGGAAATTGTGGTTGCAACCTTTATGTTTTTTTGTGCATGTAACTTCTCACTGTACTACCTGTGTTTTCAGAAGGAATTTAAAAAA
>JACPHJ010000184.1 GCA_016188675.1 Planctomycetota bacterium
ATGATATTGCCAGGAAACTCAAAGAAAGCGGGGTAAGGGGGATTGGTATCAGCCTTGACCCCATTGTGCCTGGAAGACACGACAATTTTAGGGGAATATCAGGCGCCTGGGATGACCCCCTTAATGGAATTGAGGCATGCCGCAGACAGGGCATCGAGTTTCAAATACAGACCACAGTCACTAAAGATAATTTCAATGAAATCCCCGATATCATTGATTTTTCATACAACATCGGCGCCAGGGTCTTTAATCTGTTTTTCCTTGTGTGTACGGGAAAGGGACAAGACCTGACGGATATCACGCCACAACAGTATGACCAGGCGTTGCATCAACTTTACGAAATACACGAGAAATACCGTGGGAAGATGATGGTGGGCGCCAAATGCGCTCCACACTATCGAAGGATTGTATATGAACACGACAGCGCATCTCCGCTTATTAGGGCGTATGCAGGCGGCTGCCCCGCCGGCACCCACTACTGCAGGATTACCCCTGAAGGCAATGTTACTCCTTGTCCCTATATGCCCAATATTTCAGGAAATGTAAGAGAGAAAAGTTTTGTCGAAATCTGGGAAAACACCGCAGATTTCCAGACCCTGCGGCATGACAGCCTCCACGGCAGGTGCGGTGTATGTGAGTTTATGGACATTTGCAAGGGATGCCGCGCACGTGCGCTGGCTGCCACAGGCAACCAGATGGACGAGGACGGTTGGTGTAATTATATCCCCGGAAAACACGGCAATAAGGTCATCCGGTTGTCTGCATCGGAAACGTTTGGCACGGAAGAGAATTTTACCATGAACTGGAGTCATGAGGCAAAAAATATCCTCAAACAAATCCCTTCTTTTGGCCGGGGCATGGTCATCAAAAATGTCGAATCCTTTGCCGCAAAAAATAATTATCTTGAAATAACACTGGAAACAATGAAGGCTGCACGTGAAGAAATGATGGCAAACAAGAAGACATCATTTCCAAAAAATATGAATGAAAATACGGACACACATCCTGCCGAAAACAACCAGTTGACGCATAACGACGAAATTCCATGGACGGATGAAGCCAGGAAACGGGTAGAACACGCCCCCGACTTTGTACGGCCCGGCATATACAAGCTAATGCAGAAAAAGGCGCGACAGCACGGCTACAAGGAAATCACCTCGGGTTTTCTCTCTGAAATAAGGGACGAATCCATGAAGTTTGCTTCCAAACGCATCAAGAATATCGGATTTGATGAACTCCGCATGGATGCATGGGACAAGGCCAAAGAAAAGCTAAAGAGCGCACATAAAAAAGAAGTCATTGATCAAATTAAGTCATTTCTGGGTGAGCGGACCACCAGAAACGAAGGTATCATTACAAAATTTCAGGCATATCTGAAGGCATCCGGCGAGGCGATTAAAAATGAATCCCCTCCATCACCGGTATGGACAGAAGCGGCGAAACAACGACTGGAAAAGGCGCCAATATTTGTGAGGAGCAGGGCTAAAAAATCGATTGAGGCACATGCTATCAAAGAAGGCGTTACAGAAATTACCGTTGAACTGATTAATCAGTACATGAAAAACATACCTTCTTTTGTAAGAAATAAATCCCAATAAAACCCTCTGTGGAATCTGTTATTTTATAGAATGAATACGGACATCAAACAGATCCTGCAAAATTTCTTCCTCATAATACTGAGGAAGATTCATATTCCGTCATACAAGTCCATCAGAACGAAAATTATCATCTCTTCAATCCTACTTGCCGTGTTCCCTATTTTTATCATGAGGGTATTCATTTATCCCACAGAAAAAAAGGCGTTACAGGACGCACTGATACAAAATCTCGAAGGCGTAGGACACAAGCAGACTGAACTCATTTTGCGATGGATCGAAGAGAGAAAGGCGGACGCCCGGATTATCGCTGAAAACCCGAATGTACCCGGCGTTATTTACAAATCTGAGGGAAGTGAAAATTTTTATCGTCTGCTGCACCACTTAAACACCCTAAGAGAGGCTTATGGTTATAAGGAAATTTTCATTTGCGACCGCCTCGGAGATTTAAAGATTACCACCTCAACAGGAACGGTAATTACCAATGTTGCGGGTTTTGAATTTTTTCAGAAGGCCGTCAGTGGTATAACTTTCGTTTCGAATATTGCCCCCTCTGTAATTCCATTGGAAAATGAGTATGGAAAACTCGAACTGGGACTACCAACCCTCTATATTTCAACGCCTGTTATTTATGAACACAAGGTTATAGGCATGGTATGTCTAAGGGTGGATGTAATGGAGATCAGCAAACTTATGAGGAGCGTCCGCCTGGGAGAAACGGGAGAAACATATTTAATCAATAAAGACGGGTTTATGATTTCCGAATCCAAGTATTTAAAAGACCTCAAAGACCTTGGCCTTGTTCAGCAGCGAACGACACTTGAACTCCAGGTAAAAAATCCAAAAACAGGAACGTTCACCAAGAGCGCCGGAGAATGTATCAAAGGTACAAAAGGAAATGACGGAGAGGGTTATACGGATTATCGCGGCATCCAGGTACTGGGTTTCTGGCAATGGATTCCGGAACTCGACTGTGGCGTTATTGCCGAAATTGACGTGAAAGAAGGATATGGCCCGGTCAAAAGGCTGCACACAATCGTTGCTCCGATCATATTTCTGGTAACTATTGCAGTTATCTCTTCCGCCTTTTTCTTTGGGAAAAAAATATCAAACCCAATTTTATATCTTACGGAAATAACAAAAAGCATTTCCGAAGGCGATTACAGCAAACGCATAAAAATCACCTCCCATGATGAAATCGGTGAGTTGTCGAATTCCTTTAATTTGATGGCAAGTTCTCTGGAAGAAAAAACACATATACTCAAGAACTATACAGCCAATCTGGAGAAGACTGTAGAGGAAAGGACAAAAGACCTGGTTCGTATAAATCAGGAACTGGAAAAGCAAAGCAGTAATCTTGAGAAGGCATATAAAGAAT
>JACPHJ010000188.1 GCA_016188675.1 Planctomycetota bacterium
ATATAGCTGAAAAATTTAAGGATATGGATTCGTTTACAAATCAATTGTCTCAACTTGATAAGGGAATGAAATCCATTAATCAATTTGCTGATACGGTGTTTAATTACTATCAGGACAAGCAACTCCTGAGCTTTGAAATCGTCAAGACCATGATTTCGAGGGTAAAAGACGTTAACTTAAAAATGATTACCGATATTGTGGCTTATAAAATTTATCAAAGCCCGGATGACAAAGGGCCTGAATTAAACTTTATATCTGCCGAAACGTTTGTAGCCCAGTACATATCGGAAAATTTTAAAAATTTACGTGAATTCAGAAGGTGCCTTGCAGACCTCGGAAAAGGTTCATACGCCCTGGAGGCATTTGCGGATTTGGTATATAAATATTATTGCCAGAAAAAAAACTAATACTTTTTTCCTTAATTATTCTAATATTGGATATTGACAATGTACTAAGAGGTTCATATGGCGCTTAAAAATTATCCTTCCATACATACGAAACTTCCTGGTCCCAATGCAGCTCAATACCTGGAAAGGGAAAAGAAATATGTTTCCCCGTCTTCGACGAAGGGCTATCCATTGGTGGTAAAAAGCGCAAAAGGTATGGCTGTTACTGACGTCGATGATAATGTTTTTCTGGATTTCACGGCAGGTGTTGCCGTTTGTAATACAGGACACAGTCACGACGAGGTGATATCTTCGATCTCAAATCAGGCAGATACGCTTATTCACATGTCTGGCGCTGATTTTTATAATCCACTACATATTCAATTGGCGGAAAAACTCTCTGCGATTTGCCCCGGATCGCATACGAAAAAGGTTTTTTTCGGAAATTCCGGCGCGGAATCTGTAGAGGCTGCGTTTAAACTTGCGCGCTACCATACAAAACGACCCGTTGTCATTGCCTTTTACAACGCCTTTCACGGGAGAACCATGGGGGCGCTTTCCCTGACAGCGAGCAAATTAAATCAGCGCAAACATTTTCTTCCTTTAATTCCTGAAGTGATTCACATTCCCTATGCTTACTGTTACAGATGTTATTACGGTCTGGCTCCGGATAATTGCAACATGGCATGTGTGACCTGGGTAAGAGAAGAACTGTTTAAAACGAAGGTCCCGCCAGAGGACGTGGCGGCGATTTTTGTGGAAATTGTACAGGGGGAAGGCGGGTACATTGTGCCTCCAAAGGAATTTCACAGGGCGCTCTATCAGTTGACACGTGATTATGGTATTCTTTATGTTGCCGATGAAGTACAATCAGGGATGGGAAGAACGGGCAAGATGTTTGCCTCTGAACATTTTGATATAATTCCTGATATAATTACGGTTGCCAAGGGTATTGCGTCAGGGCTTCCCTTATCCGCCACGGTTGCATCGGAAAAAATAATGGATTGGCAGCCCGGCAGCCATGCAAGCACATTTGGTGGCAATCCTGTGAGTTGTCAGGCGGCGCTCACAACGATCAGGCTTCTTGAAGAAGGACTTATAGATAATGCAGCCAAACAAGGCGCTTACATGATAAGTGAACTAAAGAAATTAGAACTCACGTATCCCATCATTGGAGATGTCAGAGGGCTGGGTCTTATGCTTGCCGTGGAAATTGTAAAAGATAGAGAAACTAAGGCATATGCGTTGGAAGAAAGAGATAGCATTATCCAGAAGGCATTTTCAAAAGGGCTTTTGCTCTTGGGTTGTGGACGCAGTGCCATCCGCTTCTGCCCGCCTTTGATCCTTACTAAAAACGATGCCGATATTGCCTTATCGATATTCGAAGAGTGTTTAAAGGAATAGACTAAACCCATAATACAACACCTATGTCAAAAGAAAAAATCCTTGTTGTGGATGATGAACAAGACCTTGTAAAATTAATCAGGTATCACCTTGAAAAAGATGGTTACAAAGTATTGTCTGCTTCCAATGGTGAAGATGCACTGTTTCTGGCCAGAAGGGAGAGACCGGAACTTGTTATATTAGACCTCATGTTGCCCGGCATTGATGGTCTCGAAGTATGTAAAAAATTAAAAGCAGATTCGGAGCTGGCTAATACTGCTATTGTAATGTTAACAGCAAAAGGAGAGGAAGTGGATATAACCCTGGGTTTGAAACTGGGCGCCGATGATTATGTAACAAAACCCTTTAGCCCGAAAGAACTCGTTGCGCGCGTACAGGCGGTGCTCAGGCGGTCAAAAATTTCCCCGGTAACAAAGGATTATATTGAAATAGAAGGTCTTACTATTGATACGTGCAAACATGAAGTGACTGTGAAGAATGAAACTATTCCTTTAACACTCACAGAATTCAGGCTTCTTCATCAGCTTGCCAGCAAGCCGGGACGGGTTTTTACAAGGGATCAACTGCTCGATGCCGTTGCCGGCGCAGAGACGTTTGTTATTGACCGGACGGTGGATGTCCATATCGCTTCACTGAGGAAAAAGTTAAAAGCCTATGCGAACCGTATAGTCACGATCCGCGGAATCGGCTATAAATTCAGGGAATAAACAGGGATGTTCAAAAATAAATTATTTTGGAAGATTTTTATAAGCTATGTCGTCCTTTTGTCCGGATGTTTGAGCCTGGCAGGGTATTTTGTGAGTAGGGTTATAAAGGGGTATCAAATGAATTTGCTGGCAAAACATCTGGATTACAATGTATTGCCAATTAATCACTTGATTTTATATATACTCATTACGTTTGCGATAACGCTGTCCATAGGTTTTGTCATTATTAAAATAAATACGTCGCCGCTTATGAATATTACGCAAATTGCACAGAGCTTTGCACGGGGGAACTTTGCCCGAAAAGCAGAGATTGATTCTTCGGGTGAGATAGGAGACCTGGCAAATGCAATTAATACTATGGGAACTGAGCTTCAATCCAGGATGCAAACCATTCTGGATGACAAAAATAAGCTGGACGCCATCATGGCCAACATGAATGATGCGGTTATAACAACAAACCTCCAGGAAAGGATCATTCTTATCAACAATGCGGCAAAAGCCATGTTCGGCATATCAAAGATTATATTAAACAAAGACTATCTGTGGGAAAAGATACGAAATGAGAAGTTATGTAATCTGGTCAGAGAAGTAGTAAGGTCGTCGGCTAAGATGGGGGATAAAACTCAGGCGACTATGACTTCTGAAATTGAAATTCTTTCTCCCGAAAAGAAATTATTGCAGATGCACCTTTCCCCTATTCAGATTGATAAAAATACGCATGGGATTCTCCTGGTGTTTCATGATATTACTGAATTGCGGAAACTTGAAAATACACGCAGGGAATTTGTCGCCAATGTATCGCACGAATTGCGAACTCCGCTTGCTTCTATTAAGGGGTATGTGGAAACATTGCTTGAGAATAATGTTACAGACAATGACTCTAAGCGGGAATTTCTCAATATTATAATGAAACACACGCAGAGACTTGATAACCTGATCAAGGATATCTTGGAATTATCCAAATTAGACTCAAACGAGTTAAAGATAGAACTTCACAATGTGGACGTGCATCTTTGCATGGAAGATATTTTTTCTCATTATAAAGAAAGTTGTGCAGGAAGAGACCAGACTTTTGAACTGGATATGCCCCAGCAAATACCAATGATTGAAACGGATGAATATCTTTTGCGCCAGTTGCTGACCAATTTACTCGATAATGCCATAAAATATACACCTAAAGGCGGCCGGATAGGTCTGAAGATTTACCCCAGCAATGGCTCTGTTCGGTTTGAAATATCTGACACAGGCATTGGCATTCCACAGGAACATATCCCGCGCATTTTTGAAAGATTTTATCGCGTTGACCCTGCCCGTTCACGGGAAATGGGTGGAACCGGACTGGGGCTTTCCATTGTTAAACACATTGTAAACCTTCATCACGGTTTCATTAAAGTCGAAAGTACCGTGGATGTTGGAAGTAAATTTATAATAACAATACCTCAGCATCAACCAAAACATACAGCATGACCTAAATCCTGCAAACAAGTAGAAGCCTTGTTTGCAGGATTTAGTTATAAAAAACTAATTTACCCTATTATGGAACATATACTCGATAGTCTGGAAAGCCTGATTTATGTCTACGAAGAGATATTCTGGCTTAAAGAATGTTTCGCCATACTGAAATCCTTAATTGTATTTCTTTTGATATGGTGGATTATGAGATTGCAGTACAGAATGGAATTGATTCTGTACCTGGGCACTATTATCGGCGTTGCTTGTATTTTTTTTGGTGACATAGGTTATTGGAGCGATAATGACGTACTTAAGCTCATTGCCCCCGCTTCGTTATTCTTGCTGACTTATAATAAGAAGCAGAATAAGGATGCTATACTATTTATATTTCTTGTCCCTTACTTTCTTACCTCCTATGAATTTTACAGGAGTTCCCATTATGTAGTAATGTCCTTAATGTCGCACATGCTCATTATTTCCAGTATCGTCATTATCAAAGAAAATATATATCTTTCGCTGTTCATTAGCGCAGTGATTGGCATAACCATTAATTATATTGGCGCTAATTACCCTCCTGGCACTAACGATATCCTGGTAAATCCGGCGTTGATTACCCTCGCTGCAAAGGGTCTTGAACATTACACGAAAAATAACAAATATACCGATTTTCTAAAGTCTTTCTGGGCAACGCTCCTGTGTTTTGCCTATTTTGGTAGCTGGGCATTTCACTATATAAAACCAAACTGCCCGCTTTATGGACATTGAAAATAGAAATTATTTATTTACATTCAAGATGTTTTCAGATGAACGATTGCCCTGCATTTGCCTTGACATAGCCGGACTCCTTACCTATAATTCAACTAAAATACTCCCAAGTCTTATTGGAATAAGTCCTGACAGGGCATTGACTCAGATCGAATGAAAAAATAGCCTAAACCACACATTTGACTGGGATCTTATGGTAAATGCTAAAGCTCTATAACATAACAAAAGCCGTGAATAAGGAAACTGTTTTTACTAAAGCCACAGAAACAAAAATTATCCAATCCTTCAAACCCGGTATTTGGCAATACTGGTTAACCTTTACCATTTTGGCATTTTCCATCTTTTTGGCTTTTACCGCATTTGGAATAAATACTATTACAGGATTAAGTATATTATCGATTAGCGGTCTTGTCATTATCTACATTATTCTTTCAGTCTGCACGACGGGATATGTAATCACGAATCAGGGAATTCTGGTTAGAAAAGGTCCTTTTTCAGGAAAATTTAAGGAAATAAATTATTGTGACATTAATAATATCTCCATTAAACAAGGGTCAATGCAGAAACGATTTAAAATCGGCAATCTTACTATAGTCACTGGAAGTGTCAGCCGCGTGTTTAAGGGGATTCGAAATCCTTACCAAATAAAGGAACTCATTAACAAAGAAAAGGTCGCTGCGTATGAAAGGCGCACATTATTAAGAAAAATATTGTAGATATTCCCGGATCATACTATGCCTAGACACTTCACAAGATATATCTATTCAGGTATTTTCGGTATCTCTTTCTTCTTATGCCTAAAAATTGCAATTCCTTCCCCTGCAGAGACTAACGATACCCACGATAGTGAAATTATAAAGAAGTATCAGGGAATAATTCTGCAAGAACCTTCCAATGCGAATGCACATTTTAATCTGGGTATTCTGTATTACAAAAATTCCCTGTTCGACGAAGCGGTTCGTGAGTTTCGCAAAGTGCTTGAAATTAATCCTAATGACGCTGAGGCTTACTATAATCTCGGAAATATTTTTAATAAAAGGAATCTTTTCGATGATGCCGTTGAGTCATATAAAAAAGCCATAGCCATTAATCCGCGCGATGCAGGTATCTTCCACAATCTGGGGAACGCCTATGCCGGTAAGGGAATGATCGATGACGCCATTTCCTCATACAAGAAGGCTGTTGAGATTAACCCGAATCTTGCGGAAAGTCACAAAAATATTGCATACCTTTACAAGAAAAAGGGACAGACGTCCGAGTCCATTCAATCTTTTGAGAAAGCCGCTAAATCCAACTCCAAAGACATACCGATGCTTTTGGACCTGGCATCCACTTACGAATCGAACGGCTCACAAGACCGCGCCATTCTTACCTACAAAAGGATATTATCGATAGACGCTAACCACAAAGGCGCAAAAAACAGACTCGCCATGCTTTGTAATAATAAGGGCGTATCACTGGCATTACAAGGGAAGAGGGATGAAGCGATTTCCGCATATAAAGAGGCCTTGCAAAATAAAGAAGACTTTAAGGAGGTATATAATAATCTCGGCGCCGTCTATGTAGATAAGGGGATGATTGACGATGCAATTGCCGCATACAAAAAGGCAATTGAAATCAGTCCGAATTTTGGAGAGGCTTATAATAACCTGGGTGTTGCCTTCACAAAAAAAAAGAATTACGATGAGGCTGTTTTCGTATTCAAAAAGACGCTGTCATTAAACAAAAATCACGCAGGCGCTCATTTTAATCTGGGAGTGGTTTACTCAGAAAAAGGGATGGTATCGGACGCTATAGCTGAATACAATGAAGCATTGCGGCTGACCCCTAACGATCTTTCAACGCTGTATGACCGGGGCATCCTTTATTTGCAAAATGGCAGATTAGATGAAGCCTCTGCAGATATGAAAAAAATAATTGAGATTAATCCAAAATTGTCCGCAGCCCATAACAAGCTTGGAGACGTTTATCAAAAACAGGGACATTTCGACGATGCAATTGCTGAATATAAACGGGCATTGGAAATATCGCCCGATCTTAAAGAGGCGTTAATCAGCCTGGAAGACGCCTATAGGTTAAAAGAAAAAAAGACGAAAAACCAGGGGGTGAGGGGAATGAAAAAAAGGTGAGCTGTTCGTTTGTGTTTAAGAATTTCAAACCGGTAGCGCAACCGTTCCGGTTGCGCTTTCTGCTGTCCTTAATGAATTGGTTTAT
The DNA here is from genome assembly GCA_016188675.1 of Planctomycetota bacterium. GTDB lineage: Bacteria > Planctomycetota > Brocadiia > Brocadiales > Brocadiaceae > Wunengus. The sequence continues at coordinate 6,929 of JACPHJ010000188.1, forward strand.
AGTATGAACAACAAAATCAAAATATTTTTGGTATGCCTGGCATGTTTCTTGTTTTTTAGTTTTAAGGGCAAGGCCAATTGCGATGAATACAAATTGTTTACCGGTGTCATTCATCTCGATTCTACCATCAGCGGCGGCAAATTGCCTCCCGATGAAATGGCCAGGATCGCCCATGACGCTGGGGTGGAAATTGCCGTCTTTACCGACCACGATACCATGCGCTGGGAATACGGGTTGCCGCCGCTCAGAAAGTTTATCAGGAAGGTCGTGGAAAAAGGCTCCATTCATAGTTACGGGGAGGCAAACTATATCAATACTATCTCCGGATTAAATCAAAAATATCCTGAGATGCTGATTATGCACGGGGCGGAAGCAATTCCGTTTTATTGGTGGAAGGGGAGCTATTTTACTAAAGACCTGGAGATGATGGATGGGCACAAGCACATCCTGGTGATGGGGTTGAACGACGCCTCGGATTATAAAAACCTTCCTTCGATTGGAAAGGGTTATCCCCGAAGGATTTCGCCGGATACCTTAGTCAGTCTTTGGCCTCTCTGTTTTTTTGTCTTTGGATGGCTTCTGTTTTCATCGGCGAAGGAAGACGGCGTTGCCACGTTGCAAAAAACTGCAAGCGTCATTTGCCTCCTGATGGGGATAATTTTTACGATAAACAATTTCCCCTTCTCATCTCCCCGGTATGACCAGTATCATGGCGGTCGCGGGATAGCGCCATATCAGACGGTCATTGACTATGTAAACTCGCGAGGCGGTGTGACCTTCTGGGCTCATCCGGAAGCGGAAGATGTGAATAAGGAAGCGGGCGGGGTTAAGCTTATTACAAAGCCTTATCACGAAGACCTGCTTAAGGCGCAGAATTACACGGGGTTTGCAGCATTTGCAGAAGGTATTAAGTACATGATTCCGCCGGGAGGTGTATGGGACCAAATCCTCAATCAATACTGCAAAGGAGAACGTGAACGCCCAGTTTGGGCTATCGGAGAAGTGGACTTCGGGGACGAAGACACGTTTTCTATCAAGGATTCGCAAACCATATTTCTGCTAAAAGAAAAGAACGAGAAGGCCGTTACCGAAGCGCTGAAGGCAGGCCGTGTGTATGCCGCTCATTTGTACGGCGAAAAGTCTCCGGCTATAGTATTGAATACATTCGTAATCGAAGATACAGCCCAATCCTCAAAGGCTTACATGGGAGAGGAATTGAAAACGGAAAAAAACCCACGGCTGGTAATTCATGTGTCACTTCCGGAAACGGCGAAGGACGTAAAATATAAAATAGACATTATTCGAAGCGGTGAAGTGATACATCGGTTTGAATCAACGGGAAATACCGGGATGACCTATGAAGATAAATACGTTAAACCGGGCGAAAAGATTTATTACCGGCTGGATATTGACGGGCCTTCGCGCATCCTCTCAAATCCCATATTTGTGAAGTTTGGTTTGCCTTCCGGGAACAAGAAGGGAGAATGAGCAATTATAAATCTGCAGAAAAGATCAGGGTGTTGCACGTAATTACACGCCTTGAAAAAGGCGGCGCGCCTGCCGTCCTCCTTGAAGTATTGCGGCGTTGCGATAAGAGACAGTTTGTGCATCATATAGCAACGGGACTGGCGCGGGAATCCGAAAATGATATGATTGCATTCGCAAAGGACATGGGTTTCCAGGTATTTGTTATTCCCGCCCTTATTAGAGATATCCATCCTTTTTTAGACGTATACGCCCTTTTAAAACTTTATTTTCTGATACGTAAGGGCAGATATGATATTGTTCACTGTCATACATCGAAAGGCGGCTTCATTGGCCGTTTGGCGGCCAGAATGGCGAAGGTGCATGGTATTATTTATTCCCCGCACGGGGATATTTTTGAAGGGTACTTTGGAAAGATAAAAACATGTCTTTTTGTATGGCTCGAACGATTTTCTGCCGGGTTTACGGACAAAATTATTACGTTGACAAAAAACGGTATCGAACCGTACTTAAAAGCTGAAATAGGCCAAAAATCTCAGTTTGATTATATTTACAACGGAGTAGACATTGAAAGCTTAGAGAAAAGGAAGGTAGATCGGATACGGAAACGACAAGAAATCGGGGTTGATAGTGATTGTTTCCTGGTTGTGACAGCAGGAAGGCTTGTGCCCGTAAAAGGGTATACCTACCTGATTTCCGCCCTTGATCAAGTACGTAAAGAAATACCGAATATACGGCTGGTTTTTCTCGGAGATGGGGAGCTCAAAGAAGAACTTATAAGGCAAACAAAAATTTTAGGATTGGAAAACCATGTACGGTTTTTGGGGATGCGTAACGATGTTCCTGAAATTATTTCATGCAGCGACCTGTTCGTCCTGCCGTCAATCAATGAGGGATTTGGTGTCGTGCTATTGGAGGCGATGGCCATGAAATGTCCCATTGTCGCAACGAATGTGGGTGGCGTGCCGGAGGTCGTCCTGGATGGAGAGACTGGAATACTTGTGCCATCTAAAGACACAAGGCAGCTAGTCAGCGCCATTGTCAAGCTTCTGAAAGACCATTCTTTTGCCAGTCGAATGGCTGAAAATGGATATCAAAGACTAAGGACGTATTTTGATATTAAAGATACTGTATCAAAAACAGAACGTATGTATAAGGAGTTGTTGGAAAAAAATTAAGTGAAGAGGTAAGGGGCAAGTAGCAAGGTTGCTAAAAGGTCTGATTAAGTCTTTACAACCTTGACCCATGTATCTTGACCCTTACTATAGTGTGTTTTCCCTTGTAACCAATGGGGAAAAAGTCAATTATTTAAATAATGTATTTTTGATATATTTGGAGACGACATGTCAATTAAAGAAAATTTAGAGCTAGTAAAACAAAACATTGCCAGTGCAGCCATAAAGGCGGGTAAAAAGCCGGAGGATATAGTCCTCGTTATGGCCACAAAAACGGTAGACACGGAACGAATACGCGATGCCGTCAGGGCAGGCGGTCGTATTATTGGTGAAAATAAGATTCAGGAGGCCTTAAAAAAATACGAGGTATTAAAAGATGAGGATGCGGAATGGCATTTCATCGGGCATCTGCAGACGAACAAGGTCAAAGACGTCCTTAAATTTGCGGACATGATCCATTCCGTAGATCGCTTATCTCTGGTAGAAAAATTAGACCAGCGGCTCCAGGACGAGGGTCGCTCGATGGATATCCTGATCCAGGTCAACACCTCTCATGAGGAAAGCAAATATGGCATATCACCCGAAGAGGCGATTAATCTGGTCAGGCAGACCGCCAAATACAATACATTAAAGATATATGGACTCATGACCATCGGCCTCTTTACGAAGGACGAAGTAAAGATTCGCAAGTGTTTTAAGGTGTTAAAAGAGATACACGATAATGTTATCAAAGAGGGTATTGATAAGGTGCAAATGAAATATCTCTCCATGGGCATGTCGGGAGATTATCAGATAGCGATTGAAGAAGGCGCAAACATGGTGCGCATCGGCACGGCGATCTTCGGCGCCCGCAATACCCCCGACGCCTATTACTGGCCATCAGAGAAGACCGATGCAGACCGGGCTAAACAACCGTAGAGACAGGTTTGAAACCTGTCTCTACGGGAAGGATAATGGAGGGAATTAGACATATAATGACTGCACCTCAAGAAATCCTGAAATTAATCGAGCGGTTCGATAATAACCGCGAGTCATACCGCTCAGGCACATACAACGAGACCCAACTCCGGCGTGAGATCGTTGACCCGTTTTTCGAAATTCTTGGCTGGGACGTAAACAACGAAAAGGGCTATGCCGAGGCATACAAAGACGTTATCCACGAAGACTCCATTAAGATAGGCGGCGTCACCAAGGCGCCAGACTACTGCTTCCGTATCGGCGGGACACGCAAGTTCTTTGTGGAGACAAAGAAACCCTCTATTAATCTCAAAGACGACATTTCGCCCGCATTCCAACTGCGCCGCTACGCATGGTCAGCCAAACTCCCCTTGAGTATACTCACCGACTTCGAAGAATTTGCCGTGTATGACTGCCGGGTCAAACCCGATAAGTCAGACAAGTCGTCTACCGCCCGTATCCTGTACCTTACCTGTGCTGAATACGCACAACGATGGGATGAGATAGTTGAAATATTTTCGCGCGATGCAGTCTTAAAAGGTTCTTTTGACAGATACGCCGAAACGACCAAGGTTAAAAAAGGCACGGCATCTGTTGATGACGCCTTTCTGAAAGAAATAGAATCCTGGCGCGACACGCTTGCACGCACCCTGGCGTTACGTAATCCCGGTCTAAACCAGCACGACCTGAACTTTACCGTCCAGCGCACCATAGACCGCATCGTATTCCTGCGTATCTGTGAGGATCGCGGAATGGAGCCGTACGGACGGCTCATGGCGTTACAGAATGGAGACCGTGTGTACGCACGCCTTTGTGAAATGTTCCACCGCGCCGATGAACGGTACAACTCAGGCCTTTTTCACTTCCAAAAGGACAAAGACAGGGCTGAGTCTCCCGATACCCTGACACTCAGTCTGGCCATTGATGACAGCATACTCAAAAATATCATCAAAAACCTCTACTATCCAGACAGCCCGTATGAATTCTCCGTCATTTCCGCCGACATTCTTGGGCAGGTCTATGAGCAGTTTTTGGGGAAGGTAATCCGCCTGACGGCAGGCCATCGTGCCGTAGTAGAAGAAAAGCCCGAAGTCAGAAAGGCAGGCGGCGTCTATTACACACCGACGTATATTGTGGATTACATCGTAAAGAACACCGTCGGTCGTATTTTGGATTCCGGATTGCAGAATGACGAATGTGCGAAAATCCCCATTAGCAAAGGGGGCAAGGGGGTTGTGAAGTCAGAAATCCAAAATCCGAAATCCAAAATCAGGAACGTTACCCCCAAGCAGGTATCCAAACTGAAAATCCTCGACCCTGCCTGTGGTTCCGGCTCTTTCCTATTGGGCGCATATCAATACCTGCTTGACTGGCATCGTGACTGGTATGTGGCCGACGGCCCAGAGAAATGGGCATCCGGCCGTTCACCAGCGCTGTATCAGGTTGCAGATTCAAATCCCCTTCCATCCCCCTTTGTAAAAGGGGGAAAACCAACAGAATCCCCCTTAACAAAGGGGGAAACAGGGGGTTGTCAAAACATTTCCATTCAATGGGGGGCGATTGAACCAGCAAAAGGGGGACAAAGGGGGATTGCTGGAAATTGGCGTCTCACCACCTCAGAGCGCAAACGCATCCTTTTAAACAACATCTACGGCGTGGACATTGACCCGCAGGCCGTAGAAGTAACCAAGCTTTCTCTTTTATTGAAGGTGCTGGAAGGCGAGTCAGAACAGACGTTGGCAAGGCAGCTCAAGCTATTTCACGAGCGCGCATTGCCGGATTTAGGCAACAACATCAAATGTGGCAACTCGCTCATCGGCACGGATTTTTATAACAACCCCCTAAATCCCCCTTTGTTAAGGGGGAATCCAGATATCCCCCTTAACAAAGGGGGCGAGGGGGTTGTAACCAGCGGTAGTTTGTCAGACGAGGAACGCTACCGCATCAATCCATTCGACTGGGAGACAGAATTCCCTGAGATAATGAAAAACGGCGGGTTTGATGTGGTAATCGGGAATCCGCCGTATGGAGCATTCTTTGGGGATGCCGAAAAGGATTATATCCGTGAAAAGTTCAAATCATATAAATATAAATTTGATAGTTATATCTACTTCATCGAAAAGGCAATTTTGCTTTGTAAAAAAAGAGGTTTTGTCAGCTTAATTACACCCGAACTATGGCTTAAGCTTGAAAACTGTGCACTATTGCGAAAGTTTGTTTCCGAAAGTATGAGTTTTGAAATATTAAAGATATATGGGGAGAGTGTGTTTGCTAAAGCAGTGATAAATACAATTGTTTTTTTACTTCGTAAAAGTGTTCAAGCGGAAAATATACTAATCGATACGAGTGAAGGTATCTGGCAACTTTCTTCCAAAGTGTGGAAAGAAAATGAAGGTCATGTAGTAGACTATCGTCTGAGACCAGAAAAAAGTGGTTTGATTGCCAAAATTAAGAAATCAGCGAATAAAGATCTTTCAGATTTCGGTGATGCAATCCAAGGAATTACACCATATGACAGATATAGAGGACAGAATACAGAATTAATAAAAAATCGAGCATATCATTACAAAAACAAGCATGACAATACTTGTGGCAAATGGCTTGAAGGCAAAGATGTTTCAAGGTACAAGTTGGGTTGGAGTGGTGAGTGGCTTAGCTACGGACCATGGTTGGCGGCCCCTCGTGATGAACGATTCTTTAAAGGACTTCGACTTTTATTCCGCGAGGTTCCAGGAACGGGCAAACGAATTCAAGCTACAATTGCCGAAGAAACTTATTATCATGGTCATAGTATAACCCCTTTCAAATTAAATAATACCAAGTTGGTCGATTTGCGATATTTACTTGGTATGGTGAATTCAAAACTCATAAGTTGGTATGGAGGTTTGATTCTGCCAAATTTTGGGAAAGATACATTTCCTAAGCTAAATCCTCAAGATATAAAAGCTCTTCCTATCCGATCAATCGATCTCTCTGATTTGGCCGACAAAGCCCTTCACGACCGTATGGTTGTGCTAGTTAACCAGATGCTTGAACTCCACAAGCAATTAGCATCGGCAAAGACAGACCATGACAAGACCGTCATCCAGCGCCAGATTGACGCCGCCGACCGACAGATCGACCAGTTGGTGTATGAATTATATGGATTGACGGATGAGGAGATAAAGATTGTGGAGAATGGGATTCTGTGAAGAATAAGCGATTAACTGAAGAACACAGATTTCTTGGGCGTGTAAGGGTAAATGACGAGTGGCATTTTGCAATAATCATACTTCAACCAGATCTCGAACTCCACATTTTTCTGCCGATGTTTCCCTCATATGAAGAAATACCAAAAATTATTGAAGGACAAATAGAAGATTGGAATATTAAAATTAATAATGGTTTTGTATCTGTATCATTCAGGTATTATGATGATTTTAATTCTTTAAGTGAGAAAATAAATTTGGGGAGAGAAGAAAAAATTGTTTTTCAAAAAAATGATTATAAAAAAATATGGGCTGAAATAACTTTACTACCAAAGATATGCACTTTTACAAAAATCGAATCCCCAACTGATACTCCAGATGAATGGGGTATAACTTTTTATCCTGCAAAAAATAATGATATGTTATTTCATTTTTTTAATAATTATCGTAATCCACAAGACCGTCTACCTAATATTTTCTCTATTAATGATGGAAACCTCTATTTCAGCAACAAAGAGCAGTGGACTATAATATCTATTCAAAAGCGTTTAAAACTTCTTACTTCTTGTGTATCATTTTTCACAGGTGCTCCTGTATCATACGAATTATTGGTAGGTAGGTACAAAAAAGAAGTTTTATTTATACAATTTAAAAACGAATCTAACCCCTATGCCTATGTATGCCCAAGCCGATACAATAGTCGTATTGAAATAAAAGAAAATTTTTTACCAGTATTTTCATCTGTACTCATCAAGAAAGTAGAAGATATTTTCAACGATCCTAATCGAGAGAAAATCCTTAAACTTCTTTCTTATTTTAAAATGCTTTATATTACACTCTACAAAGAAGCGAAGATTGCACTAAGCTTTCAACTCATGGAATCACTGGCTAACTATAAAGAGATGCAATTACGCAATTCATTGAAAAACAATATTATAAAAAATTTATGTAAGAAATTTTCAGAAAAAATGTGTTCCACTTGCAATAGCCTCATTCAAGGAGAAATCAAATCAGAAACTGATGATTTTGATAAGTATATTGGGGAAGCGTTGGATGCTATTAGAACTGAAGAGTCATTTGTAGTTAATCCAAATTCAATAAAAGAGATAGCTCGAAAATATAGAAACGAACTATTTCATGGCAATTTTTTTGAAGATATGACCGAAATAGACAATTTAGTAATGACTTTGCCAGATGGTTACAGAAAAGATCTTCCCCTTGTACTTCAGGCAATTGTGACTATGATAGGCGTAAACTTTATATTGGGAATTGAATTTAATCAATTAATTGCTCTTAAGAGTAGCAACAAAACGTGGTTTTACCACTGCTGAAGTAGAAAAAGTAATACAGGATAGTTCGTGGGAGCCAGCGGAATTAGGGAGACTCCAGTGTCGCAAGAAATTTCTATTTGTCCGTGAATGGAACGGCAAGGTCTATGAAACGAAACAAGTCCGTCCTATATTTGTTGAACAAGCAGATGAAATTTTGGTTATTACCGTTTATACACTACGCGGGTTCAAGTTTGCAATCTGAACCAACACTTTTATTTTACGTTTACAACCATTATCAACATAATAAGTTATGCTGATTGATGAACAACATCTTTGTTGGAGTGTGCTAATTTTGTGCTGGATTCATGATAGCTTTTTTCTAGTAAACCAATAGCCTTTGTAAGATGTGCCGGAGTAATATGAGCATAACGCATCGTCATCTTTGTGTCCTTATGTCCCATTAACTCAGCAAGCGTATATATATCAACCCCGGCTTGCCTGTTCCATGATGCAAAACAATGCCTTAAATCATGAAACCTGAAATCCTCTACCCCGGCACGTTTTAAGCTCTTTTTAAATACCCTGTACACATTTTTTGAATTGTACGGTTTACCCTCTTCATTTCGAAAGACATAAGGGCTATTGGTTTTGTCATTGATTATGAGACTTGCCAACACTTCATACGCAGGGCAGGCAATCGGAATTCTCAAGTTTTCACCGTTCTTTATTTCCGTGCCATCCACGGTGATTTCCCTTTTTAAAAGGTTTGCTTGTGTCTTCCTTAACATGACGACATTTTCACGCCTTAGCCCAGTCCAGGCAGCCACAATGACAATATCTCTTAACCATGAATCGCAGAACTCCAAAAGCTTATGAAACTCTTCAAAGGATAAGTGCCTTGTTCTCTTATTATCTGCATTAGGTTCCATCTCTATAAGAGGTATCTCTTTTACCCACATCCAACGCTTTTGGGCAAGATGAAACATCCTTCTGAGCATTGACAACTGTATATTGATAGTCGTTGATGTCACCCCTTGTGCTTTTCTTAGTTGTCTAAAATCATCTATCAATGCAGGGGTAATATTACTCAACCGGTATGTACCAAAGAATCCCCTGAGCTGGTTTAAATAACATCTGTTTTTCTGATAACTCTTGAGTTCTTTAAAAACCTGAGTTTCATATTTTTCCGCCAGCTCTTCAAAGATTCTTTGATTTCCTTCATCAACATCGAACCATTTACCTTCAGCTATCTGATTTACCACCTTATGGTAAATCTTCTTTGCAAGCTTCTTATCTGTCGTCTCTGTTGATTTCCTTACCTGTTGTCCCTTGTAGGTAAACCGCATCCACCAGACCAGACCTCTTTTGTAAAGTCCCATGTTATACGACCTCCTTTCCGAGACCTTGACCCGGGCCTGGTTTCCCGTTGGATGAATTATATACATCATCCATAACGGTATCAACACCCTTTTTAGCATTCAACAATTCAATGAATTTCATTTGTATGTCCTGCCATGCCCTTACCGCTTCATAAAAGGCTTTTATGTCTTGCCCTTCATCCCACAGACTGTTAATCTTGTTCTCAGCAGTAATGGCTTTTTCATACGTTTCGGGAAACATCTTTTGTGTGTAATGAATGGCGTTTACCGTATAAACCTTAGAAATTTCAGTCACGGCATCTTTGAAGATATTTTCCATCATGGAAATATTTTTCAGATACTCTATGACTATGTGCTTATTTCCTTTCATTGCACTGATTATATTTGAAGCCTCTTTCGGTGGATCGCCATTACCTAAAAACCTAACTTTAATCTTATCTTCTTTTAGAGTAACTTTATATCCAAGGGACTGAATGGTATTGATAAGTTCTGAAATATTTCTCAAATCTCAATTTCCTTTTCTGGAATATGGCTATACCCTACCATTTCCTCAATTTTAGTCTCCAGGTCTACCAGCACATTATCTGACATAGACTTATGACTTAATACACAGGTCTCCCCATAGTCACCAGAGGTCGTATCGGTTTTGTATCTCTTGTAAATATTCTCAATATGTTCGCAACTAAATTCGTATGCCTTTCTTCCGTCTTTTTTGCCCGCATGCCTGGTATAAAGACTCAACTGATTTAACGTCCTGCCTATCCACGTCTGTATGCCCCTTTTTTCTTTCTCATTCATAGCTGCATAATCAGATTTGAGTTTTTCCGCTATATCGGTTACGGTCAATATGTCTTTGTCTTTTCCCCTCAAAATTTCTTTTAACGTCTCAAAGAGTTTGATCTCATATTCAGACAGTTCACTTTGAGTTTCTTGCATGCATTCCAAGAAAAAGCCTTTGATCTCGTTTGCTTCTTCACCGGGAACATCTTCAAGCCTTAATATGGTCTCAATCGGTCTCCAGAGTTCCTTTATCCTGTGGGATACGTCTTTCCCTGTGTCCTGATAGAGGTCTCTTGCTGCATGCCACCTTGTCAAAAGAAGTTTATATAACTTATCCCTTAACTCATTCCAAATGGTTAAGTATGCATCAGGGTAGGGATATTCCTGGATAGCCCTGAGCATGGTAATTTCTATACATCTATCCTTTAAATCGCTGTCTATTTCCTTTATGCTTGCAAATGCCTTTGGCCCGTAAGTCTCAAATTCCAAAATTCTACGGCCATTATTTGAAGTATTTACAATCCTTCTTTTACCGCCGCCGATTGTATAGCTATCTGAAAGAATGCCTAATATTTCAGCATTCTTTTTGTTGCTGAGTTCTTCAGCCTGGTCATTGAGAAACGTCCCTCGTATCCCATCAATGCTATCCGCAAGGGATGCAACGGAAACCCCTTTTACCTTCATGGCGTTAAATGACAGCCGTTCCAGTAAGTCCAGGAATCTACTCTTGCCGCTTTGTTTCTTTCCATAAATGAATAAGAAGGGGAAGGCATGAAAGCATCGGTGAAAGTATGTGGCTATAATCCACGCCGCTATAATGCCGTAAATGGCCTCTTTTTGAAATTCGATATAGTTTTTTAGCGTATTCTTAATTTCCTGATAGAGTTCTTTTGGTGGTTCTGGATTGGTAATATAGGTCAATATCTTGCTTTTGTCCCATCGGTCATTAACCCTTAAGAGTATCCTGTCTTGTTCATGGAATATGATTGTTTTCTCTTCGCATTTGATAATATTCTCTTTGTGTATGGATATATCTTTCCTGGAAATGATATAAAAATTCTTGTCCTCTGGTTGATTGTTTGATATTACCGTTTCCCGGAATCCTAATGACATAAATGTTTGATTTACTTCATACGAAGGATGAGCAATAATAATATTGTGTTCGTCCTGTATATTATTTGTATTGTTCGTTTCCATTCACTTCCCCGATTGCATGTTTAACGATGCTGTCTATATCCTGATTCCTTGTTGTCTTTTTTGTGATCCTTTGGGGTACGACTTTTGAATCATGAGACGCTTTTACCCATTCTTCTATCTTTTCCATGTCAAAACGCCGGAGTCCGTTGAGCTTAAAAGACGGTATTCGCTTTTGATTTGCCCAGGAGTACAGGGTTGATTCTTTGACTTTCAGAAATCCTGAGACCTCTTTTATGGTCGCTATTCTCATGGTTAACCCCCTGATGTCTTGTTGTATTTCTTCATTTTTATATGAATCTTTGTCTTTAAGTATTCTTCATCATTTCCTTTTGTTTGTTCCCTGAGATAGTTTTTTGCCTTATCTAAATACTCATTGACGGTTTCATGATTTACGCTTTCATGTCCTTCCCTGGCTGCGTATGCCGTTATATACCCAATGCCATTTTGGAATAATGTCTTATCGCTGGGCATCCTTGATTTATTTACCTGTCTTAATATCCCGGTGAATTTACCGTCATTAAATCTTACCGCCTGAATCTTTTCCCATAGTGGGTTTGTTTTCCATCGTGTTTTATTTTCCGTGTTTTCCGGTATTGCGAGTCTTAACCAATCACGGGTACAGTAACCCCATACGTCATTGATTTTCTCATTCATTTCTGAAAATGTGTTTATTGACATTTGCTTTAAAAATCCCCTTCTCAATTGAAATTCAAGTCTCCATACCCTTTGGAATGTATCCCACCCTTGTTTTTCCCATAGCCCTTTGAGATAATCCTTATGACTCGTTAAAATTTCCGTGGTCTTGTCATAAACCCTTGCTAAAATATCCCCGCCCTTTCCAATCGTCCACCCGGTGAGTATATCGCCGTCCCAATATTTACCGGTCTTTTGCGCTCTCGCAATCCAGGAGACCTTTTCAATCGCTTCAAATTCTCTATCGGTAACAAAATCAGTAAAGACATCGGTTCTGCTGATAGTTTCTTCTTCTATCTTTTCTAAGAGCATATTTACTGTTTTTCTTAATTCATTCATAGAGTTATCAAGACCATAACAGGTTAGGAGTTCGCTCGACACCTGAACATATATTTGTGGGAGTTTTTGTCTCTTACTTCCCGACACCTGGACACGGTACCAATTATCAACCAGGATAAATGGATACCATTTAGCGCCTCTGTCCATTACCTCAAAGCAGTGGTCATCAATGGTCATTCTTGCCGATGCTTGTTCCTTTTCATCTTCTGATTGAGCCAGTTTCTTTTTTTCTCCCAGGTGTTCTTTTATCCCTTCTTTGAGCGTACCCTTATAAGATACATATAAACTATCAATTCCTTTAAATACCTCTTTAAACTCCATCTTTAAACCCTCCAAAAATAGTTCCCTGTAATTTGGCGGTGCTGTGTTACTAGGCTTCGCACCGCATGTATTATTACCAGCCCTTGTAATCTTTATCTGACCGTTATTATTGTTCCGCTAACCCAACACAGGTTTGCTTGCGCCTGCATATTTATGTTACCTGCGTACTTGCCGTATCTGGGCAGTACGCCTAAGGAATGGCGCAAGTACATTGTTGTGCCAGGGTATGGACATCCATACACTACTTAAAATATGGCTGTTCATCTGCTTTTCCTCAGGTACGTACGCGTGCGTGCTTCGTTGCGCTCCCGCTGACGCTCCGCTCCACTCAGCACACACGTACCATAAGTGTTTTCCATAAAAGACCTCATTTGATTTTTTCATCCCTTAAATTCCTTTTTTACATTAACGATTTCGGACTTTTAATCTTTGATTTCGTTTACTGACCAGACGATCTAATTTGCACCAAGTTATATTTTCCCCAAATTCAACATTCTTTGTCCTTCTCCACCACAAAAACGATCCCCCTTATACACCTTATACATTCCCTTCCCTCTTCGCTTCGTACAAGACACTACGCAAAGAGCGAAGGCTTAACACCCATTTCTTCGCGCAACCCTTTTATCCCCTCCAGGCCACAGCATTCTTTCATTTTCTACACAACAGAAAATCAAAGAATGCTGTGATTATTAATAAAAAATGCAATAAAAAAAGCCGAGACTACAGTTGAACAAATCAACTACAATCCCGGCTTCTTTGTCTTAAAAGACTTCTTTGCCGTTTATTTATTTAATTTATTTATGTCTTATTGCTTATATATCAACTTCAATTGTTGTTTTACACTTAGGGCATATTCCTAATTTATTTCTGTCTATATAAAACTTTTTTAGATACCCTATTTTATATATTTCATAAGTCGAAGTTTTGATTTTAATCTGCTTATTGCACTTGGGATTTGGACATTTCCCGTCTTTTGTAAGACTGTAAAATACCTCTGCGGCTTTAATTCTCATGAATCATCTCCTTTTATTCTTTTTCTCTATTTTTCATGTATGCTTCAAGGGTTTTCATGTCAACGAAGACATAGCAACCAGCTTTTGGAGGTTGGAATTTTATAAAAGGCCGAATCCAAAAAGGAAGCTCTTTTACTTCTTCTTTAAAATCTTCCTCTGTATAAAATGGCTCATCTGCCTTCATTCGATATACCCTTATTTTACCTTCTGCTTCAAGCTGATGTACTCTTGCCCTGGTTATGCCCACCCTGCCAGAAGCCCCACCTGGGCTTAAAAGATAACCTTCACATCTTTCTACGATCTCATCGTACTCTTCCCGTGACTTTAACCAAATAGTTCCAGTCCCGCCCTCTTCTGCCTGTTCAAGTTCTTTTTGAAGCCTTTTCTTTTCCTTCTTAGATAAAGTACCAGATTTAATCAGGTCTTTTATTACTTCAAATGAGCTTATCTTTGTTGTTTCATCATCTTTGTTTTTCACAAGTATTACCCTCTTAACGTTATGTAATAGGTATTAATTAACAATATATATAATATATAATTAACATGTTGTCAAGTGTGAATCGATTATTTTTATGCATACCCTGCTGTGTTTCGTTGTGCAGACGCATGACTTAAGCTCCACAAAGCACGTTGTTCTGTATTGAAAATAACGGTTGAAATAATTTTTTGAATACCATATACTCGGTTCAAGCATTCAGTTGACACATCTGAAGAACAAGAATAAAAGTGGGCTTTATTGGTATGAATAAAAAAATTCTTGAAGGGTATTATGTTGCGAACAAAAATAGTATGTAGCGCAGACATCCTGCCTGCTGTTGAATTTAACACTATGGAGGCTGGAAGCCTGCGATACCACCTTTTCCGACTCGTTCGGATTTAATCTTTTTTAAACAGGGGAATGACAAGATGAGAAAACTGGACAGGGTTTTTGCAATGTCCGCAGCGCTTTTTCTGACTGTGTTTTGCATATCGGACATCTTCTCTTCCCATCATCTGATGGCATCCACGGATAGTATGACGTGGACTACTAGGAGCTCGGGTACGAGTAATACCCTCAGTAGAATCACTTACGGCAATTCGACCTTTATTGCTGTTGGGGAGGAGGGAACAATCGTTACTTCACCAGACGGCGTGACATGGACGACCAGGGATTCTGGTACAACTAAGTCTCTCACAGGAATCACTTACGGTAATTCGACCTTTGTGGCTGTGGGGAGTGATGGAACAATTGTTACTTCACCAGACGGTGTGACGTGGACGACCAGGGATTCTGGTACTACCAAGTATCTCAGTAGAATCACCTACGGTAATTCGACCTTTGTGGCTGTGGGGGGTGGTTATAATAGTGGAATAGTCGTTACTTCATCAGACGGCGTGACGTGGACGGCTAGGAATTGGCGTACGGGTTATCCCCCCGGTGGAATCACCTACGGTAACTCGACCTTTGTGGCTGTGGCTTATAGGGACGCCTTTACCTCGTCAGACGGGATAACGTGGAGCAAGTCTGGCTCCTTACCAATTGACTCGACTATATCCATATATGATATTACCTACGGCAATTCGATTTTTGTAGCTGTGGCTAATTTGGGAAAAATTTTTACCTCGACAGACTGCGTGACGTGGACGACTAGACGCTCAAGTGGAATGGATGGTTATTGGGGGATACGAGGAGTCGCCTATGGCAACTCGACCTTTGTGGCTGTGGCTGGTGGTGGATTTTACTACACCTCGCCGGACGGGATAACGTGGACGACTAAGAACTCGAGTAGTATTTATAGCCTCAATAAAGTTGCCTACGGTAACTCGACCTTTGTGGCTGTGGGGTGGGATGGTAGAATCGTTCAATCAAGTTCAGATGCAACAACGCCGACTCCTTCTCCCTCCCCAACGCCTTCACCAACGCCCGATGCATCTCCAACGCCAACCACTTGTACTGACAGTTACGAGCCTAATGATAGTTCTTCCACCGCTTACGGCCCTCTGTCCTCAGGCGCAAGCTACAGCGGGAAGATTTGCTCGGATAGTGACGTGGACTGGTTTAAGGTCAATATAACAACCGCAGGCACGATTTCCATAAACTTAACCGTACCGTCCTCCAACGATTATTATGTGGAACTCTACGGGCCGTCATACACATGGGTGGCAGGGTATGACAACGGCGGTACAGGCGCAAGCGAATCAATCAGCTACAGCGCCACCACCACGGGGAACTACTACATAAGAGTTCTGGGATACAATGGCTCATACAATACCACAAACGCATATACACTGACATATACTTTTACAGCATCAGCAACGTCCACTCCAACCCCGTCTCCGTCACCAACCCCAACACCAGAAGCAACGCCAACATCAACAACAATAACCCCAAAGATCGCAGCAGGAGATTCTCACACCCTTGCCTTGAAATCAGACGGTACGGTCTGGGCTTGGGGAGGTAATGATTATGGTCAGTTGGGTGATGGAACTACCACCGACAAAAGCACACCCGTACAAGTGAGTGGTCTCAGTAGTGTTACCGCTATTTCTGCTGGTAAAAGGTACTATAGCCTTGCTTTGAAGTCAGACGGTACGGTTTGGGCTTGGGGAGATAATAGTATTGGTCAATTGGGAGATGGGACGACTACCAAAAGGATCACGCCTGTCCAGGTGAGTAGTCTCAGCGGTGTCACTGCTATTGTTGCTGGATTGTATCATAGCCTGGCTTTGAAGTCGGATGGCACAGTTTGGGCTTGGGGTTGGAATAATTATGGTCAATTGGGAGATGGGGGAACTAATTGGAGTAGTAGTACACCCATACAGGTGAGCGGAATCAGCGGCGTTATTGCCATTTCTGGTAGAAGGGATCACAGCCTAGCTTTGAAGTCAGATGGCACGGTTTGGGTATGGGGATGGAACGAAGATGGTCAATTGGGAGATGGAACTACCACAAATAGAAGTACTCCGGTACAGGTGAGTAGCATTAGCAGCATTGCCGCCATTGCGGGTGGAGATTCGCACAGTTTGGCTTTGAAGTCTGACGGTACAGTATGGGCATGGGGTAATAATAGTAATGGAATTTTAGGTGATGGTACCACTACAAATAGAAACACACCCGTACAAGTGAGCGGACTTAGTGGGGTTACTGCCATTACTAGCGGAGGTGGTAACAACTTGGCCTTAAAGTCAGATGGCACAGTCTGTGCCTGGGGATTGAATGGTGGTGGACAATTGGGTGATGGGACCACCACTAACAGAAGCACACCTGTACAGGTAAATGATCTCAATCGTGTTACAGCCATTGCTTGTGGTGGTCACAGCCTGGCCTTGAAGGCAGATGGTACGCTCTGGGCTTGGGGATATAATGATTATGGGCAATTAGGGGACGGGACGACCACGAACAGAACTACACCTATTCAAATTGATATTAATCTAGGTCAGACTATTACATCAACACCAACACCTCAAGTAACACCATCGCCGTCTCCAACCCCAACAGTTACAGCATCGGCAACACCGACAACGACTCCGGGTGGTACTCCACATATTGATAATCTCTCTCCTGTATTTGGGGCACCAGGTACCAACGTTACTATTGCCGGGTCTAATTTTGGCGCTGAACAAGGATCAAGTAAGGTGAACTTTAGTACTGTTTCTGCTGATATTACTTCCTGGAGTGACACAGAAATTCAGGCAACCGTTTCTTCGTTATCTGCCGGGACATATGATGTAACTGTATCAACAGATGGCGGAACAAGTAATTCTATATCCTTTCTTTTGACTGAATCTCAGTCTGGAGGTGATTTCTCCGTTAAAGTAACACCTGCACAGCAGACAATAGTTCAAGGTTCATCTATTACCTACTCAGTGCTTGTGAAGTCGGCAAATGGTTTCAACCAATCTGTTACATTGGCTGCCGAGGGATTACCTTCGGGAGCATCAGCAGAGTTTAGCCCAAATCCAATATCACCGGGTGAAAGCTCAGTTTTGACTATTTCGACTACAACAAATACGTCTATTGGAATGTACTCTTTTAAAGTCAAAGGTAGTGGCAACGGCTTGACACGTAAAGCAAAGGCCAAATTACAAGTGAAGCGTGCCAGCGGGGCTGTCCTCAGTTTTCAGCGATCATATAGTTCTGAGAAACCTTTGCTTTTAACCTTTCAGTATAAAAACCAAACCGAAGACAAAATTGAGGCAAAAGTAACCTTATGTAATCTCACCGGTACATGGATAAAGGCATCCCTGAACTTCGAGGAAGGAGACCATCCTGTATCTGTTAAAGATGAACAAGTGCCGTATGTAATTCTTTTAGGCCCGTATGTCTCGAAATCATTGGGAACGATTACGTTCAGCGAAGGTGAGTATTTACAATATGACGGGAAAAGAACAGGTATTGAGGCAATCTTTGCCTTGACGATAGATTTATTCCTCAGGGGTACGTTAGGTTATGAGGTTCCGCCGGATTTTTTCTTTAACATTTATTCGGGAGTAGAGTATGCTGCTACATTGGCTGGCGATATTATACAAGAAATTGCAGACGAAAAGCTCGGTTGTTCAGGTTCTGCCGGAAAAATGGGAGTGGATTTAGTAAGTGGAAATATTACCGACTCTCTTACAGATTTAGCGGATTTCTTGGGATGCATGGGTACAATTAAAAAAGATATGCAGAAACTATTTGTGAAAATTCTAAAGGATAAAAAGCTTGCAAAAAAGGGTGCGAATTATTTGGACGACAAGGTTTCACTTCTTCAACTTTTAGAATTTCCAGAACATGCACAGCAGTTTGCTAATCTTATGTGTCCAAGCCTTGGACAGGGTGATTCCATTAGTGGATTTATTGAAAGTCTAGGGCTTTGCACCACAGTTGGTTCACCATTGGAAGGTCACGTTCGTTTAGATGCTAAAAAATGAAGTGAGAAGGAATCTGTGCAATTCGTAATTAAAAATTACAGATTTTTTAGAGGTGGTCAAATAAATAGCCGGAATTTTTAATGTTTTACCACGGAGGGACACGGAAAAGAACGAAGCCTTGGGGTAACAGTTTAGCGCACCGCAGAGAATGCTGAGATCGCAGAAGTTGTTGGATGAAAAACAGAAACATTATGAAATATTAGGGTTTGAGTTACAAGCTTTGAACCAGCAAATAAACACAAAACGGGGGAAGCGTTCGGGTATGACAAAAACCGTACATGCAAATTTCTGGACAACGCTGATGTGGAATACTTGTTATTGAAAATATCCACCTGATATTTTATTAGTGGTATTACGGAAATGAAAAAGGACTTTAAAAACTGGATAGACTCAGCCCTGTATGATTTGGAGACATTGAAGTGAGAGATGCTTAATATACTATGACAGAGCAGCAACCGCATATCATAATCATTGGTGGGCCTAATGGAGCAGGAAAATCAACGACTGCTCCAACTTTGCTAAAGGGGACGCTTGGGGTCGCAGAATTCGTAAATGCTGACACGATTGCTCAGGGTCTTTCGGCTTTTCAACCTGAAAGTGTAGCATTCCATGCAGGTCGTGTTATGCTGGACAGAATACATCGCCTTGCGAAAGAACGAGTGGATTTTGCTTTCGAAACAACCCTTGCCAGTCGTACATTCGCCCCTTGGATAGAAGAGCTTAAAAATACGGGTTATATTTTCCATCTTGTTTTTCTCTGGCTGCCGAATCCTGAGTTTGCTTTAGCCCGTGTTGCAGAAAGGGTGCGAATGGGTGGGCATAATGTACCAGAAGAAATCGTGAGAAGGAGATATTATAAAGGTATTAGGAATTTTTTCAGGCTTTATAAGCCACTGGCAGATACGTGGTTCTTTTATGATAATTCAGTTGCCGGAACTCTAAAGCCCCTGGCTTCAGGCGGAAGGGGAATCGGTACTTCGATTGAAAATAGATTGATTTGGAAGCAAATACTGGAGGAATATAATGACTGATAAAGTAGTAAAAGACAGAATCTCTGAAATATTCGAAGACAAAGAAAAAATAACAAGCGCTTTGTCTAAAGCAGTTAACGAGGCATTACTTCAGCATAAAAAAGCTGGAAATCCCGTTGCGTCATGGAAAGATGGCAAGATCGTCTTGATTCAGCCAGAGGACATCCTTGTCGAGGATAAAAACAGGTCATAATTTGTCTCAGTGAATCAGGAAAGGTTGTTCTTTTAGAGGCAACGAGTTTCGCAGGTTGGGCAGGAATAATTTGAGTCGCTAGGTTTCGCTTCACTCAACACAAACTACCAACAATTTTAATACTTAATAGATGATAGCTATTAAAAATCAGAAAGCAACCTTATTAATTGAGAAGTAGGTTGATGTGATAAAATCAACAAATTCAATTTGTTAGAAACAATCACTTGAGTATAGGGAATACCCACTTTGTGCTAATTTTGTGTTAAAATTAATCAAAATAGACAGAATTTATTGAAACTAATAGAATAGATATAACGCTAAGAATCTCTTAATATTCAAGGTAAAACAGGAAACCAGCCCACAATCAAGAACTTATAATTTTAATCTATTTCAGATTTGCAACTTGAACCCAAATATTTTGCAAATTCAAAAACGTTAGCGACTGCCCACGAAATATACGAAATGTTACAAAACTTTTTTTAATCAAGTCCAGAAATTATACTCCTTCATGATTTTCGCGTATTTAGCGTGTTTAAGTAGTAGGGTTCGGATTGCCAACCCGAACCCGCTGTGGGGTTGAACCGGCAAAGACAGTGTGGAAACAGCCGCCATTTTGTATAATTTAATGTATAGGAATTTCAATGTTGCTGTTGTAGAGCGACGAGCCTCGTCGCTCTACATTGAAAAAGGCGAATGGGTTCCGGTAAAGAACCTTTCTAAAAGAAAAAAAGAGTTGATGCTGTATGCCCGGAATACATTAAAAAATATAAAAGATTGGACATAAGGATTTCCAAATGAAGGCCGTTGTTAAAACAAAACGAACGAAGGGTATGGAAGTTGTCAATGTGCCCACCCCAAAGATAGGGCCAAGAGACGTTCTTGTCAAGGTCAGGGTTGCCTCGATCTGCGGGACGGACGTGCACATGCATGACTGGACACGCTGGGCGCAGCACCGCTTTGCGCCGCCACGCATCATAGGCCATGAATTTGTGGGGAACGTTGCGAAGATTGGCGGGGAAGTGACACAAGTAAATGTTGGAGATAGGGTTTCTGCCGAAAGTCATCTGACCTGCAGGCATTGTTATCAGTGTAATAATGGATACTCAGAGGTCTGCAGGAATTTCAAATTGTTGGGCGTTGACCACGATGGCACCTTTGCCGAGTTTCTCGTCCTGCCCGAACACGTCCTGTGGAAAAATGACGAAAAAATTCCCGATGAATGGGCAACCATCCAGGAACCCTTTGGAAATGCCGTTGATACCGTCCTTGCGGAGGATGTTTCGGCGAAGACGGTTTTGATTCTTGGCGCTGGACCGATTGGGCTTTTTGCCACCGGTATTGCCAGGGCTTGCGGCGCCTCGTTGGTTATCGTCTCCGACCCCAACAACTACCGGCTGGCCATTAGCAAGAAGATGGGGGCACACATTGCCGTCAATCCCAGAAGGCAGGACGTTACCGAACTTGTCATGGAAGCCACGAAAGATAACGGGGTGGACGTTGTCCTTGAATTTTCCGGCAACAACCAGGCGCTCAATCAAGGCTTAAAGGCCATTACGCCGGGAGGGAGGATTTCCATTTTGGGTATTTATGAAAGGCGCGTCAATATTGACCTGAACAAGGAGGTTATTTTCAAGAAAATCCGCATTTACGGAATCACCGGACGCAAGATATTTTCCACATGGTATAAGACCTCCCGTTTCTTGTCTACAGGGCTTGTAGACCCGACTCCTGTAATTACCCACCGGTTTGCATTAAAGGACTATGAGAAGGGCATGAAATTGATGAAGGACGGAAAGTGCGGGAAGGTTATTTTAAATATTTAGAGAGGTTATTTAGCCGCATATTAACACGAATGGATACGAAAACTTAAAATATTCCGAAGAAGTGGAAATCGCTTGGCAAAGAATATCGTCATATTATAATTCCTTAACAAAATTTGAAAGAGGTAATGACAAGAATGGTATTTATTTTGTATAATACCAACTAAACAGGAAACGGGGGTAAAAAACATATGCCAAAAATTTCACCAAAGCTTGGGGAATTTTTAGTAAAGACCACAAAGGCAAAGGATATTGACGATGCCTTCCAAAGGGTTTTTACTGATTATCTGGAATTGAAATTAAAAAATCTCCAAGAAACTATTGAGCAGTTTCAATTAAGGTGGAAAATGACTTTTGAAGAATTTAAGAAAATGCCTAAAGGCCTTTCTTTTGAAAAAGATGCGTATTCCTATGATGTCGAGCAGGATTTTTGGCAATGGGAAGAAGCAGAAACTTTAAAAAAACATTATGAATCCCTAAAAAAGGAATGGATGTAAATTCATTTTTACTTTCCCTACTGCACGAACTTTCCAGTCTTGAATTTGTAGAAAAAGTCGATCTTCATACAGAGGTATTTGTCCTTAAAGGACGTGCGATTCTAAAGAAGAACAGATTTTTACAAATATATTTTAATGAGCATACTGAAACTACAGCCTTTGCGTTAATTGAAAATAGCAATAGAATCTGGGGTATAGATTACGACAATATACGCGGATGGCATATTCATCCCGCCGAAAATCCAAAATCTCACATTAATATTGAATCCCGTACCGTTGAGGAAATTACACACTATTTAAAAGAAGTGTGGTCTTGTCTGCCATAATGATATAGCCTTACTGTATGAGTCAATGCCTGAGCAAAATCAGCATAAAAGCATAGATACGCCAATCGCTCAATTGCATTAGCTATGGTACTTCGAGAGATGCCTCGAATTTCCATTTTGGATGTTTAGGAACAAAGATTATGAGTGAAATGGATAAACTCGATTTTATTACTGAAGAACTCAGCAAGTTAAAAGAATCGGGACTATTGATTAACATCCGCACGATTGAAGGCCCGCAGGGCGCATGGATTACTGTAGACGGGAAGAAGGTATTAAATCTCTGCTCGAATAATTATCTCGGTTTTGCCAACGACCCGCAGTTAAAGTCTTCTGCACAAAAGGCCGTTGACACATATGGCGTAGGGCCTGCAGCAGTACGGACTATTGCGGGAACGACAACACTTCACAGAGAACTCGAACGGAAACTTGCGCTCTTTAAGGGAGTGGAAAGTACGATAACCTTTCAGTCAGGATTCTGCGCGAATCTCGCCGTTATTCCTGCAATCGTTGGCGAGGGGGACATCGTCTTCTCTGACGAACTTAACCACGCCAGTATCATTGACGGATGCCGATTGTCGAAGGCGAAAATTGTCCGCTACGGGCACTGCAATCCCAAAGACCTCCAGTCGAAAATTTCTGATGAAATCTACATGAATCAGAGACTTATAAAAGAGGCGAAAAATACCCCCCCTCAATCCCCCCCTTCGCAAGGGGGGGAAGGAAATATACCTCCAGACGAGAAGAAAACACGGCGATTGCTGATTATTACTGACGGTGTCTTCAGTATGGAAGGAGACATTGCGCCATTGCCTGAGATTGCAGAGATTGCCGATAAATACGGGGCAATCACCATGGTGGACGACGCACATGGCGAAGGTGTATTGGGTCGTGGCGGCAGGGGCATCGTTGACCACTTCAACCTGCATGGAAGAGTAGACGTTGAAGTGGGTACCATGTCAAAGGCATTTGGCGTGGTGGGCGGTTACGTTGCAGGAAGTAAAAGATTGACAGATTATCTGGCACAGAAGGGACGCCCCTTCCTCTTTTCAAGCGCTGTAACAGCCGCAGATGTGGCTGCCTGTATTACTGCCGTAGATACTCTCACAGCTTCGGACATGCTTGTCAAACAACTGTGGCGGAACACCCAATTTTTCCAGGAGAAGATGAGGCAGGTTGGGTTTAACCTCGGTCACACGAGAACGCCCATTACCCCGGTTATGATTGGAGATGCAAAGGCGGCTAAGGATTTTAGCCGGAAATTATTTGAAGAGGGCATCTTTGCCCAGGCCATTGGCTATCCCACGGTACCCATAGGCAAGGCGCGTATCCGTGTGATGCTTTCGGCTGCACACAGCCAGGATGACCTTGCATGGGCGATAGAGTGTTTTGAAAGGCATTTTATTTCAAACAGGTAGTTTTCTTACTCTATATCTTCCTTCTTCTACAACTATAATAGACCCTTTTATGAGCGCATCAGATGATTCTTGCAAAACTTGGTTAAGCCTTTTATTTACATTTGCGGGGGTTTCATTTTCAAGCCTGAGAATTATCACACTTGGACTATATTCTCCAGAAGCAGAAAGAAGATCGCCAAAATCAAGGTCACATGTTAAAACAATTTGACCTTCAACTTTTGCTTTAGAGAGAATTTCTGCATCTAAAGAACGATGCATATTAACATCCCTGACATGAGTGGCGTCAAAACCTTGGTTATTCAACCATCTTACGGTAGTATGAGATATACCCATATCTGCAAGAAATTTCATATACTTTAACTAACCATAAAATGAAGCTCTTCTTTTGTTAACCAGGAGGCATACTGTAAGGCTTCCTTAATGTCTTCTGGTTTAATATCTGGATATTCCCTGATTATTTCATTCGTTGTCATTCCATTTGCAACAAGATTTACTATTAGAGAAACAGGAATTCTCATACCCCTTATGCACGCCTGCCCTCCCATTATATTAGAATCAAATGTTATTCTTTTAAACTCTTTCATTTTATATCTCCGATTTGAATACAAAAAGACAAACCTGTATACCCTTAAGAGTGCGCCTCCTTCGCTAATTTAAAAAGACTTGGGATGTTACATGAGTTAAGCATTATCAATGAAAAATGTCAATAGATAAAAACACCTAGTACGCATTAATTCCGTATAGAAACTGACTCTAAGAGTTATATGTAATCTTTGATATTCTTTCATTTCTATTGATTTTTTGAAGAAAAACGTTTAGTATTCGACTTTATATTTGCGTGATAATTTCTTAATTATTTTTTTGTCTTAAGGATTTTAGTCATATGAAAAAATTTGTAATCGTAACAATTTCAATATGTATGCTGGCAGGTATTTGGGGTTGTGGAAAAAATGAAACAGAAATGGTGGAGAAAAAAATAGTTCCTGCCGAAAAGAGTCAAACTGAAATAAAATTACCGGAAGAGAAACACGAGTTTATCAAGAATGAACAGGGCTTTATCGTGCACATGAAAGACATTAAGGTGCTTTTGAAACATTTGTCGGCATCCATAAATCAGCAGGACTGGGAGGCCATTAAACAAGATACGAAAAAACTTAAAAATGCAAGTCCCGTTGTGTTCACAGGGGCCAATAAAGATGAGTTACCTGTGGAATTTATAAACCTCGATGTTAAGTTTCATATGAGCGCCCTGGAGTTGATAGGGGCATGCCAGGAAAGGAATAAAGACAAGGCCACGGCTGCCTTTTTCAAGGTGGTGAATAGTTGCGACGAATGTCATGTCAAATTCAACCCCAAGGAGGCATCCACCTCCTGGTTTCAGTGAAGTTGGATAAACGGCACAACCACTTTTACAGATACGATAAAAAGAGGTGAGATACTATGGGAAAAGAAATAAAAGTTTGGTATGACAAAGAAGGAGATTATCTAGAGGTATTGTTTGAACGAAAAATGGGGTACTTCAGAGAAACAGAAACCGATGCAGTAATGGAAAAAGTCGATGATAAGGGGAATATAATTGGATTTTCCATTTTAAAAGTAAGTTCACTTAAAGCAAAGACGATTTCAATTAGTCTTAAAAACCACGTTTCTTAATAATTGGGTTTACGAAAAAACATTCGAAATAGAACGAATATTTGCTGTTGACTAAACTGATTCTAAATAAGGGTTTTTGTAAGTATGTTTTTAGAAAGGGGGTGATACCTGTGGCGTGGGGAAAAAAACGATTGATTGACTATGCCGCCTGCGGCGGGTGAGCGGGCAAGGTCCCCGTTGAAGACATGGCGTATGTGGTTAACCATTTGCCCGAATTTCCAAACGAGCGCGTACTCGTTGGCCCCAAGACCTTTGCAGATGCGGGCATATACAAGATTAGCGACGATATGGCCACGGTGTCGACCCTGGATTTCTTTACTCCGGTTGTGAACAATCCGTACGACTACGGACAGATCGCCGCAGCCAATGCCCTGAGCGACGTCTATGCCATGGGCGGCAAGCCCCTCACGGCAATGAACATCCTCTGTTACCCGATAAAATCACTGGATAAGGATATTGTGGTTGAAATCCTTAAGGGCAGCGCTGACAAGGTCAATGAGGCAGGGGCTGTTATTATAGGCGGCCACACCCTTCAGGACAGCGAGATCAAATATGGATTATCTGTCACAGGGATTATTCATCCAGGCAGGATTGTGACCAATGCAGAGGCAAGACCCGGAGATGTGCTGGTGTTGACAAAGCCTCTTGGCACTGGATTGATTATTTCCGCCATCAAGGCCGGTAAAGTTCTTGAAGAGCATATAAATCTGGCAACCAGGAGTATGGTCTTATTGAACAAGGCAGCCTCTGAGGCGATGCTGGATGTTGGGGTGAGCGCATGTACGGATATTACCGGTTTCGGGCTTATGGGTCATGCATACGAGTTGGCGGAGGCCAGCAAGGTAACGCTGTCGTTCTTTGCCGAACGCATACCGGTATTCGATGGTTGTGAACGCTATGTCAAAATGGGATTGATGCCGGGGGTATCAAAGCTCAGCAAAAAATATTTGAAGGATGCAATCAGGATTAATCCCAGGGTACGAGAGGAGTTGGTGGACGTCTTGTTTGATGCACAGACCTCCGGTGGCCTGCTTATCTCGATCCCCAAAGGGAAGGCGGAAATACTCTGTACCAAACTTAAAGAAAGAGGCGCACTGACGTTTGATGTTGTTGGTGAAGTACATCAAAGGGAAGATGTTTCTATCATTGTTACACCATGAAAAGCAGGGCGATGAAATTAAGTATTCTTATATTTGTTGCCTCATGTTTGATTATTGTAATCTCTTGTATCGTTCGTTTTGTATTTAAAAGAGATATGGTAACGGCTATGGGTGGCCTGAATTCAGTAATAGATGAGGATACCTTTGCACACCAGCGCAAACGGATGGTGGAAGAACAGATTGCTTATCGTGGCGTAACTGATAAAGGGGTGTTAGCGGCTATGGAGACGGTGCCCCGCCACTTCTTTATTCCCGAAGAAAACCGGTTGTATAGTTATTATGACCAGCCAATACCGGTGGGTTTTGGCCAGACGATCTCCCAGCCATATATCGTAGCCTTTATGACGGAATTGTTGAATCTGGAAAAGGACGATGTTGTGCTGGAAGTAGGGACAGGGTCGGGTTATCAGGCGGCCATCCTTTCTACACTTGTAAAACAGGTGTATACGATTGAAATTATAGAAGGTCTGGGTAAAGAGGCCGCTAAGCGGTTGAAAGCCATGGGGTATAATAATGTGGAAGTCAGGATTGACGATGGTTATAAAGGGTGGCCTGAGTATGCACCCTTTGATGCAATTATCGTCACTGCCGCCGCAGAGCACATTCCCCAGCCCCTTATTAACCAGCTCAAACCCGGAGGCCGGTTGGTTATCCCCGTTGGCGGTGTTTATGAAGTGCAGGACCTTATGTTGATTACTAAGGATGCCTCTTCGAAGGTAGTGAAAGAGTCCATTATTCCCGTCCGATTTGTTCCACTCATTCGGAAATAAAATCAGAAAATTTATAAGGAGAATACAGATGGCCAGAAAGATGAAATGTTTATGGTTAGGATTCGTTATCGCTATTATGGTTTGTAGTCATTTTAACGCTGTTTTTGCCGGTCCAAAGTGGTCAATTGAGGGCGAATATTTTGAGGGGTGCACCTGCAATCCCGGCTGTCCGTGCCTTTTTGGCAGCGAGCCTACTCACAATAAGACGTGCAAAATCGCCGGTGTTTTTCATATTCAAAAAGGCAGCTATGGGCAGTACAGCCTGGACGGACAGACGGTTATTGGCATAACAGATTTGACGGCAACCCCGGACAAAAATTGGATTGTATTTTACATGGATGATAAAAAAGCCTCAGCCGTTCAGATAAATGCATTGCTGGACATTTTCCAAAATCGTGTGTTTAACTTTGCAAAAGTTCCGCAGGACAGAATAACCGTAAGATATCTGCCTGTTAGTGTAGAATCCACCGAATGGCGAAAAAAAGCCGTAGCCGGCGATAGATTGACGCTGGATGTTGAGTTGTTACATGGTGCGGGAGACACTGGCAAGCCTACCCAGATTGTGAACAAGAATTTCTCGATCTGGTCAAAGGAATTTGATTTAACACTGGACATGGGGAAGGCAACCACCCATCGGTTCAATGAGGATAAGTACGAATGGAATTACGACGGGCGCAGCGGCTTTGCAACGAAATTCCACTTTACAAGCGATTGAAAAGTGAATGTTTAGGTTCAATCGAGGACGATTGAACCCGCGAGTGTCTAAAAGCAACCATAGATTTCGCAGATTGCACAGATTTTGTGAAGAAGATTTACAGATTATTTTGTATTTTTTATCTGTGTAATCAGTGTAATCTGTGGTTGCAAGCGCCTTTTTATTGGTTAATTGAGTTATTCGACCGTTACGCTCTTGGCGAGATTTCTCGGCTTGTCCACGTCGCAGCCGCGCATGACTGCCGTGTGGTATGACAGCAATTGAAGCGGGATTACGGAAAGCAGTGGTATTAAGGCATCAAGGGTTTTGGGAATATAAAATACATGGTCTACCTTTTCTGCGACCTGTTCATCTCCTTCGGTTACAATCGCAATTACCCGCCCACCCCTTGACTTTACCTCTTCTATATTGCTTAAAATCTTCCCGTAAACTTTATCCTGTGTGGCGATGAAAATTACCGGCATATCCTCATTAATAAGCGCTATCGGGCCGTGTTTCATTTCTGCCGCCGGGTAACCTTCGGCGTGGATGTAAGATATTTCCTTGAGTTTTAATGCGCCTTCAAGCGCCACAGGGTAATTGTAGCCCCTGCCTAAATAAAGGGCATGCTCGCTATCTTTATATAACTTTGCAATCTCCACAATTTCCTCTTCCCTGTTCAGGATAGACTGAATCTTGTCGGGCATTGTCTGGACGGCCTTTATCATATCTGAAAACATCGGTACATTGCCATGCCTTAGCTTCATCATGTGAAGGGTAAACAAATATAAGATAACTATCTGAGCGGTAAATGCCTTTGTTGATGCAACGCCTATCTCTGGGCCGATGTGTAAGTAAACGCCAAAATCCGATTCTCTTGCTATGGTGCTGCCAACGACGTTGCAGATTGAGAGGAGTTTTGCGCCCTTGTGTTTCGCCTCGCGCATGGCGCCAAGTGTGTCAGCCGTTTCGCCGGATTGGCTTATTGTGATTACAACAGTGCCTTCTTCAATCACGGGATTTCGATACCGGAATTCAGAGGCATATTCTACCTCAACCGGTATGCGCGCCAGTTCTTCCAGCATGTATTCGCCTACTAATCCGGCATGCCACGACGTGCCGCAGGCAACGATGACGATGCGTTTGGCTTCGCGGAGTATTTTTTCGTGACTAATCAATCCGCCAAGCCTTACAGAATTACCGCTCATATCAATCCTTCCACGCATGGCATTTCTTAGCGCCTGCGGTTGCTCGTGTATCTCTTTAAGCATAAAATGCGGATAGCCGCCCTTCTCGATCATATCTATGTTCCACAGTACCTCTTCTACTTTTTTATAAGTAGGGATGTTTTGCATGGTCTTGGTTTCGTACTTGTTTGTGGTCAGAATAGCCACCTCATTGTCGTCCAGATACACCACGTCCCGGGTATGTTCCAGGGATGCTGAAACATCTGAGATGATAAAATATTCCTGGTTACCGATTCCAATAACTAAAGGCGACCCTTTCCGCGCCGCTACAATTTTTTGCGGGTCTTTTGGAGAAATTACTGCAATGCCATACGTCCCCTCTACTTCTTTCAACGCCTCCATGACCGCCATTTCCAGGTTGCCGTGAAAATATTTTTCGATCAGATGCGCTAATACCTCTGTGTCTGTTTCGCTCCTGAAGATGTGTCCTTCACGTGTTAATCGGGTCTTTAAATAATCGTAGTTTTCAATGATTCCATTGTGCACGACAGCAATTTCGCTTTTGCAATCGACGTGAGGATGTGCGTTTTCCAGGGTGGGGGCGCCGTGTGTCGCCCATCGGGTATGTGCGATTCCCATGTTTGCGTGGATATTGTTTCCGTTGAGCTTCTTTTCCAGTTCGGCAATCTTGCCCACGGCCTTTTCGCACCTTAAGGCGCCGTTTTCGATAACTGCTATTCCGGAAGAATCATAACCGCGGTATTCGAGTCTTTTGATGCCGTCCAGGAGTACCTTAATAGTCTCTTTATGCCCAATATATCCTACGATTCCACACATAAAAATTTTTCCCCAAAAAAATGCCAGATATTTATGAATATTATTATGCCTAATGAATAAGATTGTCAATATAAAAGTTCATTTGACAGTAATTTATGGTTGTGATACGATGTCCCAAACGAGGGGAGTGAAGCGGTTCGGGTAACGATAAGCGTTACCCGAACGAGTCGGAAGAGTAGGGCGGGTGGTTTATCCCCCGCCAAATACCGACCACAAGGGATCAGTGCTGCGTTTTGCGTAAAAGGTTAAAATATTTTTGTAAAGAGCCTATGGAATATACGCTAAATAAAATTCAGTCCATTATCGGCGGAAAAATCATCGGCGACGGAAACACGCTCATTAGCGGTGTTGCCAGCGTTGAATTTGCAAAAGAAGGAAGCATAACCTTCATCAAGGACGATACTTTAATCCCACAAGCCATGAAATCAATGGCCTCTGCATTTGTTGTGCACCGCGAGATTCAGGCGCTTATAAAACCCCAAATTGTTACTGAAAATCCATTTCTTGCCTTTGCGAAGTTTCTGGATGTTATAGCCAGGGAAAAATATATGCGTCCGGCAGGCATCCACCCTACGGCTATTATCAGCAAAGAAGCCGTCATAGGGAAAGGGGTTTCTGTTGGGGCTTATGCCGTTATTGACGACCATGCAAACATAGGAAATAATGTTACCATTTATCCACATACGTTTATCGGGAAGGAGAGCCGTATTGGAGACGATTCTGTTATTTATGCCGGCGTCTCCATTCGCGAAAATGTGATCATTGGAAAACGGGCTATTATCCATTGCAACAGTGTGATCGGAGATGACGGATTTGGTTATCTTCAGGTAAAAGGCAGACACGTTAAAATACCACAAGTCGGAATCGTGGAGATAGGGGACGACGTCGAGATTGGCGCTGTGGTAACGATTTGCCGGGCGGCGCTTGATAAGACGATTATCGGAAACGGGGTAAAGATAGATAATCACTCGCACGTTGCCCATAATGTCACCATAGGAGACAACACGATGCTCATCGCCTATGCCAAGATTGCAGGAAGCGCAAAAATCGGAAAGAACGTTATGATTGCTGAGGACGTAGGTGTTACCGACCACGCAACGATAGGTGATAACTGTATCATCGGCGGAGGTTCGAACGTTTACAAGAGTTTAGAGCCGGGTTCTGTGGTATGGGGTTCTCCGGCCAAATCTATAAATGAAGAAAAGCGTATCCAGGTGTTAATCAAAAAACTGCCTGAAATGTATAATGCAATCAGGAAATTTATAAAGACCTCACAGTAGGAACCGGCGAGACATTACTACAAATTGATGGAAGATCTGTAACTGAAAATTACACAGATTTCATAACTACAACTTTCCCAAAATAATGCTGGCATTGTGGCCGCCGAAACCGAATGAATTGGAAAGCACCTTATTGATATTTTTTTTCTCACGGGCTGAATTGGGGACAAAATCCAGACCTGCACATTCAGGATCGGGTGTTTGATAATTAATGGTTGGTGGGATAATTCCTTCCTTGATCACCATGGCGCAGATGATTGCTTCTACGCTTCCCGAAGCGCCAAGTTGATGACCCAGCATGGATTTTGTAGAACTGACAGGTATTTTGTGTGCATTCTCTCCAAAAACCTTCTTTATGGCTTTTATTTCTATATTATCACCGATTGGGGTTGATGTAGCATGAGCATTGATATAATCAATTTCCCCTGAATTGCACTGCGCGTCTTTAAGTGCGCTTGTCATACATCGCATTGCGCCATTACCATTTGGTTCCGGCGCTGCAATATGATAGGCATCTCCATTGAGTCCGTAACCAAGTATCTCTGCGTAGACGTTTGCGCCTCTTTTCCTTGCCGTCTCAAGTTCTTCTACCACGATAACACCGGCGCCCTCGGAAATGACAAAACCATCCCTGTCTTTATCGAACGGACGGCTGGCCTGTTGTGGGGCGTCATTGCGGGTAGAAAGCGCTTTCATGGCGCTAAATCCGGCAAGGCCTAAAGGACTTATTACCGCCTCTGAACTGCCGGTAATCATGATATCTGCATCCCCCCTTTGTATAATACGGACAGCTTCGCCTATGGCATTGACGCCGGTGGTACACGCCGTTACCAATGCATAATTGGGGCCTTTTAACCCAAATCGTATTGCAACCTGAGCCGATGCGGCGTTGACCATCAGTTTGGGAACCATGAAGGGTGATATCCTTGAAGGGCCTTTATTCATCAGAATGCTGTGTTGTGCTTCAAGCTCTAACAAACCTCCCATCCCGGAACCAATTACAACCCCGATTCTCGTTTGGTCAAAGCCTTCCAACTTCAGCCCGGCATCTTCTACGGCATAAATTGCGGCAACAACGGCGAATTGTGCAAAGCGATCTAACCGTCGCGCCTCCTTAATTTCAAACCATTTAGCCGGATCAAAGTTGCCGACCTCGCCTCCGAAGTGTACTTCGTGAGCAGAGGTGTCGAAGGCGGTAATAGGTTTTATGCCGCTTTTACCTTCACAAAGTGCCGACCAGATTTGTTTTTTCTCAAGCCCGAGAGGTGTAACAGCGCCAACGCCAGTAATAACGACTCTTCGTCGTTCCTGCATTTTATTTGTGTTCCTCTATGTATTTTATGGCGTCTCCCACCGTTCGGATCTTTTCTGCTTCTTCATCCGGAATGTTCATATCAAAGGCGTCTTCGAATTCCATAATCAGTTCTACGGTATCCAGAGAATCCGCTCCCAGATCGTTAATAAATGACGTTTCTTTGGTAATCTGATCGACTTTTACACACATTTGTTTTGTAATAATCTCTTTGACCTTCTCTTCGGTTGATGACACTGTTTTACCTCCTTATCATAAAATTAATTCAATTTTCCTATATTTTTAAATGCCTCTACCGTGTCAATATTCCTGATTTCCTGGGTAGAGTCAATCCTTTTCATAAGGCCTGACAGAGATTTTCCGGGGCCTATTTCATAAAATTGATTAAATCCGTCACGAATCAGCATGGAGACTGATTGATGCCACCGTACCGGACTATTGAGTTGTTTTGCCAAGGACGCTTTTATCTCGCCGGGTTCCCGTACGTATTGTGCATGGATATTAGCCACAACGGGGATATTCGGCTTCGTAATCGGCGTCAATTCAAGTTCCTTCGAAAGTTTACTGCTCGCGGGGCTCATTAAATCAGAATGGAACGCCCCGTCTACCTTCAAAGGCACAACCATCCTTGCCCCTCGTTCTTTGGCAAGGGCAGACGCCTTTTCTAAAATCGTTTTTTCGCCTGAGATAACCACTTGCCCAGGACTATTATAATTTGCGGCACAAATAATTCCAAGTGATTTCATCTCATCGCAAATTTGTTCTACTTTTTCATCTTCCAGTCCGATAACGGAAACCATCCCCCCCTGGTTTGAATTGCATGCCTCCTGCATAAACATACCGCGCTTGTATACCAGCCGTACTCCGTCCGTAAATGTCATAGAACCGACGGCTACGTGGGCTGTGTATTCTCCGAGACTAAGCCCCCCGGCAGCAAGACAGGTCTCGATTTGAATAGAAGAGTTTTTTTTTAAGACTTCCAGTATGGCTATACTGGTTACCAATATAGCAGGCTGACAAATGGAAGTCTTGTTTAATTCCTCCTGTTTTCCGTGAAAGCAGATTGCGGATAAATCAAAACCCAGGGTTTCGTTGGCTTTGTTAAAGACCTCCCGCGCCTCTTTGAACTGTTCATGGAAATCTTTGCCCATCCCCGGATATTGAGCGCCTTGTCCGGGGAAAAGGAAAGCGGTCTTTCGTATGCTCTCTACCATCTGATAACTGAAGACCCCCACGTTAATCCACCCCCGAAAGCTACCAGCATAACAATGTCTCCTTTGTGAAGACGGCCTTCCTTTCTGGCTTCGTCAATTGCGATGGGAACGGAAGCGGATGATGTGTTTCCGTATTTATCAATGTTTACAAACGCTTTCTCCATCGGCAGCCCAAGTTTTTCCATGGTTGCTTCAATAATCCTCAGGTTGCTCTGATGTGGAATAATTAAGTCTATATCGGCAAGTGTGAGCCCGTTTTGTTTAGTTGTTTCTAATATTAAATTTGTGATATTATTAATCGCCAGTTTGAATACTTCTTTGCCTTTAAATTGAATATAATGCAACCGTTGTTGAACTGACTCTACAGACGCAGGATTCCTTGCCCCTCCTCCGGGCATGATAAGCACGTCCGCCTCTGATCCGTCTGCGGCTAAGTTCGAGGAAAGAATCTCGTGTTTTGCAGGGTTTTTTTGTATAATGACTGCGCCGGCTCCGTCTCCGAATAATACGCAGGTTGTACGATCCGTGTAATCGGTGATTTTAGATAAACATTCAGCCCCTACCACCAAAACGGTCTTCATTGCGCCTGAATTTACAAAACTTTGTCCAATAGACATGGCGTAGATAAATCCGGCACATGCCGCAAGGATATCAAAAGCGCATGCCCGTGTTGCGCCGATTTTTTGTTGTATATAGCAAGAAGTCGAAGGGAAGATATGGTCGGGCGTAATCGTAGAGGTAATAATCATGTCTAAATCTTTGGGAGAAACACCGGCGTCTTCCATCGCCCTGAGCGAAGCCTGTGTGGCAATGTCAGACGTCGTAACTCCATTCTCTACGATACGGCGTTCTTTGATGCCCGTCCGCTGGACAATCCAGTCATCACTGGTATCAACCATCTTTTCTAAATCGCAGTTTGTTAGAACCTTGCTTGGCAGGTAGGATCCTATACCCGTAATAGATGCCCTTTGATTTTGTTGCATGTGTATTAGTTCGTTGACCAGAGGAGATTAATAGACGGCTAACCGGTTACATAACAGTTGCCGCGAGTGCATTGGTTCTTTCCAATTCAGAGACAATGTGTTCATTAACGTTGTTTTTCGATAACTGCAATGCAACTCGTATGGCATTTTGTATGGCCTTGGAATCAGACCTGCCATGGCATATAATACAGACACCGTTGACGCCCAACAAAGGAACGCCGCCGTATTCACTAAAATCCATTTTAGCCCTTAATGCCTCAAAGGTTGGCTTGCATAACCACAAACCCATTTTCGACCAGAAACTCTTCATAGCACCGGCCTTAATTGTTGACAAAAGGTTCATGGCAAGTCCTTCTGCAAATTTCAACAAGACATTTCCTACAAAACCTTCACAAACAACGACGTCAGCTTTGCTGTCAAATATTTCGCGGCCTTCTACATTTCCCACAAAGTTTAAACCTGAACCGGAAATGAGCGCGAAAGTTTCTTTCGTAAGGTCATTTCCCTTTGCGTTCTCTTCGCCGATGTTCAGAAGGCCAACTCTTGGATTTTCTATACCAAACATATGTTTACTGAGTACGGTTGCCATAACACCGTATTGGAAGAGGTGTTCGGGTTTGCAGGCAATGTTTGCACCGGCGTCAATAATCAAACATATTCCGTGTCGTGTGGGAATAGCAACGGCAATACCGGGGCGACGTACCCCTTTCAGTGTTCGTAAATGCAATGTTGACGCAGCTACCGCAGCGCCTGTATGTCCCGCACTTACCACCGCAGTCGCCTCTCCTTTTGCCACCAGCTCAACACTGCGTGTGATGGACGAATTGATTTTCTGGCGTATAGAGTATGTTGCAGGGTCATCCATCCCAACTACTTGAGGTGCATGATAAATCGTAATGTTCTTCGGGGGATTCCCGTGAGAGTTCAGTTCGCCTTGTATCGCCTTTTCATCACCGACCAACACAATTTCATCATTTTGAAACTGCCGAGCCGCCAGAACCGATCCCTTGACGATTTCGTGCGGAGCCTTATCTCCACCCATTGCGTCTACCGCAACTCTCATAAACTCACCTTTCAACAGTGATAACCTGTTTACCTCGGTAATAGCCGCAGTTATGGCAAACAGTGTGGGGTTGATTTACCTGTTTGCAATGTGAACAAATATAAAGTTTTGAGCGCACACCGGCCCCTTTCCCGATGTTTTCTGCGAGCGGAATAATAGGAGGGGTTAGCTTGTCGTGTGTACGTCTTTTACGGGTTCTTGAATTCGAAAACCTTCTCTTTGGATTGGGCATGTATCACCTCAATAAAAAATTCATAAAAAAAAAGAAGCACAGGGAAGATAAAGAAAGAAGGAGGCATTTATTGCATACTTCCCGGTACTTCATCGTAAAATATTTTATAAACGCTACTTTCAAAGAGAAAATTTTATATATCAATGCCATTATTGTCAAGTAAAAACTCAGGAATCAATTACGTAAAAACGATTACTCAATTGTCCTTTTATATGATTTTGCCACATTTTTTGATAAAGACCCGCTGTGTATTAACTACTTACCCTGTAATATTTTCTCGCTTAACAATTCAGTGGCAAAACGAAGGGCCTCGTCCAGTTTTTCTGCCCACTGGCCTCCTGCCTGTGCCATATCAGGCCTGCCGCCTCCTCCGCCTCCGACAACCTTTGCGATTTCTTTGGAGATGTTTCCGGCGTGCAAACCACGCTTGACCAGATTGGGACTCAAGGCGGCAATTATCGTTACCCTGCCGTTTTGCGATGTCCCCAAAACTATAGCGAGTTCATCGCCGGTTTTCATTAGCACGTCTATAGTTTTCCTTAAGTCATCTGCGGTTGCTTCGTCTAATTTTTTGGTGATAATCTTTACTCCTGAAACCACCTTGGCGCCCTCAATGAAAGAGCCAACCTTGCCGCTCAATTCTTTTTGTTTTACCTTGTGGAGTTCTTTTTGTAAATTTTTTAGTTCGTTTAAAATTTCCTGAGTTTTCGTAATGACTTTGTCTTCATGGGTATTCAGGGCGTCGCATATCTCCTGGAGAATCGTTTCTTTTTCTCTGCTTCTGTTTAATGCAGCCATGCCGGTTATGGCTTCGATACGCCGGATTCCGGCAGCAACAGAAGATTCCGCAATGATTTTGAATAATCCAATTTCCCCGGCATTATTTACATGCGTTCCGCCGCACAATTCCTTGCTGAAATCACCCAGTGTGACCACACGGACTGTTTCTCCGTATTTTTCGCCAAACAGGGCCATAGCGCCGGCATTCCTTGCCTCCTGGAGGGTCGATTCTTTGGAACACACAGGCGCATTTTCCAGGATTTTTTCGTTGGCCAGGTCCTCGATACGGGTTATTTCCTCTTTTGTCAAACCGGAGAAGTGGTGAAAATCAAAACGCAAACGATCGGGTGAAACCAGTGAACCCGCCTGTTCGGCATGCTGGCCGATGACCCTTCGCAATGCATAATGGAGAATATGGGTTGCCGAATGATTCCTCCGTATAGCGTTCCTTCGCTGGTCGTTAACCTTCGCATGAACCACATTTCCCTTCTTCAGTTCTCCTTTTGTTATCTTTCCGAAATGCAGGATAAAATCATCGTTTTTCCTGGTGTCGCTAATCTGGACGTGAACTCCGTTTGCTTCCAGAATGCCCGTATCGCCAATCTGTCCGCCTGATTCGCCGTAGAAGGTTGTTTGATCTAAAACCACAGTGACTTCACTGCCGGAGGCAGCCGCGTCCACAAGTTGATCGCCCTGGATAATGGCGATTATCCTTCCTTCCGATGAGGATTTTTCGTAACCGACAAATTTTGTGCCCTTTGAAATATCCTTGATCTTGCTGAGAGGGCCAGTGTCAAAAACCTGCCCTGTCATTTGAGAGGACGTCCTTGCCTGTAAACGCTGCTTTTTGAGTTCTTCTTCAAAACCATCCCTGTCGACCTCATATCCTTTTTCATTGAGGATTGACTCTGTCATGTCTAACGGGAAACCATAAGTATCGTATAATTTAAAAGCCTCCCGCCCGGGGAGTACCTTTTGTTCGTTTTTTTGTAAACTTTCCGTGAGTTCTTCTAAGATGCGGGTTCCCTGTTCAAGGGTTTCGTGGAACTTTTCTTCTTCGCTCTTCACAATCCTTGTGATATTTTCTCTTCGTTGCTTAATATCGGGATAATGCTCCTGCATTACCTCGCTTACAACCGGTACCAATTTGTATAAGAAACAGTCTTTAATACCTAATTGTGTGCCATCCCGTATGGCGCGCCTCAACAACCGCCTTTCTACGTATCCACGCCCCTCGTTGCCGGGCAGCACCCCATCTGAAATACAAAACACACAGGCCTTCACATGGTCTGCAATACGGCGCATAAGCACGGCATTCGCCATCTGTCCGTTATATTTTACTTTTGTGATTTCTTCTATGTATTTGATTATAGGTCTAAAAATGTCAATGTCGAAGTTGGTTTGTACTCCTTGCATGACGCGCGCCATTCTTTCCAATCCCATGCCTGTGTCAACATTTTTATGCGGCAACGGTTCCAGCTTGCCCCCTTCTTTGCGGTCGTATTGGGTAAACACCAGATTCCATATCTCAACAAACCGGTCGCAATCACATGCAGGGTCGCATTCTTTTCGTCCGCAACCGACTTTTTCTCCCTGATCGAAAAATATTTCCGAACACGGCCCGCAGGGTCCGTTCGGCCCGTGGGTCGGCGCATTCGAAGGCCAAAAATTATCCTTTTCGCCGTACCGGTAAATTTTAGAGATGGGTATGCGGATATGTTTCTCCCATATATCGTATGATTCCTGATCGTCCTTGTAAACGCTTACACTGAGCTTTTCTGCTGGTATTTTCAACTCCTGTACAAGGAATTCCCATGCCCATTCAATAGTTTCTTTCTTAAAGTAGTCGCCAAAAGAAAAGTTTCCCAGCATCTCGAAGAAGGTATGGTGGGACGCCGTTTTCCCAACGTTGTCAATATCTCCCGTACGGAGGCATTTCTGGCAGGTGGTCACCTTTTTGAAGCTTAAGTTTCCTTTGCCCAGAAACATGTCTTTGAACTGATTCATACCCGCACCCGTAAAGAGGAGTGTCGGGTCATTCTGTGGGACTAGTGAGTCGCTGGGTAAAATTTCGTGAGACTTTTTTTTGAAGAAGTTTAAAAATTTGTCGCGTATTTCGTTTGTCTTCATAAATTATAGTAACAATTCAATTCGCCTTATCGGCAAAAAACTTTAATCTTTTCTCTGCGCCCTCTGTGCGCCCTGTGGTTCATTTTTCTTTCCGCTTTCCGGGGCTTTTTCAGGGGGCTTTTCTTTAACCATCTCCGGCATTATTTTTTTAAGGACCGACAATTCTATTTCTTTCATCAATTCAGGTTTCCCTTCGATAAACTGTCTGGAATTTTCTCTGCCCTGCCCCAGCCGGATATCACCATAAGAAAACCATGTGCCGGACTTGTCAATAATCTGCTGTTCGACCCCAAGATCAATAATGTCGCCTGCGCGTGAAATGCCAGAATTATACAGGATGTCAAACTCGGCCTTTTTGAAAGGTGCGGCAACTTTGTTTTTGGCAATGGTAGCACGAACTCTGTTGCCAATAGCGATGTCGCCGTCTTTGATGCTGCCGATCCTCCGGATATCGATGCGTACCGAGGAATAGAATTTCAACGCCCTTCCGCCCGGGGTTGTCTCTGGATTTCCTCCGTACATAACGCCAATTTTTTCACGAATCTGGTTTATAAAAATAACACTGGTTTGAGATTTTGAAATACATCCCGTTAATTTGCGCAATGCCTGAGACATTAACCGCGCCTGGAGTCCCACATGCGTGTCGCCCATCTCTCCCTCAATTTCTGCGCGGGGGACGAGCGCTGCAACGGAGTCGATTGCAATTATGTCAACGGCGTTGCTCCTTACCAGTAATTCTGCAATTTCAAGCGCCTGTTCTCCCGTGTCGGGCTGGTTAACCATGAGATTGTTTAAGTCCACACCTAATTTCTTTGCATAGTCAGGGTCTAAGGCATGTTCGGCGTCAATAAAGGCTGCCATACCGCCGCTTTTCTGGGCGTTTGCAATGATATGAAGGGTCAGGGTAGTTTTGCCCGAAGATTCAGGACCGAAAATTTCGATGACCCTTCCCCGCGGGATGCCTCCTACGCCAAGCGCAATATCCAGGGACAATGCCCCTGTAGAGATCGTGGGAACGTCCAGTCTCGTTTCGCCTCCCAACTTCATGATCGTTCCCTTGCCGTATTGCTTCTCGATCTGCGATATTGCGCGTTCGAGCGCTTGCTGCCGTTTTTCCTTGTCTGCGTCTTCTGGTTTGGAAGTCATAATTCACCCATATAAAAAGTTATAAGGTTTACGAAACTAAATCAACACTATGTAACTTCGTATATATGGGTCCCTCCGGTGAAAGGTCACTCTTCATCAGTACCACCTGCGTTACATGTTCTGAGCCAAAATTAAACCCATTGTACGAATTCAGGTTCTCCATAAGCTTTGTCAAATTCCTGCGCGTCTTGATACGCCCCACAGTAAGATGCGCATCGAATTTGCGATCCTCATGCTCCACACCCAGCGCCATTAATTGGTTGTCCAGTCTTTCGTGGATTTTTGCCAAAACCCCCGCCGTATCTATCACCTGTGCAAAAATAACACGAGGATTTTTAGGTGTAGGGAAAACACCTGCCCCTGTATAGCTAAGGTCAAATGGTTTTATATGAGTCACAGCGTCTTCTATTATAGCGGTAACTGCTTCAATATTTTCTTCGTCAATATAGCCGATAAATTTTAGCGTTATGTGAATATTTTCAGGGGCTACCCAGCCTACACCTGCATCGGCTTTTTTAAGCTTATCCTGAAATGCAGTTAATTTTTGTCTTGTTTCTCCGGTAATTTCGACTGCGACAAAGAGCCTAACGTTCATAATTCAAGGTTCGGGAATTTCAATCTTTTTTATTAACCAATTGATAAACACACCCCTGCCCCTCTCAAGAGGGGAATTATGAAAATCCCCTTTTGGGAGAGAACCCACCTCTTAGTCCCCTCCAGGGAGGGGATTGGGGTGGGTAAAAAACAAAAATAATTTAATTATACGGCGGTTGATTTAATAGCTTCCGATCTCTCGCACAGGTGTTTAGAGGAATAGTCGAGGCGATTTAACGTCCTTTCCTTTCCCAAAAGCTCCATCGTTTCAAAAATACCAGCGCTGACGCTTTTACCTGTAATGGCTACCCTCATGGGCTGTGCAAGCTTGGAAAATCCGATGCCAACCTTTGTGGTTAACGCCCGCAGGGAATCTTCCAAATGTGTTTTGTCAAAATTGTCTATCGATGAAATGGCCGAATGCACCTCTTTTAATAACCCGCCGATTCCTTCCTTTTTGAGGAACTTATCCACGGCTGCCTGATCGTATTCAATAGTATCAGTAAAGAAGAACGTTGTCTGATTGAGCAAGTCCTGGAAGGTCTTGAATCGTTCCTGATACAATGCCACCAGGTTGGAAAGCCAGCCTGCAGGGGCCTTTGTCAGATCGACGCCGGATTTTTCGAAAAAGGCCTTAACTTCCGCAGTCAGATGCTCAACAGGTGTATTTTTAATATACTGACCGTTCATCCAGTCCAGTTTTACGTTGTTAAACTGTGCGCTGGTTTTATTTACCCGTTTTAAAGTAAACTTTTCGATCATTTCCTGTGTCGATATAATTTCCTGGTCGTTTCCGGGCGACCACCCCAGGAGGGCAAGAAAATTTACCAGTGCATGAGGCAAGTAACCTTTATCCCGATATTCTGTTACGGAGGTTGCCCCATGGCGTTTACTTAATCGTGATCCATCTTCTCCCAGAATCATGGGAATGTGGGCAAATTCAGGCATTTTAAACCCAAAGGCATTGTAAAGGGCTATTTGTTTCGGTGTATTCGATATATGGTCGTCCCCCCGAATAATATGGGTAATTCCCATTTCCGCATCGTCCACGACACAGGCAAAATTATAGGTGGGGAAACCGTCTGCCTTGAGTATAACAAAGTCCTCAATAAGAGAGGCGTCGAAGGTAATGGTGCCGTGTATGAGATCGTTAATTTCCGTTACCCCATCCTGCATCTTAAAACGAATGGCCTTGCGGCCCTCCTCGTCGGTATCGTAAAAAGCCTTTCCCTGTGCAACCAGTTTTTCTGCATGTTGTTTATAAATGGATAATCTTTGGCTTTGGAAATACGGGCCTTCATCCCAGTCTAAACCCAGCCATTTCATGCTGTCGAGGATTGCTTGTGTGGCCTCTTCGGTGGAACGCTGCTGATCGGTATCTTCTATGCGTAAGAGAAAAACGCCCTTATTGTGCCGTGCAAAAAGCCAGTTAAATAGCGCCGTTCTGGCTCCTCCAATATGGAGGTAGCCCGTAGGGCTAGGTGCAAAACGAACCTTGACGTTGGAACTCAAACTTCTTCCTTTCTTTAAAACCTCAGTTATGTGTTCTTATAAGCATCTTTTTGTTGCTTTGTAACAAAGAGATATGATAACGAATCTGGAATAAAAGTGTCAAGGGTTTTATTAACCAGGCGGGACATACAGAATGACTTCATTCATTTTGACATTTACTTTCGCAGGAATTTTGATAGTATCGGGGTGGTTTCTTCGAGTATCATAGCGCAGTTAAGCTGCAACCAGAGCAGTGAAGGCCGGTAGCGTGTGGCGTTTTATTCGTCATTCATTATTCAACACGCCTTCTTATTTCTAAAAACTTACACAAACTTGTCCTCGCAAAAACGGGGGAAAGAAGTTTTACATGGTAATAATATAATGCGCACACAAGTTAACATTTCATGCTGGATTTTAATCATATTTCCCCTGTGTTTGCTTTTCGGTATGGCCGCCTTCGCATCGGCAGTTGTGCAGATATCCGGTGGGGGTTTTCACAGCCTGGCCCTGAAATCGGACGGCACGGTATGGGCATGGGGATTGAATATACACGGCCAGCTTGGCGATGGCACAAATACAGACAGGAAAATGCCGGTACGGGTAAAGGAACTCTGCAACGTAGCTGCTATCGCCGGGGGAGTATGGCACAGTGTTGCATTGAAAACAGACGGCACGGTATGGGTATGGGGAGGCAACTGGGCAGGACAACTTGGAGACGGCACAACAAAGAGCAGGAACATGCCTGTTCAGGTGTATGGTCTCGGCGGTATTACGGCAATTACCGCAAAAGGACAACACAGCCTCGCCCTGAAGTCGGATGGAACCGTCTGGGCCTGGGGGCGAAACGCATATGGTCAAACGGGAGACGGAACTGCTTCTGAGAGAAACACACCGATACAGACAAGGGCGCTCAGCGGCATCGTCTCCATTGCCGGGGGAGGATACCATAGCCTTGCCCAAAAGGCAGATGG
>JACPHJ010000197.1 GCA_016188675.1 Planctomycetota bacterium
AATGATATCTATATCGAAATCAGTGACAACGGCATCGGGATACCGGAACAAAATCTACCGAAAATTTTCGAACCTTTCTTTACTACCAAAGAAGTCGGGAA
This sequence comes from Planctomycetota bacterium, assembly GCA_016188675.1. Taxonomy (GTDB): domain Bacteria; phylum Planctomycetota; class Brocadiia; order Brocadiales; family Brocadiaceae; genus Wunengus. The sequence continues at coordinate 102 of JACPHJ010000197.1, forward strand.
GGGAACAGGTCTTGGACTTTCTTTTGCATATAACATTATAAAAAACCATAATGGTACAATAGAAGTAAACAGCAAAATAAACGAAGGAACAACATTCACCATGAAACTGCCTGTTTCAACAGCATAATCTCTTAATTACGGAGGCATAAAATGAAACCAAATACCATACTCATTGTAGATGATGAAGAAAACATCCTTAAAACGTTGGAAAGACTCCTGGAGGATGAAGGTTACAAGATGTTTTTCGCGGACAGCGGTCTTAAAGGATTAGAAATAATCAAGCATGAAGATATCCATCTGGTAATTTCAGATCACAGGATGGCTGGTATGGATGGTATAAAATTTATTAACGAGGTTAAAAAGATATCACCGGATACAATTCGGATCATGTTAACAGGATATGCCGATGTAGGCATAGCCATTAAGGCAATAAACGAGGGCGGGGTCTATCGTTTTATCACAAAACCATGGAACAATGTTGAACTCCTGAGCACCATTAAGCAAGGTATCGAATACTACAATTTGCAAAAGAAATTGGATCGATTAAATAAGCTCATACAGTCGCAAAATACAGAACTTAAGGAATGGAATTTCAAACTTGAACAAAAGGTGGCCGATCAGACGAAACACATAAGAGATTTATTTCTGGATGCCATCAAATCTCTTGTCTTTGCCCTGGAAGCAAAGGACAAAAATACCGAGGGACACGCCCGGCGTGCCACAGAATACGCCGCTTACATTTGCAAAAAGATGTCTCTCTCAAAAGAGTACACAGAAGATATAATACTAGGTAGTTTATTACACGACATAGGGAAAATAGGCATCAAAGACCCTGTATTGGACAAAAAAGAGAAATTGACAAAGACAGATTACGACCATATTCAAACTCATGTGCTCATTGGAGAACGGATTTTGACGCCCATTATTAAAAAAGAAACGGTCATTAAGATTGTCAGACATCATCACGAACATATCGACGGCAGTGGATATCCGGACGGTCTGAAGGGTAAAACAATTCCACTAGAAGCCAGAATAGTTGCCGTAGCAGATGCCTATGACGCATTATTATCAGAGCGTCCATATCGCAAAGCTACCAACAATATAAATGCCATTAAAGAACTAAGGAAATTTTCAGGCATACACTTTGACGCTGAGATCGTTGAAATAATTACTACAAACGGATGTAGCATTGTAAAGTGAAACTCTATCTCAAAGATAAATCAAATATTGTAGTGGTCGGCGGTGGACCCGCAGGTAGTTTCTTTTCCCATTTTGCATTACGACTCGCAAAAGAACACAGTCGTAAGGTCGATATAACCATTCTAGACGGAAGAGACTTTATCCAGAAGGGCCCTGTTGGTTGTAATATGTGTGCGGGTGTCCTGTCCGAAACCCTTACCAATAAAATGGAATGCGAGGGGATTGTACTGCCAAAAACACGCGTCCAACAGGAAATAGATGGCTATTATTTACAAACACAGGAACGCGGCATCCCATTACATCATCCAAAATCTGGACACAAGCCAAAAATCATAACGGTATTCCGAGGAAACGGCCCCCGATTCTCCGAGTTAACAACCAACATCAGTTTTGACGATTTTCTCCTGAAACATGTGGCATCGCGAGGAGCGAAGGTGCTTCCTGCCATTGTAGAAGAAATAGACCTGCCAAAAGATCCACAGGATTTAGTAAACATCGTTTATAAAGAGGCAGACGTACGGAAAAAGATGTCCACCGATCTTGTCGTGGGGGCATTTGGACTTAATACGTCTCTGATAAAGAGAATTGTAGGTAAGGAATTTGGATACCGGGAGCCTGAATCAGTTCGGACATGTAATGCAGAACTTCACCTGGGTCGTTCCTATATCCAGGAACACTTTAATAAAACAATTTACGTATTCGCACTGGGCATAAAACCCATCAAATTCGCTGCCTTTATACCAAAAGGGGATTATGTTACCGTCTCACTCGTTGGGAAAGAAGACATAACAAAGGCGCACCTGATAGAATTCATGAAGCATCCAAAGGTCTGAGGTCTGCGAACTCCTGCCTCAAGGATGGTCAATGCCGAAAGACCTTTGTATCTGCTTCCCAAAAATACCTATTTCCCATGCCGCACACCCTTACACAAATAGATTTGTAATTATCGGCGATGCCAGCATCTCACGTACCTATAAAAATGGCATCGAATCCACTTTTGATACCGCACGGCTCGCCGCATATACGATCTTCGAACGCGGCATTACTGGGGAGGATTTCAAGAAAGGATATTACAAACCGGCCTTAAAACTCCTTGCGCAGGACAACTTCTTCGGCAATCTCATGTTCGGCATCCATGATTACACTACGTCACGAAAGGAATTGGTAAATGCACAAATTGACCACCTTACAAAATGGCAAAACGCCTGGGAATCTGTCCAAATTAACAGCATCCTGTGGAATATGGTCACCGGTAACGCAAGTTATAAAGAAATTTTTTTCAAGGTGATTGACATCCGCCTGCACTTTATCATGTTCCCCCATATTTTTTATGCCGCTATCAAACAGGAGTATGAGAACCTAAAAAACCGCGTACACATCAAGCACACGGAAAAACTAAAATTCCTGAAGG
>JACPHJ010000192.1 GCA_016188675.1 Planctomycetota bacterium
GTCAAGGAGGCCACGCATTACAAGAAGCTGGAAGACCTCCGGGTGGAATGCGAACTCTGTCCACGAAAATGCACCATTGCCGATATGGAACGCGGTTACTGCGGTGTGCGGGAGAACCGGGGCGGCGCTTATTACACCCTGGTGCATTCACGTGTCTGTGTCCTGAATGTCGATCCTGTCGAGAAAAAACCCATGTTCCACTTTTTACCAGGCACAAAGGCTTATTCGCTGGCCACGGCGGGATGCAACGTCGAGTGTAAATTTTGCCAGAATTGGCAGATCTCGCAATACAGGCCAGAACAGGTCGAAAGTATTCTACTAACACCTGAGGATGTGGTAAAAGACGCCAGAACGAGCGGTAGTAAAACGATAGCCTATACGTATTCAGAACCCGTGGTGTTTTATGAATATATGTTCGATACGGCGCAACTGGGCAATAAGCATGGCTTAAAGAGTGTTATGATATCGAACGGTTATATTCAAGAAAAACCTTTAAGGGAACTCTGTCAACACCTGAGCGCAGTGAAGATTGACTTGAAAGGTTTTACGGAAAAGTTTTATCAGGAAACCTGCACAGGCGAATTGAAACCCGTGTTAAATACCTTGCAGACCTTAAAGAAAATGGGAATGTGGTTTGAAATTGTTATGCTCGTGATACCCACACTCAACGACAGCGAAAAGGAATTTCGGGAGATGTGTGGATGGATTAAGGAAAATCTAGGGCCGGATGTCCCCATCCATTTCACCCGTTTTCATCCAACCTACAAGATAAAGAACCGGTAAAAACCCTGGAAATGGCCAGAAAGGTTGCCCTTGATACAGGGCTTCATTTCCCCTATGTGGGCAACGTACCGGGACACGAAGGTGAAAATACTTACTGTCCGCACTGCAAGAACATCGTAATCAGGCGGGCAGGTTTCTCAATTTTAGAAAATCATCTTAAAGATGGTAAGTGCACAGATTGTGATCAACCCATACCGGGGATATGGGTTTAAAGTATCCTAAATCCAAAATCTGTGTAATCTGCGAAATCTGTGGTTCCGATAGTTTTTTTATTGGTCTGAGGCTGTGCCTGTGCCTCGTTAACGTTTTAGTATATAAACATAAGAGGAAACGATATACCATGCCAAAAAATCAATTTGGACTTATTGGGTTAGCCGTTATGGGTAGAAATCTGGTCTTGAATGCCGCTGATCATGGTTTTCGTATTTCGGTTTTCAATCGCACCCCGGCTAAAACTGACGAGTTTCTGGTAAGTGATGCCGGGGGCAAAAATATCACTGCTACCTATACGCTAGAGGAGTTTGTCGCAAGTTTAGAGCATCCCCGTATCATTCAAATTATGGTACAAGCCGGAGACCCTGTTGATGCCGTCATCAATCAGCTAAAACCATTATTGAATGAAGGTGACATCATTGTTGATGGTGGCAATTCATTTTTTCAAGATACTGAGCGGCGAGCCAAAGAGTTAGAGTTAATCAATTTGCGTTTCATCGGCATGGGTATTTCCGGGGGAGAAGTAGGCGCTCGCCATGGCCCTAGTTTAATGCCGGGTGGCACCAAGGAGGCCTATGCCTTTATTGAACCACTGTTAAGGGTTATCGCTGCCAAAGCGCCAACTGACGGTGCGCCATGTGTAACTTATATTGGTTCTGGTGGTGCGGGTCATTACGTCAAAATGGTGCACAACGGCATTGAGTACGGTGATATGCAACTTATTGCTGAAAGTTATGCCTTGCTCAAAGCCGCTGTCAATCCCACTTCTCGTGAGTTTCATCAAATTTTTAGTGATTGGAATACTGGTGAGCTTTCCTCTTTTCTTATCGAAATTACTGCCGACATCTTTATCAAGATGGATGAGAAAACCGGCCGGCCGTTAGTCGATTTGATTATGGATAAAGCCGTACAAAAGGGTACCGGTAAGTGGACCAGTCAAAACGCACTTGATATCGGTGTTGCTATTCCTACCATCACAGCGGCGGTAGATGGGCGCATTATTTCTTCAATGAAAGAAGAGCGGCTGACCGCTTCTAGACTCATCTCCAGACCGGCTACTGCCTATGGTGGCGATCGGCAAAAGATCATCAATGCAGTGCGTGCAGCACTTTATTCATCAAAGATTTGCTCCTATGCGCAAGGCATGGCCTTACTTAAAAAAGCTTCAGTCGAGTATGGCTACGACCTGAATTTAAGTGAGATTGCCCGTATTTGGCGTGCTGGTTGTATTATTCAGGCCAATTTGCTAAATGATATTACCACTGCTTATCGTCACAACCCGGTTCTGCCCAATTTGCTGATGGATAATGAGTTCAGACAATCTATCCAGAGTCGGCAAGACGATTGGCGTTTCGCTATTAAGACTGCTATTGATTTAGGAATTCCGGTACCTGCCATGAGCGCCTCACTAGCTTACTTTGATGCATATTGCTCCGAGCGACTTCCGGCTAATCTTATCCAGGCTCAACGCGATTATTTTGGGGCACACACTTTTGAGCGAATTGACCAGCCTGGCGTGTTCCATGTAAATTGGAAGGGGAATAAACCATGAGTGATAAAGTAGTTATATCGTCTGCTGATTCTGACACAACCAAAGATACCTTGCGTAAAATTCCAGATCCTTGTGCGGTGGTCATCTTTGGCGCTTCGGGTGATTTGACGGAACGCAAATTGATGCCAGCCCTTTTTAGATTGTTTTGCGAAGGGCTATTGCCAGAGTCTTTTGCTGTGGTAGCTGTAGCCCGAAGCGAGATGGATAGTGAAAGTTTTCGCCAAAAAGTTAGAGCGGGTATTGAGACATACTCGCGTATTAGTCCGGATCAAGTTAATAAATGGTCTGCTTTTGCTGAAGGACTGGTTTACCATCGAGTTAATTATGACAACGCCGAGGATTATAAAGCCCTGGGCAAACTACTGGCTAAAATAGATAAGAAGAAGGATGCAGCTTACAACTGTCTTTTTTATCTTTCCACACCGCCTATTCTTTACCCGATCATTGTCGATCAGTTAGGAAAAGCCGGGCTATCTCAACAGTCAGGGGGCAGTTGGCGGCGCATCATTATTGAAAAGCCCTTTGGGCATGATTTGGCTTCCGCCACCGACCTAAATAATCAGGTACACAAGGTTTTTGAAGAAAGTCAAGTTTACCGCATTGATCATTATCTGGGTAAAGAAACAGTTCAAAATTTGTTAGTTTTTCGCTTTGCCAATGCTATTTTTGAACCACTCTGGAATCGTAATTACATTGATCATGTTCAGATTACAGTATCGGAAGAGGTAGGGCTGGGTAGTCGGGCTGGCTATTATGACACTGCCGGCATTATGCGTGATGTATTCCAGAATCATTTACTGCAATTGTTTACTCTCACTACAATGGAACCACCCGCTGAATTTAACGACAACGCTTTGCGCGATGAAAAAGTAAAAGTCCTTAAATCCATCCGTCCCATTAGGCCAGAGGAAGTTACTCAATATACCGTTCGTGCCCAGTATCGCACCTATCGGGACGAAAAAGGAGTCGCTCCAGGTACAGAGACAGCGACCTTTGCCGTTCTCAAATTATTTATTGATAACTGGCGATGGCGAGATGTACCTTTTTATCTCCGCTCTGGCAAAGCTCTGGCTAATAAAGTAACAGAGATATCTATTCATTTCCGCTACGTGCCACACCTGATGTTTCCACTACCAGCCGGAGAACAATTGCCCCCAAACGTACTGGGCCTTTGCCTCCAGCCCAAAGAAGGAATGCGTCTGAGTTTTGAAACTAAGTTGCCAGGCGCTGGCATGCGAACCCGCTCCGTAGGTATGACCTACCTTTATGAGCAAGACTTCGGTAAAAATACCTTGCCAGACGCTTACGAGCGGCTTATTTTGGATGCATTGCAAGGGGATGCCTCTCTCTTTACTCGCAGTGACGAAATTGAATTGGCCTGGAGGTTAATCGATCCTATTTTGCTGGGATGGCAAAGCAAACATGCTCCTTTTCTTACTTTCTACGAGTCTGGAACCCGGGGACCCAGTAAGGCAGATGAATTTATTCAGGCCGACGGCCGGACATGGTTTGTATGAGCAGGATCCTAAAATGACGTGACTTTCCCGGTGTTTACTCATATTGACATGCAGAGAATGTGTAATGAAAGAGGTAAAATGGGAGGATTAACACAAATAACCGAAGATATTTTAAACTCCTGTCAGTGAAATCTTCCAATGGCAGAAAAGACCTCATATCGTGCGTAAGTTCGTTGCAAAGGCGAGGGATGCCTTTGAGAAGGTGAACCAACGCTGAAAAATAGAGGTTCATTTTTCTCTCTTCCTTAATGAAAAAGAGTGAGATTCAGATACAAAAAACATCAATTACTCCCCATTCCAATTCACTGTCAAATGTTCTCCTAAGCAAGAATAAACCTCTCTATTCCCAGTAAATCAATGAATCGCAAATCGTATTAGTGTGGTCGAAATAATTTATAGCAAAAATATTAAGTATCAAGTATATTGAGAATCCCTAAACATTGTACCTTAAAAGAGAATAGAACGGCAAAGGAACGAATCGTGGTAAATAAGGATATATCAAAATTAAAAATAGACAAGTCTGATGCAATGCAGTATCGCCGCGGACGCAGGAAGTTGCTTTTGAAAATAACCATGCTTGTGTCTGCCCTCATAATTGGTTTCATTCTTTATCGAATAGTTTTTAATCCCGTCGTTGAAGTAAAGGTCGCAACTGTTTCACAGGTTTATCCATCACAGACATTTACTTTATTAAATGCCAGCGGTTATGTCGTAGCCCAGCGTAAGGCAGCAGTAGCATCTAAGATAACCGGACGACTTGAATGGCTAGGGGTAGAAGAAGGAAGCAAGGTGAAGAAGGGACAGGTAATTGCCAAGCTCGAAGGCGAAGATGCGGCAGCAGCCCGTGATCAGGCAATAGCAAATCTGGACAATGCTATGTTCAATCTGGATATGGCAAAGGCAGAAATGAATGACGCCACCTTGCATTACGACCGTCAAAAAGAACTTCTATCGCAAGGAGTCGTGCCGCAGTCTGAACTTGACGTTGCCGAGGCACGT
>JACPHJ010000193.1 GCA_016188675.1 Planctomycetota bacterium
GAAGAAAAACACTTTACTGTAATTGTTGTTTGTTTGACGTAAGAAAAAACCACTTTATTTATCTCCTTTTCTAACGGAAGGAAGGTTGCGAGATGAGAAAACAGTATATGGCACAAAAATGCGGGTTTTTTCTATGCATAATGATTGTATTCTCCAGCATAGCTCTCTCAAAAGAGAATGATTCTTTAATCTTGCCAAAATATTTTACAGAATCAGAAAAGGAAGTGAAGAAAGGCGGCAGGGTAGAAAAGAAAATTGGCGGTCTGTTACAACTGCAAATTCAATTAAGAAAAAGTTATCGGGAGCAGCCGACGTCCGAGAGAATAAAGGCCATGCAAAGGATGGGCATAAAGACGGCGGAAATAGACAAGCAACTGGTTTACATTCATGTAAAAAGAAAATTAAATTCAACGAACATCGCCTCTTTAAATAAAATCGGGGTAACTGTATATGAGGACTCCTGGATACCTCCCTTAGAAAACCATCCTACCGGCTATGTCACAGCAAGCATGCCTATCGACCGATTACATGATGTAGCCAGGAAACCCTTTATTATCAGACTTGAAACTGCCGAAAAGGTGTTGCTGCCCAAAAACGATGAGGCGGCAAAGAGTATTTATGCAGATAACGTCTGGGAGAACTATGGGTATGATGGCGCTGGTCTCAGGATAGCCGTGCTGGATTCTGGTTTAGATACAACCCATAAGGATATTCCTACACCGGTAGCCAGCAAGGATTACTCAAATTATCCATCCCTTGATGATACCATTGAAAATCAAATCACAGAACACGGCACCCATGTGGTGGGCAGCGCCCTGGGGCGTGGTACGCAGTCAAACGGGAAATACAAAGGCATGGCCTACGGCGCAGACCTGATTTTTCTCAAGATTGGAAATGATTCAAGCGGTGGGGCTTCAACAGCTGCTATCTCAGCGGCCATTAGGGATGCGGTAGATGTTTATGAAGCCGATATCGTAACAATGAGTTACGGCGGCTTTAATACGTATAATGACGGTAGTGAAGAAGAATGTCAGGCTGCTGATTACGCCTTCAGCAAAGGAGCATTGGTGTTTATTTCGGCAGGAAACGAGGCCGACAGTGGTTTGCATTATTCAGGTACGGTCACTGCTAATAGCACAACTGATTTTATTAAAGTCACCGTGGAAAACACGAGCCAGGCGGCCTTATATTTTTATCTGAATTGGTTCGACGGCAAGGGAACAACCAATAATCTTGATTTAAGCATTTATGATGCTGACAAAATAGATCTGGCGTCGAATGTTTCTCAATCCCCTCAAATAGAAAGTTCAAGAGGCACCGAGGCTGAGTTGGTTTACTTTAATCTTTATGTCTCAGCGCCAGCCACATTTTTCCTGAAAGTAAAGAATAACTCAAATAGTGAACAGTTTTACCACATCTATTCTTACGACGATAACGCTACCTTTGAGAATGCAGACCCTGGTTATACTGTTGGGTCACCGGCGACGGCTGACAATGCGATAGCAGTGGCGTCGTATGTGACCCGGCCGTCATGGACTGATTATAAAGGGGAAAGCTGGTATTATCCAGATGATCAGACAATCGGTAATATTTCCTCATTTAGCAGTCGCGGCCCCAGGGTCGATGGTATAAAGAAACCCGATATCGCCGCTCCCGGTCAGGGGATTATTTCTGCAAGAGATAAGATTGTTACCTGGCCCAGCAGTGAAGATTATTATGTGATTGATAACGATGGTAGTAATGACGGCAACGGACCGGCTGATTATGTGCTGAGTCAGGGAACGAGCATGGCATGTCCCATTGCGGCAGGGGCGGGGGCATTGTTGATGGAGTCCAACTCTTCATTAAAGGGAAATCCGGAAAGTGTCAGAAATGCCCTGTTTCAAACTGCGAGTAATAATGGAGAACAGAATAATACCGATGGGTATGGTCACCTGAATGTGCTCAATGCGCTAAACTACATAGCAGGCACAACCCCATCACCTTTAACATCGCCGACGCCTGTATCATCCCCTACTCCGGGAGGCAGTGGCTTCCTTTCCGGGACTGTATATGATCAAGATAATTTTCCATTGGAAGGGGTTACGGTAACCATTACCGGCAATAGTTTTTCAGATAGTATCGACACCAACGAAGACGGTTATTATGAATTCTATGGTCTTGCTGCCGGTGATTACACACTCATATACGAGAAAGATGGATACCAGAGCCAGACCAGGAATATAAGCCTTGATGCAGGAGAAACACTAGGCATCGAAACGATTACTTTAGAAGTAATTGAAAAGGGCAGTATCTCCGGCTATGTTGTAAACACAAAGGGTAATCCCATTGATTTAGCAAAGATAAAACTCAGAGGTATAAAAACTAAGATTTCTACGACTACATTTTCAGATGCGGATGGTTACTTTGAATTCGCAGATTTAGATGCGGAGACCTATGTGATTATTGCAAAGAAAAATGGTTATAAGAGGTCGAGTAAAACGGTCATACTTAAAGAGGGAGACGAGAAAGAAGTTCAGATTAAATTGAAAAGGCAAAGGTAACACTTTGGTTTAGTGAAAACAACGTGATCCATCTACGTCTGTCATTTCCGGAGGGAAAATATAATGGATATCTTAAAGCAGGTAGCGGAACTGAAAGAATTTTTAGGAAAGGTGTATTGCTTTATCGAGGACAACGAGGATGCATTCAAGGACGGCGTTGAGGCTGAAGGGATGAAGAACGAAACGTGGAAATGGATGCAGGAATTGGCTAAATTTTTACCTGAAGTTTAATTCTGAAAAAAAATTATTCGGACACGGATGAACGCGGATTTTTTAAATGTAGGGGTTTAAGATTTTAAACCCCTACGTCATGTATCTGCGAAAATCTGTGTCCTGATTTCATAAGGAATACATATCTATGACGCGACCGATGTATTATGAACTTAGACCGCAGACACCCATTAAAGCGCCAAGGGGCGCAACCCTTACATGCAAAAACTGGGACAGTGAAGCGGCCTTGCGGATGTTGATGAACAACCTTGATCCCGACGTGGCAATCCAGCCTGACGAACTCATCGTTTA
>JACPHJ010000185.1 GCA_016188675.1 Planctomycetota bacterium
ACAACAGGGTGCATCAACATTTAGTCAGGGGAATGGTAGAAGTGGCGCGCGGACTGGGAAAACAAACCATTGCCAGCCATGTAAGCAGTAATGAAACACTACAACTTTTACAGGAATATGGTATAGATTACGCACAGGGTTACCACATTGGACTGCCCACCGCAATATCCGAGATACAGAAAACATCTTAACCCGGCAAAAACACAACCCAAATAACGAAGATAAGACAATTGACAGGTGTTGTTTCGCGTCACCTGTCACTCGCCACTTGTCGCTTGTGCCCCCCTTCACTCCCTGTTCCAAATGTTTTTTCATTGATTGTCCCCGCCTTTTTTGCTTCAATTTCTATCACATCGGTAATTGGTTCTTTAACGATGAGGAATTTCAATCTTTTGGATTCCCCTATAAAAAGAGGGGATAAAGGGGTGTGTAAATTTTCCGCAACACACACCCAGCCCCTCTTTTTAGAGGGGAGCTTAAAAGTCGCTGCTTCTGGCAACCTAATTTAACGTACAGGAATTTCAATGTGGTAGGGGCTGAAGATTTTCAGCCCCTACGATGAAACGTTTTGTCCAGAAAATAGTCGCCGAAGGCCTAATTAGAGTTGCTAACTAAAAATAGTATGGATTACATACCAAACACAGACCGTGACAAGGAAATAATGCTCAAGGAGATGGGCATACCCTCTTTTGAATCGCTCTTAGAGGATATCCCGAAATCATTGCGAAAATTCTCCCTCTCATTGCCAGAAGGGCTTTCCGAACCGGAAGTATCAAAAGTTTTAAGGGAACTCAGTGAGAAAAACACCCATACGGATAAATATATTTCATTTCTGGGCGCGGGCGCTTATGAACATTATATCCCGACGATTGTAGACCATCTGGCATCGAGGAGCGAATTTTATACCTGCTACACCCCCTACCAGCCCGAAGTAAGCCAGGGCACACTTCAGGTAATTTACGAATTCCAAACGCTCATGTGCGAACTCACCGGTATGGACGTAGCCAATGCATCCATGTACGACGGTTCTACCGCCCTGACCGAAGCAGCGCTCTTGGCCATACGTTTGAAGGAAAGGAACAAGGTCGTTTGCTCACGGGCAATCCATCCCGAATACCGGCAGGTGCTCAAGACTTACTTAAAAGGTTTTGGGACGGAAATTGTAGAAATTGACGCACCTGAAGGAATAACGGACGTCAATCAATTAGAAAAGGTTTTAGGCGACAAAACGGCTGCCGTACTTGTACAAAATCCAAACTTCTTCGGCTGTATCGAAGACATGGAAGCCATCTCAAATATTACTCATAAGTACGATGCGCTTTTTATAGCCTGTGTAAACCCCATTTCGCTGGGCATACTGAAACCGCCGGGGGAATACAACGCCGATATTGCAGTTGGCGAAGGACAGGTTTTAGGGAATTATTTGAATTACGGCGGCCCGTATCTTGGCTTTTTTACCGTTAAAAAGGAACTGCTCCGAAAAATGCCGGGCAGGATCGCAGGCGAAACAGTGGATAGTACTGGGAAGCGGTGTTTTGTCCTCACCCTGCAGGCCAGGGAACAACACATTCGAAGGCAGAAAGCAACTTCAAACATCTGTACCAATCAGGCGCTCCTTGCGCTCAGGGCGTGTATTTATTTATGCGCATTGGGGAAAAAAGGTATAGCGGAACTGGGTAATCTTAACTTGCAAAAGAGCCATTATGCCTGCGAAAAACTTTCTGCCTTAAACATTTTTGAGCCGTCGTTTCAAAAACCCTTTTTCAATGAATTTGTATTAAAAGCCCGGGGCAATCAACGCATAAACAAAATTAATGAATATCTTCTGACAAAAGGGATTATAGGTGGATTGGACATCTCCGTATTTTATCCCGAATTGAGTAACAGTATGCTCCTGTGCGTAACCGAGACGAAGACCAGGGAATCTATTGACCGCCTGGTTGCAGAACTGGATAAAATGAGATAAATGTTTAGAATATCCAAAGTAGGGGCAGGTTTAAAACCTGCCCCTACATGCTTTGTGCCTTTGTGGCAAAATAGTTTCAATAAAAATCATGAACCCGACAGAACCACTTATATTTGAAAAATCATCTCCCGGCAGGCGGTGTTTTAATCTGCCTGCCTGCGATGTGCCGGAAAAACCCATAGCAGAGTTGCTCTCACCAAAAATGCTGAGGAAGCAAGAGGCAAAATTACCGGAGGTTTCTGAAATTGACGTCGTGCGGCATTTCACACGAATATCTCAATTGAACTTCTGCGTGGATACGAATTTTTATCCTTTAGGATCGTGCACCATGAAATACAATCCTAAGATAAATGAAGATGCTGCACGCATGGAGGGTTTCACGAAATTACACCCTTATCAGCCCGTCGAACAATGCCAGGGTATTCTGAAACTGTTGTATAACTTTGAGCAAATGCTCAAATCTATTTCTGGGATGTCTGCCTTCACGTTACAACCTGCGGCAGGCGCCCATGGCGAATTAACGGGCATGCTGATAATCCGTGCTTATATGGAGAAAAAGGGTGAAACACGGCATAAGATTATCGTCCCTGATTCTGCACATGGCACCAACCCCGCATCTGCTGCACTTTGCGGCTATGAAGTCGAATCGATTAAAACAAATGCCGAAGGGCTTGTAGATATAAAGAAGCTCAAAGAGTCATTCACCCGTGATACAGCCGCCCTCATGATTACCAACCCCAATACCCTGGGATTATTCGAGAAGGATATTTTGGAAATATGTAAGATTGCCCACGATGCAGGCGGACTCGTTTACTGTGACGGGGCAAATATGAATGCCCTCATGGGCATAGCCCGACCGGGAGATATGGGTGTCGACATCTTACACCTGAACCTCCATAAAACCTTTTCCACCCCTCACGGTGGAGGTGGGCCAGGTGCA
>JACPHJ010000026.1:0-21597 GCA_016188675.1 Planctomycetota bacterium
CAGGTCAACGCCTGGTAAGGTATATAACCTGAAGGCATTGGAGGCAGGTGAGGATCCATATGGTGAGGAGAGCGACACGCCGATTATTGGATTAGACCTTGTGAAGGAATTTGATACGCCTACATTAAGGGATATTTATGCGTCAGGGACGTATTTCCATGATGGCAGCGCCAGGCTATTGATAGACACGATCAACAACACAGTGACGGAGAAGGACATGCATGGCAGGACGTCACATCTGACCCCTGCTGAGATGGATGATCTGGTTGAGTTCATGAAGGCGTTATAATTTTTAAAGCAAGACGGATATAAAAGAATCGGTTTAAGTTGAATATTTTAGGAAAGTGAAAGGAGAAGGCCAACAGATGAGTAAGAGGAAAATAGGAGGAGTAATGGCATCGGCGTTTATAGCTGGTGCGTTGGTCTGTGGGAGCGTCTTTGCGTCGGGAAACCAGGTAATGGTAGGTGGTTCGAAGCAGGGAAAGGCCTTATGGACTGATTATTGCGGTATGTCAAAAGAGGTGCAGGGTTCTGTGGATGTGATATTGTTTACCCAGTCACCGAGGACGGCGAAGGGTGATCCTTATCAGAACTATCCCAACTATGTATCAGAAGGCAGCCGTGTTGTATCGTATAATTTAAAGACGAAGGAATTAAAGGTATTGACGAATGATTTTGCGTCGGCCTTTGATCCATGTACATACTGGGATGGCAAGAAGTTTGCGTTTGCCGGTGTGCATAAGAAGGGCGGCGGATGCCAGATATGGGAGATGAACTTAGATGGCAGCGGCGTAAGGCAGATGACCGATTACAAAGGCACGTGCAGGGCGCCTATCTATTATGCGGCTGGCAGTGTTGAGGAAGGAAGCGGCCGTATCATATGGAGAGCCAGGTATTTTGAAGGAGACTGGGCGGAACACGGCACGGTAGAGAAGACCGGTTTCATCATCTTTGCAGGTTCTCCGGATGGCGTGATGGATGAGTATCACAATCCATATGCGTATAATTTGTTCAGGTTGGATACGCAGGGCGGCCATGTGACGGAAAGAATCACCGGTCACGTGTTGTCAGGTATTGAGTTTCCAAACATAAACACAACGATCGATCAGATCACATACAATGTGAGTTCGAACTTTGACCCAGCGCTGACTCCGGATGGAAACATCCTGTTTTCCAGTGTGCAGGCCAACGGAAGCAGGGCGGGAGGCAAGGGTCGTGTAATGTTGTGTGTGGATAACTGGGACGGCGCTTATCCTAGGCCGATCTATGGAAACTGTGATGATGAAATTGGCGGCGCAAGCTGCAAGTCACAGGCAAAGATTACCTTTGGAGACAGGAAGTTAGTATACGTAGAATCCCCATATATGAACTGGGGAGTAGGTCAGTTGGCAGCGGTAAGCTGGGATGCACCATACAACAAGACCTATGAGAAGTTGAGCAAGGACGAGGGTGGTTTATACAGGAGTCCATATCCGCTTCCAGACGACAGGATGTTGGTATCGTATGCGGAGAGGGGCGATTTTGGTATTTACTGGTTTGATTTCAAGAATGGCCGCGCCGGGGAGTTGGTGCACAACGACCCAGAGTGGAACGATCACCAGCCAGCCCCTGTGTATATCAAGTACAAGCCGAGGTGGATTAACACCTTTACGGCTGGTAAGAACTTTGGTGTAACGACCGTGACGTATCAGCCATTTGACCAGGTGAAGGTGGAAGGGTATCCGCATTCATGGGGCACATGGATTTGTTTCGATACGACGTTAACCGATCTGCCGGTAGGCCCATATCCTCATCAGAGGACAAAGGCAACGAAGCAGGGCGATGTAAAGGCAGTGAGGATTGTTGAGGGTACACAATGTGTTGAGCCAGACAGCAGCAGGTTCAGGGCAGGCGCAGGAAGTCATCTGGTAGGTGGCGCCAGGTCAAGCTCGAACTCAGGTACGGCATTCCAGCAGAGGAGGATCATTGGATATCAGTATGTAGAGGATGATGGTTCAGTGGTAACTTCTCAGACGGCTGACACCCCATACTACATCCAGAATCTGGATGAGAGGGGGATGGCGGTTCAGAGTGGATTGGCATGGGCTTATTTGAGGCCATATCATGGCAGGATTTGCAGTGGATGTCATGATGGTTCATACAGGGGCAGGGCGTTCCAGAACCAGCATGCAAAGGCATTGTACAACTGGTGGTATGATGACAGGAGCCACTATGATTCACCATTTGCATTTGGATACCTGAAGTTTGACAAGAATGGTATCTATGCGGGTGTAAAGCATGGTGATGACGTGGTGGTGCCGTCGGACGTATACTATGGAGGTCCGTCAGGTACGACATCTCAGCCGGTGGAAGGTTTAACGGATGAGAAGAGGAGGACGGTGGATTTCCGCAGGGACATTCAGCCGATCATCGATGCAAAGTGCGCGAATTGCCACAATGCAAGCAATCCTCCGGACTTAAGTGGTGGTACGGAGCTTGTGAGTGTTGACGGGGTAGCGGCATTCAGCCGTTCATACAACAGCTTGCTGGAGGTGCAGAGAGGCAAGGATACAAACCTCGGCGGCAAGTATGTCAATCCGTCATCGGCCATCAACAGCTTGTTGGTTTGGAGGTTGTACGAGGAGAAGTTAAGCCAGTTTGCTCCGAGGGAGAACGTATTCCCGGTAGAGGGCAGGGTAATGCATGACAAATTCCTCACGCAGGACGAGAGGTATTCGATTGTAGAGTGGATAGATATTGGCGCACAATGGGATAACATCCAGGGTCCCGATTTCTACCCAGGCTATCATGCAAAATAGTGTTTAAGGAAATACCTTAAACAGGTCCTTGCAAAACGGAGGACTGGAAGAAAACAACCGAAGAGCTGGGTTATGTGGGTTACTTACTCACTACCCGGCTCTTCGTGTTTATGGAATTACCTGTTATAAAATTATGACATTAGAAATCTTTAATTACTATGAATGATATGAAAATTTATATGAAAATATTATTTATATTCTTTGCTTCCATTGTAAGTACAAATATTATTACTGCCAGTGACATAACCGATAAAAATATCAACAGTGGAAAAACTATAGAAACACCAAAGATTTCTTTCGAGGAACAAGTATATGATTTTGGTAAAATTTATATAGGTGAAAGCGTTAAACACGAATTTAAATTTAAAAATCTTGGCAAAGGGGAACTGGTTATAAATAATGTTAAATCATCGTGCGGATGCACTGCCGCATTAGTATCAAAAAATATTTTGTGCAAAGAGGAAGAAGGTGAAGTCGCGGTAAAGTTTAATTCCGGTCATTATGTCGGGAAGATAACAAAATCTGTTGTTGTAAACTCAAATGACCCAGAGAATTCAAAATATAAGTTAACCATTACAGGTGAAGTAATTGAAGAAGTTAGTGTAAACCCCAAGCGAATAAATTTTGGTATTATCAGGAGAGGGGATTTTTGCACTAAAAATATAGAGATAGAAACAGTACCGGAATTGAAAATTGATATAAAGAAGGTAGAATCACCAAATCCTTATATTACTATTACCAAAAATAAAACAATTGAGAATAACAGCACTTATGAGGTAACAATTAGTAAATATGATTATATAGGAAAATTTAATGGGATAGTATTTATTTATACAAGCAGTAGTAAACAGGAAAGAATTGATGTGCCGTTTTCTGGAGAAATAGTTGGAGATATGACGTTTTATCCAGAAATTTTGTCTTTCGGTAGTGTTAAATTTGGACAAGACGTAAAAAAGACGGTAATAGTTAATTTCATAAACAAAGACGTGAAAATAGAAAAGATTGAGGCTGAACCAAATAACATTAGTTATATAATATCTGAATTAAATAACATTAGCACAAAGAAAATAGACGTGAAAATAGGCAGAGATATCACAATCGGGAAGATTACAGGAAGTTTAAAGATATACACTAATAGTACTATACAACCTGTTATTAATATTCCGATTAATGGAGAAATAAAGGGCTAAATGAATATTATTTATGAAGATGCATTTTGGATTTTTGATTATTCTTTTAATTATTTTTTTACCTATTAAGGTTTACGGTTATTCAGAGAGTCTATCAATAATCTTTTCTGGTGAGGAGACAGGAAATCTCGAACCCTGTGGATGTTATGAAGGACAAATTGGAGGTATTTCAAGAAGATATACACTTATAGATTTACTTAGGAAAAAAAAGAATGTAATTTTACCTGTAAGTCTGGGTGACCTTCCTAAAAGTAGCGGACGTCAGGAAGAAATTAAAATGGAGGTTTTTTGCCGTGCCTTAGGAGAAATGGATTACGTCTTACATAATCTTGGTGAAAAGGACATTGAAATTGGTCCGCAATTAATAAATTATTTGTCACATACAAATAAAACTATATTTCTTTCCAGTAATGTACAAATAGATGATTCATTTCCAGTGAAAATTAATCAATATGTCTTGAAGGAATGTCCTGTTTCAGGACATTCACTTAAGATTGCTTTTTTAGGTATACTTTCTAAATCCCTTCTCAATAATTCTGCATCAGATTATGTAAATGTAAATGATCCTGCACTGGCTCTTAAACCCTTAGTTAAACAGTTACAGGAAAAGGCAAACCTTATCGTATTACTTTCACATGCACCGCTTGAAGAGTCTATTAAGGTAGCAAAATTATTTCCGGAAATAGGATTAATTATTACCGGGCATAATATAGAAGATCCGGGTGATTCTATAACATACGTCAATAATACTCCAATTGTTTCTCCAGGGATAAAAGGTAAGTATATAGGAATTGCGAAATATTCGATAAATAATGCGGTGGTGGAAAGAAAGTCTGTTGAAGTTATTCCACTTGACAGTAAATACAAAGATTCACTGGAAATGATTTCCTTATTGAAAGAATACCAACAAATGTTGGCAGATGAAGATTTATTAAGCAAAATCCCACAGGTACCCCTTTCAAATGATTTGTCGTACGTGGGTAGTACAACATGCGGAATGTGTCATAAGATAGTATATGAACATTGGAGAAAAACGACACATGGTACTTCGTATAGTACTTTAGTCAATAAAGGATACCAATATGATCCGGAATGTATCAAATGTCACACCACTGGTTACGGATATGTTTCCGGGTTTTTAAATTATGAAAATAACAGTAGTTTAATTAATGTTGGTTGTGAAAGTTGCCACGGCGCCGGAAGTAGGCATATAAAGGATGTGACCGAGTCTTACGATGTAACAGATGAGGGTAATTGTGCGGTATGCCACGAGAGTGAGCACAGTCCAAAATTTCAATATAGCGAATATTGGAAGAAGATTGAACATCCGGAAGAGATATTAAAGAAGATGCCTAAAACTATAGAATAATATATTCGAAAATGATTAAGATTGCATTTTATTGGCACCAACATCAACCATATTATAAAAACAACCTGTCAGGTGAATACTCTATGCCTTGGGTGAGACTGCATGGAATAAAGGATTATATTGGCATGGCATTGTTATTGGAAGAATTTCCCAAAATACATCAAACGTTTAATTATGTACCGTGTCTCTTAGATCAACTTAAAGATTACGAAGAGAATTGTGCCATTGATCGGTTTTGGAAATTGACAAAAATATCTGTAGAGGATTTAACAGAAGAAGATAAACTTTACATATTGGATAATTTTTTCTCAGCGAATCATCAAACAATGATTGATATTTATCCAAGATACAAAGAACTATTGAAGAAGCGGAATTTCAGAAGGAAAAGGGCTCTGGATGTACTTAAGAATTTTTCTAATAAGGATTTTCAAGATTTACAGGTATGGGCTAACCTTACATGGTATCATCCACTAATTATTCATAGAGATACTTCATTAACTGAACTATTAAAGAAGGGTGAGGGATTTACGAAGGAAGATAAAGAATTTGTGTTGTCGAAACAAATTGAAGTAATTAAACAAATTATTCCGCTTCATAAACGTTTGCAAGATTCAAAACAAATTGAAATTACAACCTCTCCCTATTATCATCCAATTTTGCCTTTGTTATGTAATCAGGAATCTGCGAGAGTTGTTTTACCAAAAATATCTTTACCCAAAAAGAGGTTGCTGGCAATTGAAGACGCAAAAATACAAGTAGAAAAAGCGGTGTCAACGTATGAAAGATTCTTTGGTCAAAAACCATGTGGCATGTGGCCTTCGGAAGGCGCTGTGAGTGATGAAATTGTACCTATATTATCACAAGCCGGGTTTAGATGGATAGCATCAGATGAAGAGATACTGGCCAGTTCACTGGGTAATCAAATTTTAAGAGATGAATATGGGGAGGTAGTCACTCCTGATATTTTGTACAAACCATACCGAGTTCATGTAAAAGATAATGATATTAATATCGTATTTCGAGATCACAATCTTTCTGACTTAATTGGTTTTCAGTATTCACAATATCTTGTTGATAATGCAGTGTATGATTTTATGAACAGGATAAATAGTTTGAAGAAACACAATGTCAATGGAAGGTCACTCCTGGTAACTATTATATTAGACGGAGAAAACGCCTGGGAATATTATCCTAATAGTGGTTTAGATTTCTTAAGAAAGCTTTACGATGTAATTAGCAATGATGGTGATTTGGAATGTGTTCGTATTCGCGACTATTTAGAAGAGTGTCCCCCGGAACAAACATTACTACATATTAGCCCCGGATCCTGGATTGGGCACAACCTGGCTACCTGGATTGGGCATGAAGAAAAAAATAGTGCATGGGATTTACTGGAAGATACACGCTCTTTCGTTATGGATCAAGCACTAAAGACAAACCATTTAAATAATAATGTTACCGGAAAGGTGTGGGAAGAAGTTTTTATAGCAGAGGGTAGTGATTGGTTTTGGTGGTTAGGTGACGATCATTTTACACCTCATAAAGATGAGTTTGACAGTCTGTTCAGGCTGCACCTTAAAAACGTGTACAAACTATTCAATGTTGATACACCAAGGATATTGGATGCGCCTATTTCAAGGGTGGCTCGCAGAAAACCTTATTCACAGCCAAAAAGGTTTTTGGATATCAAACTCGACGGTGTTGTGAGCAATTATTTTGAGTGGCTGGATGCTGCCAAATATAATGTAAGTAAAGATATGGATACAATGCACAGGACTTCCGGCCAGCCCATTCATAGTGTGTTCTTTGGATTCGATACAGATAATTTATTTATAAGAATAGATTTTGATAAAGATTTATTATCTCAATATATGGAAAAGGGCCAGCTTGTAATTACGTTTATACAACCCCAGGAATTGCAAATTAATACTTCTGCTTTTATGGATAAACCACTGAGATTTGCGATTAAAAATAAAAATTCTAAGTATGAAGGAAAGGATTTTTATAGTATCTCTTTCGGTAAAATAATGGAATTGTCCTGTGCTTTTGCAGTTTTGGACTTATTTCCTGGAATTGAGGTTGAGTTTTTTATTGAGTTAGTGAAAGATAATGAGACTATCCAAAGGCTGCCGCTTAGGACTGTATTTTGTTTTTCTGTACCATCGAAAGATTTTGAAAGAATGATGTGGCAGGTGTAACATCATAACAAATAAGATCACTTTAGCACAACGCATAGGAGGATAACAAAATATGCCAGAACTTCGGAAAGACCCTGTTTCTGGTCGGTGGGTTATCATTGCAACTGAAAGGGCTATGAGGCCTACCGATTTTAAAACGGAACCACAGCCAATTAAAGGAGGATATTGCCCATTTTGTGAAGGCAATGAGGATAAGACCCCGCCGGAGATCATGGCATATAGAGAAAGAGGGACACAACCCAATACAAAAGGATGGCGGGTCAGGGTAGTATCAAATAAATTCCCTGCATTAAGAATAGAGGGTAATTTAAATAAGCGGGGCGAAGGAATCTACGATTCCATGAACGGTATTGGCGCTCATGAGGTGGTTATTGAAAGTCCAAAGCATATCATTTCATTGACAGAGCTTGATAATAAACAGGTGGAAGAAGTTTTATGGACATACAGGGACAGGTTAGTAGATTTGAAAAAGGATAAACGATTTATATATGGATTACTTTTTAAAAATGTTGGTACGGCAGCGGGGGCGACATTAGAACATTCTCATTCACAATTAATTGTCACACCTATTGTTCCTATATCAGTCATGCACGAAATGAATGGATGCGAAGAATTTTATAAATACAGAGGCCGTTGTCTCCTTTGTGATATGGTTCAGCAAGAATTATCCACGGGGGCACGAATCGTCTTAGAAGAAGATAATTTTGTTGCCTTTACACCCTATGCATCCCGATTTCCTTTCGAAATATGGATATTGTCAAAAATTCATTCATCACATTTTGAGAATTTGCAAAAGCTTGAGATTGAAGAGTTAGCACAGGTATTACGCATAGTTCTTCTCAAGCTCGAGGCATCGTTAGAGTTTCCTCCATACAATTACATCATACATACAACACCATTTGTTTTTGGAGAGATAGAACATTATCACTGGCATATAGAAATCATTCCTCGGCTAACAAGAGTTGCTGGATTTGAGTGGGGCAGTGGTTTTTATATAAATACGGTAACGCCGGAAAGTGCCGCCGAATTCCTAAGAAATACAAGCATAGAAAGTAAGGTTGAGGTAATACGGTAATGAAAATTGTCTACCTGTCATCCGAAGTTGTGCCATTTGCGAAAACAGGTGGTTTGGCTGATATTGCCGGAGCAATACCTAAAAGCTTACAAATATTAGGCACGGATATTGTAGTGCTTATGCCACTTTATGGCATTATAAAAGAAAGTCAACATTCCTTAACAAAAACTAATATACAGTTTGATGTGAAAATTGGCGACAAAGTTAAATCAGGATGTGTGTATAAAGGATTTCTGCCTGATACACAGGTACCTATTTATTTCCTGGACAACGAACAATACTATGGTCGAAAGGGCTTGTATAATTATCCAGGGACAACAAAAGATTTTGAGGATAATAGTGAAAGGTTTATCTTTTTTGCCCAGGGTGCCTTGGAAGTCATTGAAAAGCTCAAAGTGCATCCGGATATAGTACACTGCAATGATTGGCAGACAGGACTTGTCCCCGTATATTTAAAAACAAAATATGCAGAAACAGAATGTTTCAAGAATACAAAAGCGGTGATAACGATCCACAATATTGCATATCAAGGAGTTTTCTGGCACTGGGATATGAACCTTACGGGGTTAGATTGGAGCCTTTTTAACTGGAAACAATTAGAATTCTACGGAAAATTGAATTTCTTAAAAGCAGGTATTGTTTTTAGTGACCTTATCACTACGGTTAGTAAAACGTACGCTGAAGAAATACAAACGCCCGAATACGGTGCAGGTCTTGATGGTATACTTAAAGAAAGAGCGAATGATCTTTATGGAATTATCAATGGGATTGATTATTCCATATGGAATCCAGAAACAGACAAATATATTATTACAAATTATGGTATAAAAAATCTTAAGGGAAAACAACTTTGTAAAAGGGCTTTGCAGCGAAAATATAACCTTCCCGAAAGAGATGTTCCCCTGATAGGAATGATAACAAGATTGACAGACCAAAAGGGCCTGGATTTAATTACGAATAAATTTCAGGATTTAATGAAGACCGATTTCCAGTTCGTTTTGTTGGGAACCGGCGAACAGCGATACCAAGAATTATTTCAAGCTTACGCAAATACATTTCCCAAAAAAGTGGCGGTAAAATTAACATTTGATGAGCCATCGGCTCATGAGATTGAAGCGGGATCGGATATGTTCTTAATGCCGTCGCGTTTTGAACCGTGCGGGTTAAATCAGTTGTACAGCTTAAAATACGGCACCATTCCAATTGTTCGTAATACCGGTGGTTTGGCAGATACTATTACTGATGTCCGTTCATGTCCGGATTCAAACGGGAAAGCCAATGGATTTTCGTTTAAAGAGTACAACTCAGATATATTATTTGCCACTATACTAAGGGCTACTGATTTCTTTAAGAACAAGACTCAGTGGACTCATCTTATGAAGAATGGGATGACACAGGATTGGTCATGGGAAAGAAGCGCTAGAGAATATATTGAACTCTATAAAATGCTTGTAAAAGGAAAATAAATATTTTGAAGGGTTTTGCCCAATTAAAAAAGCGATTGATATCGTAAAATGAAGGTAAGTTAATGTCAAATACGAAAAAGATAAATCTGATTCTTGCTATACATAATCATCAACCGATAGGTAATTTTGATAATGTAATAACCGAGGCATGCGATAAGGCTTATAAACCTTTTTTGGATATTCTGGACAAATATCCTTCCTTGAAGGTATCAATACATTTTTCTGGTTGTTTACTAGAATGGATAGAAATTAACAAACCAGATATGATCGCTCAAATCCACCATCTTGTTGCCAGGAATCAGATTGAATTAATGGGCGGAGGATTTTACGAACCCATTATGGCCATGTTGCCTGAAAGGGATAGAATTGGGCAGATTAAAAGATATGCAGGGTATTTACAAAATATTTTTGAACGTAAAATACGGGGAATGTGGGTACCTGAGCGTGTTTGGGAGCAGAATTTAACGAAGACATTTGCAGACGCCGGCATGGAATATACTGTCTTAGACGATTCACATTTTAAATATGCAGGTCTAGAAGATCATCAATTGACGGGTTATTATGTAACAGAGGATCAAGGAAGGACTTTGAAAATATTTCCTGCCAGTGAGTTGTTACGATATTATATTCCATTTGAGGAGCCGTCAAAATGTATTGAATATTTCAAATCTTGTGCGACTGAAGGCGGAGACGCAACGATTGTTTATGCGGATGATGGAGAAAAGTTCGGCGTGTGGCCCAAAACATACGACCACGTATACAAAAACGGTTGGCTGGAAAGATTTATCGGTATATTGTTACAAAATAGAGACTGGATTAATCTTGTCACATTTAGTGAAGCAATCGACAATTATTCATCCAAGGGTAAGGTATATTTGCCGGATGCCTCGTATCGCGAAATGCTGGAATGGGCTTTGCCAGTGGATGTATATTTTAAATATGAGGATATTTTCAATAAGCTGAATCAGATTACATGGGGGACAAATGCAAAACGTTTTATGAAAGCCGGATTCTGGAGGAATTTCAAGATAAAATATCCTGAATCCAATCTTCTTTATGCCAAAATGATGCATGTCAGTAATATGGTAGATTCAATGGATAAAAAGAAAGATGATTATGTCGCAGCCCAGAAAGAACTATTTATGGGGCAATGCAATTGCCCGTACTGGCATGGGGTGTTTGGTGGGATATATTTACCCCATCTTAGATTTGCTGTTACAAGTCATTTAATTGCTGCAGAGATACTGGCAGAGAAAGGAAAAGTAAAAGGCATTCACCATTTCATTAGCGACTATGACTACGATAGCAAGGATGAGATTTGTGTAAGCAACTCTCAAATGACCGTTTATTTTAAACCTGATAGGGGAGGGCATATCTACGAACTTGATTACAAGCCAAAAAAAATCAATTTGCTTAATACCCTTATGCGGAGAAAAGAGGTGTATCATAACAAGATTACCGATACACTTCATACGGACGATGCGGAACATGCTAAGAGTATCCATGATTTAATGCCGTCAAAACAGGCTGGCTTGGAGAAAATGCTGCATTATGATACATATCTTAAAGAAGGCTTAATAGATCACTTTTTTGAATCTGGCGCGACGTTAAAAGATGTTTTCAGGAATGAATATAAAGAAGTAGGCAACTTTGTCGCTTCTTCATACAACTACACAATAAAACAGGGTAAGGACGATGTGTTAATCAAATTGTGTCGTGATGGAGAAGTCGAATCCGGAGGACATCGATGTCCCGTTAGAATAATAAAAGAGATAAAAATATTGGATAATGAGTCTTTGATAAATATTGTATATACTATCGAGAATCATTCAAATCATATTTGTGAGACTCAATTTGGTGTTGAATTTAATATCTCAATGACTGCCGGAGATGCTTTTGGCAGGTATTATTATATAAAGGATAGAGAAATTATAGGTAATTTAGCCATTGAAAAAGAATTAAATTCGCAAAACAAATTAGGACTTGTGGATGAATGGCTGGGCGTTGAGATGCTGCTGGATTGGAACATTTCTGGGGATGTTTTTGTGTTTCCTATATACACGGTTTCACAATCAGAGGCTGGTTATGAGTTAGTTTATCAGAACTCTTCGATCATTCCAAAATGGAGTTTAAACATTAAACCAGAAGATCAATGGCGCGTTGTCATAAACAAAAGTATAAAATCGCTGAAGACTGCGATCTGAATTGATGCATAGGAATTTTAAATTTTTGGTTGTTCTGTTAACACACCCCTACCCCTCTCAAGAGGGGAACTTGCGGAGTCCCCACTTGGGAGGGGATTGAGGGGTGGGTAAAAAGTCGTTGGGTTTTGTCTTTTAAAAACCCCCAACCTAACTTGATAAAGAATGGATCGTAATGCTGCCTCATATTCTAAAAGACAAAGTTGACAATAGCCTAAATATCGTTGTGAATGCGCTTGACGCAGGATTTGCCGTACTTGATAAGGATTTGAATATAATTTGGGCTAACGAAAGACTCCCGGTCATGTTCAATTTGGAGTACGACCCTGTCGGGAAAATTTGTAGAGATGTATATAAATGTGAATGTAACGACAACAAGACATGCTCCGTCCTTCAAGCTCTTTCCAGTGGTAAGAAACAGTTCAGTGAGACACAACTTATCACAGAAAGAGGAGAAAGAAGATATATTCAAAATATTACAACACCAGTAAAGGACGAAAAGAACAATATAACGCATTTACTCAAGCTCTCGATAAATGTTACAGCGCAGGAAGAAAAGATTCATCAGCTTTCTCTATTGCGAAAACTCGCGGAGTTGATGCAGGGTACACTGCAAATCGACAGATTACTTCACCTGATTTTAACCTGTGTTACCGCAGGTACTGCACTGGGGTTTAATCGTGCCAGGCTCTTCCTGGTGGATAAAGAACGGAATATTGTATATGGCAAGATGGCAGTTGGTCCTTCAAGTATTGAAGAGGCAAACAGGATATGGAGTGAAATAATAAAAAAGTATGAAAAATTAGAAGACCTTATTAAAGCATCGGAAGATAATTACCGTGATGACACTCCTTTGCACATGATTACTCGTTTAATGGCATATTCTTTGTCTGATGAGAAGGAGATCATTGTTACCTGTATAAAAGAAAAGAGACCCATCTTGGAAAGAAATGCCTTTTCCAATCCAAATATTAATAAAAATTTTGTAAATATGATCGATGCTCGTGAATTTGTTGTCGTGCCGTTGGTTGTTAAAGATGAAGCGATTGGTGTGATTTGTGCAGACAATTATTACAGTCAAAAGCCAATAATGGAGGAGCACGTTCTGCTTTTAAGTACTTTTGCCAATCATGCTGCACTGGCAATTGAGAATGCAGAAGCATACAAAAAATTAGGGGAAAAGGTAATGCAGCTAAAGGAAACCCAGGAGCGGCTTATTCGTTCTGAAAGACTCGCTGTTATAGGTAACATGGCGGCGTATATTGCACATGAGATACGCAACCCGCTTGTAACTATTGGTGGTTTTGCAAGATCAATTTTACGCGCTTCCAATCAGGGCGAACAAATTAGACACGGCGCGGGTATTATTGTAGAAGAGGTTAGCCGGCTGGAAAGAATTCTCGCAAATATTATGGATTTTAGTAAACCCGTTGAATCAGTTAAAGTATCATCTCAGATAAATGAAATATTGGAAAATACCTGCTCCCTGATGGAGCCGTATTTTAAGAACGGACGCATTAAGTTAGCCAGGAAATTTAATGCCACGATACCAAAGGTTGTAATTGACCCGACACAAATTAAACAGGTATTTTTGAACCTGATGAAAAATGCGGTAGAATCCATGCCCGGCGGAGGTACGCTAACATTAGAAACCGTTGTAGAAGACGGACATGTAATAATTAAAATCACCGATACGGGAGAGGGAATGACCGCTGAAATTATGCAAAATATCTTTGTTCCTTTTTTTACCACAAAGGTAGATGGAACAGGTGTCGGACTGGCGGTATCCCAGAAAATCGTAGATGACCATGGTGGTTTCATAAAAGTGAAAAGTTCTTTGCAAGAAGGGACAACTTTCTCCATATACTTACCGATATAAATAATTATAATTTTAATGCGGGGGGAACGATGAAGATCATTCTGTTGGTAGAATACGACAAATATCAGCGCTTACTCTATAAGCAAGAACTGTCACTTGAAGGTTATAATATTATTACAGCACAGGATGGTCATGAAGCTGTCAGGAAAGCAAACGAAGAATTCCCCGATCTGATCGTAATGGATATCAACATGCCGAAGATGAGCGGCATCGAGTCGATTTGCAAGATATTGAACAAACACAAAAAAATACCAATTATCATTAATACTGCATATAGTAGTTATAAGGACGATTTTATGTCGTGGTCAGCAGATGCATATATAATTAAGTCTTCCGACCTGACTGAATTAAAAGATAAGATAAAGGAATTAATAGGTAAAGTTTAATAGAATAATAGTCCTCAAAAGGCATTGAAACGTTGTCCTGTAAAAATGAAAGGGTGATATGAGTAATCGTGACGTACTAACGAGTATAAACAAGGGATTTGTAAATGCGGGGCGGTATTTTGTGGCGGTTGCATCTATCCTTACAATTTTAGCCTCCGGGTTTTTAATATTTGCAGGGGTTTGGGAGTTTGTTAATGGTATTCCTGAAATACTGGATTTTTTATTTCATCGTGAGGGGCATCGCGTAGAACTCTCGGTACATTTTATTTCAGCCATTGATTTGTTTATGGTGGCCGTGGTGATGTTTGTTCTTGGAATAGGGCTCTTCGAGTTATTTGTGGACAAAGATCAGTCTATTAGCTATCCGCATTGGCTGAAAATCAAAGATCTCAGCGATTTAAAAGAAAAGCTAATTGCCGCCGCTGTAGTAGTTATTGTTATTACCTTTTTAAAACACATTGTTATGTGGGAAAACCCTTTGGAAACACTCTACTTCGCGGCGCTATAGCAATCGTTATAGCATCAATCACGTTTTTCTCGAAGTTGGTAGTCGGCTCTGAATCACAGAAAATGAAGGACGAAGGTACAAAACAATAAAAATAATATTATTCTCATGGCTAGCTATCCCACACTTTCTGTTATAATTCCTGTACACAATGGAGAAAAACATATAAAGAAGTGTTTGGATGCATTAATTGCATCATCTTATCCACTTTTTGAGATTATTGTAGTAGATGATAGTTCTACGGATGACTCTGCAAAAATAGCCAAACAGGGGATGATTACCATCCTTCAACTTCCGATCCAATCAGGTACTGCTGCTGCGAGAAATTTTGGGGCTCAACATGCACAAGGAAAAATACTTCTCTTTGTTGACTCCGATGTAATCGTGCGCCGAGAATCCATATCGTTAATTGCGGCCAAATTACAACACCATCCCGAAATTGCCGCTGTATTCGGTTCTTACGACGATGAGCCGACAGAAGCAAATTTTATATCACAGTACAAAAACATGTTCCATCACTTCAACCACCAGCATTCAGACACTGAAGCCTTTACTTTCTGGGCTGGATGCGGGGCGATACGAAAGAAAGTTTTCGAGGAAATTGGAGGATTCGACCAAAAACGTTACACGAAACCTTCCATTGAAGATATAGAGTTGGGATATAGAATCCGTAAAGAAGGATACAGAATACTTCTGGACAAGAATCTGCAGGTTAAACATCTCAAGCGATGGGAATTTCTATCTATGTTACGGACAGATATATTTCAACGAGCAATTCCATGGGCAAACCTGATACTGAAAACCAAAGCTGTACCAAAGGACCTCAATCTGAAACTGTCTCATAAAATCAGCTCACTTTCGGTAGCGCTATTGATCTTGATAATGCCATCTTTATTTTTGATTCATACGAAATTTTATAATATCCCTGTACCTCAGATTGCTGGCTTCCTCTCGCTAATAATTCTTACCAACATCCTCATCCTCAATCAAAAGCTGTATAACTTCTATACACGGAAAAGGGGTATTATATTTACAATTAAAGCGATTCCGTTCCATATCCTCTATTATCTATACAGTGGTGTCTCTTTTGTCTTCTGTTGGATTGTGTATAAAATCTCGCTCTTTTGTCCACTTTATCATTCATCAAAAGGTTAATATGCAAGAATCCATTGAGAAACCTCATAAAACAAAAGTAGTAATTATCGGTGGTGGACCGGCAGGTCTGACTTCGGCATATGAACTTTCCAAAGTCGGTGTTGAATCAATAGTCCTTGAAAAAGACCAAATGGTTGGAGGTCTTGCAAGAACAATTAATTACAAAAACTATTATTTTGACATTGGAGGACATCGCTTTTTCACCGAAATTAAAAGAGTCGAGGACATGTGGAGGGAAATTCTTGGTGACGATCTTCTCCATTGCCAACGACTTTCGCGAATCTATTATAATAAGAAGTTTTTCTATTATCCTTTAAAATCTTTCCAGGTCTTATTCGGCTTGGGAATTTGGAACAGTTTTATGATTATAGCGAGTTACCTCAATGCCCGCATATTCCCTTCAAAATCCGAGGAGACCTTTGAACAGTGGATAACTAATCGCTTTGGTAAACGTCTGTATGCGACATTCTTTAAGGCATATACGGAAAAAGTATGTGGAATACCGTGTAGTGAAATACGAGCTCAATGGGCAGAACAACGAATTAACGGGCTCTCACTCTTAAGCATTCTCAGAAACTCACTCATAAAATTACAAAACAATGGTAAAGGCAAAACTATTGTCAAAACACTAATTGATAATTTTTATTATCCCAGCTTAGGGCCAGGTATGATGTGGAAGGCTGTAGCAAATATCATACAGAAAAATAGTTCCCGGGTTAGGTTAGGCGCTGAGGTAGAGTGTGTTCTGTGTACCAACAATAAGATAGAGGCATTGGAAGTAAGATACAATGGAAAGAAGGAATTGGTTCACGGAACACACTTTATTAGCAGTATGCCCCTCCGGGAACTTATACACAAGTTTAAACCACCCGTACCTGAAAAGGTGCATAAAGCAGCCAGCGCCCTTGCCTATAGAGACTTTCTTACAGTAGCCCTCATTGTCAACAAACGTGATGTATTCCAGGATAACTGGATATACATTCACGACCCAAGTGTTAAACTCGGTAGAATCCAGAATTTTAAGAATTGGAGCTCCTACATGGTACCTGACCAGTACAAGACTTGTCTTGGTCTGGAGTACTTCTGTTTCGAAGGAGACGAGTTGTGGAGTATGGCAGATCAGGAACTGATTGAACTCGGAAAAAGAGAACTATCAATCCTGTGTTTAGTAGACGCACGCGATATCGAAGATGGTTTCGTTGTACGAATGCCAAAAGCTTATCCTATTTATGACTCACGTTATCAGGAGTCGCTTCGTATTATATATGAGTTTGGCAACCAGATTGATAATCTTCAACTGGTAGGACGCAATGGTTTGCATAAATACAACAACCAAGATCACTCGATGTTAACAGCAATGCGAGCGGTAGAAAATATTTGTGGTACAAATCTAAGGACGAAAATAGTAAGCCCGATATATGAAGAAGTTATTTGAGATTGTCACACAGGCATTAAGTTTGGCAGGGCTTTATCCGGCATCAATAATTGGTAGATTCAATAAATTACAAATACTTGGGAATTAACATGCTGGCATTATCAAAACTGCCCTTATTAAAGGTTCTTATAGTTATTATCAACTGGAATGGTAAGAACGATTTATTAGAATGCCTCGCCTCAATAAAAAAAATAAACTATCCAAACGATAAGTACAAGGTTTTAGTAGTTGATAACGGTTCAGTAGATGGCTCTCAAATGGCTGTTTCCGAACTTTATCCGGAAGTCGTCCTCTTAAAAAATAATACAAATATCGGTTATGTGAAAGCGGTAAATCAGGGGGTTGAATATGGGTTGAATTTTGGAGTGGATTATATCTGGATTTTGAATAACGACGTTGTGGTTCATGAAGATACGCTTGCACGTCTAGTGGAGGTGGGACAAGGCGATGAAAAAATTGGCATCATTGCGCCAGTTATCTATTCATACAAAAACCCTGAAGTAATAGACAACATTGGCTATAAGATAAATTATTGGACTGGACGGCTAAAGAAATTGAAAAATGGTATAGATATATTTAAAGATATCAAAGAGAAATTTGCGGATGTTGATTCCATTCTTGGATGTTCAAACCTAATCAAAGCATCAATATTTAAAAAGATGGGCCTGTTTCAAACAATATATGAACTCTATTTTGAAGAAACAGATTTTAATGTGAGGGCAAGAGAGAGAGGCTTCAGGGTTGTGGTGGTTAGGGAGGTAAAAGTATGGCATAAAAATGCCTCTACCATGAATAAATTCATCTTTCGCCGGGCTTATCTCCTCTTAAGAAACCTTTTTTTCTTCGAATTGTTCAACGCTAAAATAAAACAACTTTTGGTTTTCATACCCTATTATTTTTTAATACACTTGCCCTATTTCCTTATTTACGGAAGCATCTATGGTTTAAAAGTTAAGTTCAAGGAAGTCATCGGATAGGGATGGCGACATTTCAACAAAAGAAAAAGTTATTACAAGGTTTGTTGATGGGCGAGTTTGCCTATACATGCCCTTTTTACGCAACTATAGATATAACTCGTCGCTGTAACATCCAATGTGTTGGTTGTCGCTATCATTCCCCCTTAGTTACCATGCCATCGCCAGGTAATCAGCACATCGTGGATATTTCATTCGATCTATACGAAAAGATGTGCCATGAAATCAGAGCTATGGGCACGAGGACATTAATTCTTATGGGTGAGGGAGAACCTTTTCTCCATCCGCGTCTCTTTGATTTTATTTCATTAGCCAAAAGATTAGGCTTTCATATAACTCTACTGACTAATGGCACATTGCTTAATGAAGACAGCATCCTGCATCTCATAGACTCTCGCCTTGATGTCCTTAAGATTAGTTTATGGTCTAGCTCATCCGAGGAGTACAAGCGAAACGTTCCTATCCAGAATCCAGCTAATTTTGAAAATATTATATATGGATTGAAACTATTGTCATGTCTTAAAACCAAAGAGAATAGTTATATCCCATCCGTTGAGTTGTATCATCCTATCAATCGTTACAATTTCCATACCATTGATGCTATGGTGGATATAGCATATTCAACCGGATGTAACACTGTATCCTTTTCTCCTTTTCGGACTCGGCGACGGGAATTGGTTTCACTTGCCCTTTCTCTGGAAGAAGAAAATTCTGTGCGCCTTTCACTACTTCGTATTAAAAAGCGTTTGAATTCACTCTCTATAAACCACAATATTGATGTAACTCTTCAGCGCTATAGGATAGGTGAGTCTGTATGGCAAAAACTACCTTGTTACATCGGATGGTTTCACATCCGGCTAAAGGTAGATGGTACTATCCTTCTTTGTGATTCATGCGATTTTGTAATGGGCAATCTTAATGAGGGTAAATTAAGTGAAATTTGGAATAATCAGGCCGTTCGTGCCTTTCGCAGGCAAACGTTTACCTGTAAAGGACTAGAAGCTTTGGGTGAACATTGTGAATGCGGCTTTTGTTGTTACATTGGTGACAATATGCGTATTCATAAGTTAATTAAGTGGTTTTTACCATTTTTACCTTACGGTAGGATGAATTGATAAATCTATGCTTATGGAACCTCAATTGTCGGTAATCATTGCGTCCTTCAATGCAGAAAAAACCATAACGGCTTGTCTCGAATCTTTGGAGAATCAAACAATAGATAAATATTTTGAGATTATTATCGTTGATAGTTCGAGCGACGGTACAGCTACGCTGGTTGAAAAAGAATTTCCTGAGATCAGATTGTACAGATTCTCAGAAAGAAAATTTTGTGGAGACGCACGTAATTTTGGTATTTCTGTGGCAAAGGGAGAAATTATTGCTTTCATTGACGCCGATTGTAGGTCCGATCGAAATTGGGTTGTTGGAATTTTAAAAGCCCACCAATCTCCTAACCTTGCCATTGGTGGTGCTATTGCAAATGGGAATCCTGACTGTTACATTGGCTGGGCAGCCTATTTCTGCGAATTCAGTCACTGGATGCCGAACAGGCATGCAGGCTGGCTGAAGGATATTGCCGGAGCTAATATGTCCTACAAGAAAAGAGTTTTTCGGGAATATGGTCTCTTTCTTGAAAAGACCTATTGTTCTGATACGGAGTTCCATTGGAGGTTAGAGCAGAATGGACACCGTTTAAGATTTATGCCTTCTATTCTTGTTTCCCACCAGAACATCAACAAATTTGGGAAATTCTTAAAACATGAATTTGTCCATGGCCGATTTTTCGCTCAGGTTCGTATACAAGGCCAGAACTTTTCTAACATGCAAAGATGGGCATATATTGTTTTTTCCTTTCTCATTCCCGTTAGGCTTTTCCTTCGAATAGTATTAAATAATATCAAAAATAGAATATATTTTTACCACTTTATGAAATCAGTACCTTTACTAATATTAGGGCTTATTTCCTGGTCTTTAGGTGAGTGTGTCGGTTATATTGGAGGCAGAAAATGCAACTAATTCTTAAAACAATAAAGACACTTTTGACTAGACGCTTGGTTCTCACTTTCGACAAAGTGAATTTTACCTATACCAGTTTATCCTGGAAACGGCTCCGGAATTGGTTCCTGGCCGAACTCTCTTACGTTATAAAATCGGACAAGGCTTGGGCATATCCGACACACCTTCAGGTAGAACCATCGAATGTATGCAATTTGAGATGTCCTTTGTGTCACGTCGTTACCGATAATAAACCCAGGGGATTCTTAAGCCTCTGCGATTTCAAAAAACTCATCAATGAGGTTGGTGATTACCTCCTCTTTCTGCACTTTTGGGGATGGGGTGAACCTTTTTTAAACAAAGATTTCTTCTCGATGATTAGATTTGCTAAAGATAAAGGGATCAAGATAATCACAAGTACCAATGGTCACTTCTTTGAGGATGAAAAAAATGTTGATCAGTTAATCGATTCCGGCTTGGATGTCCTCATCTTTGCTGTAGACGGTGTTGACAAAGAAACCTATGAAAAATACCGGCAGAACGGTGATTTTGAAAAAGCACTTAGAGGCTTACAACTGCTTTTGCAGCGTAGAAAAGAGCGTGGGGTGCCTCTTCCGCTTGTAAACCTGCGCATGCTTGTAACCAGACATAATGAACACCAGGTCATGCAGATGAAAGACCTGGCACAGAAAATGGGAGTGGATATATTAACTTTAAAAACGTTGTGTAGCTTTGATAATAAAACCGAAGGGGAAGATTTGATTCCCTGTAATTGGGAATATCGCCGATTTGAGTATGACGATAAAGGAAGACCTATCAGAAAGAAAAACTGGTGCAAGAAAATGTGGAATCACCCCACGGTTTACCTGGACGGGACTGTCGTTCCCTGTGATTATTACACAGGTAAGGAATTTTCTCTTGGCAATGCGTTCACTAATGCCGGGCAAGGATTCCATCGCGTTTGGTTTGGA
>JACPHJ010000026.1:21605-54910 GCA_016188675.1 Planctomycetota bacterium
AGACAATTCAGGGTCCGCTTCCGAAA
The DNA here is from genome assembly GCA_016188675.1 of Planctomycetota bacterium. Classification (GTDB taxonomy): domain Bacteria; phylum Planctomycetota; class Brocadiia; order Brocadiales; family Brocadiaceae; genus Wunengus. The sequence continues at coordinate 21,632 of JACPHJ010000026.1, forward strand.
AGGAATGTGTCCCGATCTTCGATGCGAGAATTGCTCAATGAACTTTGCAGACGTCAATCGATGTGTTTCTCATGCGTTTAGTCTATCTAATACATAAATATAGAAGATTACCTTTTATATATGTTCTCATTCTGCTATCATCAACGCCAATTTCTGTAAAGCTTTTAATGAAATTAATCTTACCATAGAGCATAAATAATGAGACATTTTTATAGAAAGGTCTTCATTGCAGGCAAGGCGTTGGTTACAGGAAGATTGACTATCGAGTGTGATTCTATTCCGCATGAATTTCACCATGTACCTATGAAAAAGATACTGAATTGGTTACTTGTTGAAATTTCTCTTTTTTTTAAGCCATTAAGGCCGTGGGGTTGGCCGACTCACCTTATGATAGAACCTGCGAGTATTTGTAATATCAAATGTGTCCTTTGCCCGGTGACTGATGGATTGAAGCGCAATTCAGGATATATGGATTTAGAATTATTTAAAAAAACAATAGATGAGATTGGTGATTATGTCTTTCTGATTTTGCTTTGGGATTGGGGAGAGCCATTTTTAAATCCCTGTATCTACGATATGATTATTTATGCTAAACAAAGAAACATACAAATTGTTTCAAGTACCAACGGTCATATTTTCGCTCGAAGAGACTACGCGGAAAGGGTAGTGAGGTCGGGAATTGATTCTTTAATTTTTGCGGTGGATGGAATTACCCAGCAGACCTATGAGCGTTACCGTCAAGGGGGAAACCTGGAAATGGTGATGGCAGGTATCAAGAACGTTATTGAAGTCAGGAGAATATTAAAATTAAAATCCCCTTTAGTTAATTTGAGGTTTATTGTGTCGAAACACAATGAACATGAAGTTCCGAAGTTAAAGGATTTCGCTGAAAATCTCGGGGTTGATCTGTTAACAGTGCGGACATTGTACCCCTTTGATGACGGAAACTCCTGTATCACTAAAACTGATGGGAGTGAATTTATTCCTAAAAATTCTTACTACCAAAGGTTTGCTTATGATCCTGAAACTCGCTCCCGTATTCGTCGCAAACGAAATCCATGTAAAACCTTATGGAACAATCCCGTTATTCATTGGAATGGGAGCGTATGCCCGTGCACTTTTGATCCTCATGATAAGCATGTTTTAGGTACGCTTACCAAGGAGACATTCAAGGAGATCTGGTTTGGCGCGTCTTATCGCAAATTTCGTCACGGGTTCCGTAGAAGTTATCAAAGTCTTGATTTATGTGCCGAGTGTACGAATGCCTTTAAAGGTGGAGCTTGCAGTACTGAGGACATTGTTGAAAGCCATTTTTTCCCCGAACAATAGAATAATATAATTAGTTTATTAATTTTAAGGATGTTTTTTCTACTTACATGATAGGGCTAAAGTTTGTGTATTGGAGACAGACATGCCGGAAAATCAAAATATAATTAACAATACAAATGCTGACAAGCGTGAGCGATTACCCATATATGACATGTCAGTTATTCTGATTACGCCGGACAATATAGATACAATTTACACTACAATTCAAGCATTGAAGAGGCAAACTGCCAGAGACAGGCTGGAACTTGTTATTATTTGTCCACTAAACAAAGATTTAAGATTGGCGAACTCTGATGTCGAAGGTTTTGCAGGGTATCAGATTCTTGAAATGGGCGAGATAACCTCAACCGCTGTAGCACGAGAAGCTGGAATACATACGGCAAAGGCGCCCGTTATAGTTTTTCCAGAGGATCATTGTTTTCCTGCTTCAACCTGGGCGGAAGAGCTTATTAAGAGACATCGTGAACCCTGGACGGGAGTTGGTCCGGTGGTTTGTAATGCCAATCCGGCAACTGCCGTCAGTTGGGCAAATTTTTTGCTCGAATACGGAGAATGGATTGCCTTTAAATCTTCGGGCACGATACATCATATTCCTGGGCATAACGGTAGCTACAAGAGGGATGCATTACTGGAATATGGTGAACGTCTTGCAGACATGCTAGAAGCGAGTTCTCCAATGCAATGGGAAATGGCGAACAGGGGACACTCCTTTTATATAGAGGCAAATGCCAAGGCTTATCACCTGAATTTTTCAAAGATCTTTGATTCTCTTTTGCATCGGTTTTACGCAGGAAGACTGTTTGCTTATCGCCGCTCCCAAGATTGGTCGATGTGCAAACGGTTGCTGTATTTTGTTGGCTATCCATTAATTCCTCTTGTACGGCTGGTTAGGATATTGCGAACCGTGTGTCAAATTAAGAAAAAGTGCTTGATTCCTAAAATGCTTCCTATTCTCATTATTTTGTTGATCTTTGACGGGGTAGGGGAAATGATGGGATATATAACAGGAAAGGCTGGCAGGGCAGTTCGTGTAATTTCAGACAGAGAGTTTCACCATGAACGCTTTTTAGTTGATGAAGACCGGAAATTAATTAGTAACATTGATAGACTTATATCTCAAACCAGATAAATATATGTTTGCTAAAGGAATGAACAAGAGGTAAAAAACGGTAACAATGACAACATTTATGCAAAAGGTAAAACTTTTTCAAGGTTTATTTACAGGTAATGCGAATATAACCGCCCCATTTTTGTTACTCTGGATGTTACTCGCCGATGTAATTTGCGATGTGTGGGATGCCCCTATCATTCTCTCCATGTAAAAGGAATTCCCCTGCGTAATCTTAACATGGGAGATATGCCCCTTAAACTTGTAAAACAACTATGTGATCAACTTAAGACAAAAAGAACCCGCAGCATAGTCATTGAAGGATCGGGAGAACCTTTCATGCATCCCGGTATTTTAGATATTATTTCGACGATCAAAGCATCCGGGTTTTTTCTTACTATATTGACGAATGGTACATTACTAGATCAAAGCATTATTCAATCTCTGATTGAGACTCAAGTCGATGTGGTAAAGATAAGCTTGTGGGCAAATTCCGTTGAAGGGTATATCAAAAGTAATCCAGGTGTCGATCCTGACAATTTCCGTAAGGTACTCGATGGGTTGCATCTCTTTGCCTCCCTCAAGGCTAAACGAAAAACCAACTTTCCCGAAGTTTGGATACATAATCCAATTAATCTTTATAATTTTCAGTCATTGTGCGCCATGGTTGATCTTGCCGTAAAAGTAAAGTGTAATGGTTTGTCTTATTCCCCCCTTGTCAATTTTCGCGGGACATTAGACCATATTGCCCTTTCAGAGGATGAAGAAGTGTTAGCACGTCGTTATCTTTTAGAGGCAAAAAGGCGTTTAGATTTACTCTCAATTCAGCATAACATAGACCAAGTCATGTTGCGCTATAAGATGGGCGAAAAGGTATGGGATGAAATTCCCTGTTATATTGCATGGATTCATTCCAGAATAAGAGCGGATGGTATCGTTCACCCATGTTGCAGATGTGAGTCGGAGCTTGGAAATCTTTATAAAAGTTCATTTCAGGAATGTTGGGACGGTACGGCAATGCGTACATTCCGTCAACAGACACTCACAAAAGAAGGGCTTATTGCTCTTAATACTAATTGCGACTGCCGATTCTGCTGGCACGCTCCGGATAATAAACGTATTCACCAAATTTTTAAATGGCTTTGTCGATAATGTATTTTAAAAATATTAGCTTTCGCAGGATTTGGGTATATTCGTACTCTTTATGAAGTATTTTATGGAGAAAGCGTGTCCATTTTTATCGATTATCATACCTACCTACAATCGTTCGGCGCAGCTTGCTGTGTGCCTAAAAACTCTCACTAAGTCGAGTTATCCTGCTGATCATTTTGAAGTTATTATTGTTGATGATGGAAGCGAGATATCGCAGGATCTTGTTGTGGCTTCTTTCAGAAACTTTCTCAATATAACATTAATCAGGCAGGCACACGCGGGTGTTGCCATCGGTAGAAATACAGGCGCCGCAAAAGCAAAAGGTGAATTCCTTGTTTTTACGGACGACGATTGTCAGCCCGCGCCGAATTGGCTTCAAGAATTAGCTGCCCATTTTCTTAAGTATCCGGATTGCATCATTGGAGGCAGAACGATCAATATCCTTCCTGATAATATTTATTCAACGGCCAGTCAACTTCTTATCAGCTTCCTCTTTGGCTATTACAATACAAATCCTGCCCAAGCAAGATTTCTCAACGGAAGTAACCTTGCTGTACCAAAAGATCTTTTTTTGAAACTCGGAGGATTTGATAAGAGATTCTTTCTGGTCGGGGCGGAAGAACGAGAATTTTGTGCTCGTTGGATGAAATATGGTTTCCAAATGATTTATGTACCAGAGATTCTCGTCTATCATTCTCATGAGTTAACGTTTTGTACCTTTCTACGCCAACACTTTAAATACGGACGCGGTGCATTCCGTTTCCATAAGGCGCGAGCCGAGAGAGGCCGCCAGCGAATACAGGTTGAACCTCGATCTTTTTACCTGGGTTTACTTTGTTATCCTTTTATGCAAAAATATCGTTTAAGGGCTCCCTTGCTCTCGATATTGTTAGCAATTTCACATGTATCCAATGTGATAGGATTTTTCTGGGAAAGGTTTATTCAAAACAATAAAGCGGAAAAGGTTAATGGTATTATTAAATAGGGATAGAGATGTTGTCAACAGAACGCCCACCATTGCTAAGATTATTGATGTGAAAGAAAATAAGCATGAAAAACATAAAGGTAAATCAGCAATTAATCAAGGATTCAACGGAAGAAATAAACCACTCGATCTCTAAATATTTTTTCATAGTGATATGCAGTATTGAAATTGCATTCATCCTATGGAGGTTTACCCTTACTTCAACAAGAAACGGGGGGACATTCTTTTTTACTTTCCTTATCGTCTTAGTCAGTTCCTTTCCTCCCGGACTAGGAGTTACTTTCAATATTTTCAAGAATAAGGACTGGCCATTTCTAAGCGCATTTGGATTATGTATTGGTTATGGATTTATCGGCGGTGTTTGGTCACTTATGATGCTCGTGGGTTGTCCGCTTAATCCATACCTGTATATAGGTGTTGTATTTGTTATTACAGGCAGTTTATTGTATAGAAAAAGACGGGAATTAATACGTAGCTTTACTCAAACTCAATCCAAGATCAACTTGGCAGGATTATTATCTCCCATTGCTGTTTTGCTATTTGCCTTTATTATCCTATCATCTCAGTGGATAAACAACTTTGTTCCAACAGATGTAGACTGCCAGTCAGATAGTTATAATACCTTAATGATCCTGAAAGAAGGAACATACCCCTTCGTTTCTCCGTTCTTAGACGAAACACGACTGGAATTGCGTTCCGGTCTGCTTTTTCACACTTTGATAGCCGTGATTACTAAGTTGAAAAACACTTCTCTATTAAAAGAAATTATGGCTATTACGGTTATTTCTGGGGCATTTTTCTGTATGGCAATATACTTTCTTGCGAGATTTATCATCAAAAATGAGATAATTCTATTCTTTGCCGGCATTTTAACACTCACACGCGCTTATGTGTCGTGTTTTAACGATGGAAATTTGCCTGAAAACATCGCCTTTTATTATGGGGCAATGTTTATCGTTTTCCTTTTGTACGCCATGGAAAACAAAAGCACGCTATTTACTTTATTTGCGGGATTCTATTTGTCTTTTTGTGCGTTATCACATCCAGAGATATTTATGTATAACATTCCTGCTTATTGCCTTTTTTTTATCACATTATTACTATCTAAAAGTAAAAACTTAAAAAAAGATTATGTCAATTTATTAATAGTATTGGGTATCCTTCTAATTATGGTACTTCCATATTATTTGCGCATAAAAGGAACCCAATTCTCGACCGATATAATAGGGACAAATAGAATGTATGAGGTATTAGCAGCAACGTTGTCTGGCACTTTGACTTATTGGAACGGTTATTTTGTTCCGCTTTTAGCATTAGGCGGTATCATCCTTATTGCAACAAAAAGGCAAAGTATTAATATTTATTTGTGGACATACTTCCTTGTAGTTTTAGGATTAATAGAGTTTTGGAGGTTCTTTCAGATATGCTCATTTTCATGGTTTGAATTAAAACCGCTCGGTTTCTATCTCGACGAAACGTATTATTCATACAAAACATTCTTAAGATTTCCAGACCATTATCATTGCGCATGGTACGGAGGAGTCATTATCTGGCCTATAGCCATTGCCGCTGTTATGAATTATTTATATTATCTCTCCCGGCAATATACCAACATTCAAATTGTAAAAAAATATTCTATTTTTACACTTATTGTCATGGTCTTTTGTTTTTTAGGATATGAGTATACTAAAACGAAAAGATATCCAGAGTTTATTTTAAAATGTGACCATGCAGCTTTAGCATGGATAAAAGAGAATACAGTTTATGATAATACCTTAATTTACGCCCCTTTTGATAATGCTAAAGAGAATTCAGATCCAATTTATTTGACTTCGTTTTGGGTACCAATAGTATCTGAAAGGAAATCAATCCTTTTCCGAAATTACAATTTAGGAGGCTCATTCAAATTCACACATATTAATAAATCAATTGAAAAAAAAGTAGCCGAACTGCAACAAGCTGCTTATAATATTAATAATCCTGAGTTCCATAAAGTTCTGAAGGATATGAAGATAACGCATATCTTTATATCTGGGTTTATAGCACCTAAATTAATTAATTTATATATAAATTCTCGCTATGCAGAACTTAAACATTATGAGTTAGATCCAAATTCTCAGGGCATGATGTCTGGGGCATTTGTGTTTAGTTTAAGATGAAGTTATAACTATTAGTACGCTTTTTTATTGAATAAAATTAAAAACTAACGTAATATGCGTTTATGTCGGATAAGAAAGACTATTATGAAATATTAGAAGTAAGCAGAACGGCATCAAAAGAAGAGATTAAAGCAGCCTATCGCACCCTTGCCAAAAAATTCCATCCCGACCTTAACAAGGATAATCCCAAACTCGCTGAACAAAAGTTTAAGGAAATATCCGAGGCTTACGAGGTGCTTATTGATGACAATAAACGGGCCAAATACGATCAATATGGCCACGCCGGCGTTGCATCTGACTTCGGCAAGGAAGGGTTCACGTGGCGCGATTTTAGCCATGTGAGCGACCTTGAAGATATCTTTGGACACGATATCTTTTCGGATTTCTTTGGACGCGGCAGCATTTTCAGTGATTTCTTTGGCACACGCAAATGGGGTTTTGAACAACCCGAGCAGCGCATTAAACGGGTACAAGTGGAAATTATGCTGGAACAGGCATATCGGGGCATCAGCACTGAGGTTGCTGTTCCCCGTATGGATGTATGCGCAGATTGTGGAGGGACGGGTGCTGCAAGAGGTACTACTCCTAAAACCTGCACTTATTGTAAGGGAAAGGGTGAAATACAGCAGGAGCAACTTCAGGGTTTTGGCAGGATTATCAAGATCGGGGCCTGTCATGTTTGTGGAGGGAGGGGAAAAATTATTGACCATCCGTGTCCAAGTTGCCATGGTTGTGGCGAGGTACAGAAACTGGATAAGATCAGCGTAAAAATACCACAAGGTGTGGATAGCGGAACAACATTACGAATAACAGCCGATAAGGCTGGTGGAAAATTGAAGGAAGATATTTATGTGATTATTTCTGTACAGCCTCATCCGGTCTTTCACAGGCAGGGAAGCGATATTTATCTGGAGAAGTCCATTACCTTAATCGAGGCGGCGCTGGGCTCAAAGGTTGAGGTGCCAACATTGGACGGAAATGCCTTAATGAAAATTCCTCCGGGTACACAGACTGACACCCTGTTTCGACTGAGGGGTAGCGGCATGCCACTTCTGAAAGGGCATGGTTACGGCGATCAATATGTGCGTGTAATGGTGCGTACGCCCAAGGACTTGACGAAAAGGCAAAGGGAACTACTCGAAGAATTTGAAGCAATAGAAATGAAAAAGTGAAATGAACATAGCGATTATTGCCTTAACGGAACAAGGCTCAAAGACAGCACAAAGAATAGGGTCAGGGTTTATCACCGCCCCTCGTCTCTATGTATTAAATAAAGCCGTAAAAGACCCTTGTTTCGCAGACAGTAACGCATCTGCCGGTATTACCTTATTTTCTGAACCATTGCAGCAACTGGTGCACCAGATTTTCGGGCAATATGACGGCCTTGTGTTTGTTATGGCGACGGGTATTGTTGTGCGGATGATTGCCCCACATCTGCGGGATAAACATACCGATCCGGCAGTTGTGGTGGTTGATGACGTCGGGCGCTTCGTGATTAGTATGCTTTCGGGTCAGGAGGGGGGGGCGAATCAACTTGCGCATCAGATTGCATCCATACTACACACAGATGCGGTAATTACCACGGGCACTGATGCACAGAAAGATATTATCATCGGTATAGGTTGTAAAAAAGGAATTTCTGGTGAAATTGTAAAAAAGTCGATTCTCGATGCGATACAGAAAGTGAATTGCAGTATCGAACAGGTTCGCCTGCTTTCTACTATAGATATTAAATCTGAAGAGCCGGGTTTATTGCAAGCTTCAGAGGAACTCGGCATTCCGTTAAGAGTTGTTTCAAGACCAGAAATTGCGACGTGTGCGAAAGAGCACAGTAAATCTAATTTTGTTAAAGAAAAAATAGGCGTATGGGCGGTGTGCGAACCCGCTGCGCTTATTTCAGGGAGGAAGACACAATTAATTCTTACAAAGCAGGAATATCCGGGGATGACCATAGCCATCGCCAGGGAAAACTTTATGTGGTAGGCATCGGTCCCGGGGCGAGGGATGAAATGAGCCAGAGGGCTCTGGATGCGTTAAAGAATTCGGATACGATTGTTGGTTATAAACTTTATATCAGCCTCATTGCGGATATTATAAAAGACAAACACATTATAGCCTCAACCATGCGCAAGGAAATTGATCGTGTTAAAATAGCGATTCAAGAGGCGCAATTGGGAAAGACCGTGAGTATCATCAGCAGTGGCGATCCCGGGGTATACGGCATGGCCGGGCTAGTGCTGGAGATGGCATGTAAAGAAAACATGGATTTACCCATAGAAATCATTCCGGGTATTCCTGCGGCTAATGCTGCTGCCGCAGTGCTGGGTGCGCCTCTGATGCATGACTATGCGGTCATCAGTCTTAGCGACTTGCTGACACCATGGGAAACAATAGAAAGACGTGTGAAATGTGCCGCCGAGGCTGATTTTGTTATCGTGTTATATAATCCCATGAGTTCCCAGCGGGACTGGCAGATTAAAAAGGCCTCAGAAATCATTCTCCGACACAAATTACCAAATACCCCCGTAGGTATTGTAAAAGACGTAAGCAGGGAGGGTGAAACTGTTATACTCACAACGCTGGACAAAATGACCACCCACCCTATCGATATGACAACAGTTATTATCATTGGCAATTCGACTACCTTTGTCTATCGCAATTATATAGTAACAAAACGGGGCTATCACGTATAACAGGTATTTTCCAGATTATTAACAGATGGCAAGCCATGTAAAAGAGGATAAAGGTGTTATTTGTAAGATGGTTGGCAACGACTGTGTTTTTGAATAAATAAATTACCTCAATATTTTCAACTAACACTTCCTGGCATTATTCAGTGCTTTCGTGGTGAACAGCTATGGATATCCTGTTGTACACGTTTCACAACTTCTTGTGCCGACATCTCAACTTCCAAAGATAGTCCTGTACCCGCCTCAAAGCATTTCCCTTCAATGCCATAAACAATAAGGTTTTGGGGTAATTGTTTGATCGCCCTTGCAAGTTCAATTCCTTCAGCAACGCCAAAGGCATGTGTTGAGTAATGGAAAAACTCAGTCGGTATGGATTGTATGTGTGCATCAAACCGGTGAATAGTTCCCGGTTTAGCGCCAGAATAAACCGCGTCAATAATAATAACGACCTCTGCATCTTTCCATGAATCCATTAATGTTACTCCGTCACCGTTTTCTTCAATAACATTGACACAATCAAATGGCTGTCTTTTCAAATGTTGAGCTACACAAAGTCCCACAGCATCATCACTCCGGTACGTGTTACCAATACCAATAATAAGAACCGGATACTCACTTAGTATTTCTTCTCTATGTATATCTTTGTGCTCTTTGTGGCTTCGTGGTAAATCATTTCCCATTTATCTATTCTCTATCAATCTTGAGTTTCAGAAAATGCGTTGCGCAGGAAATGCATGGATCATAGTTGCGTATTGCCTGTTCACATTGCAACGTAAGCTGGTCATGAGAGAGTTTTAAATGTTTAACAATAAACTGCCTGAGATCGTTTTCAATGGTCTTCTGGTTCTGTGATGTGGGAGGAACAATCTTGGCATCGGTTATTGAACCATTTTCGTCAATGCTATAACGGTGGTAGAGAATGCCGCGCGGCGCTTCTGTGCAGCCATAACCTGTTGCAACACAGGGTTGAATTTCAATAGCAGGTCTGTCTGGCTTCTCATATTGCCCGATAATACGCAAAGCCTCATCACACGCATAGAGGATTTCTATGCTTCGAATAATAATGCTTTGAAAAGGGTTGCGACAGACATCAGAAATACCGACTGAACGTGCTGTTTCCTGTGCTAAAGGAGAGAGTTTGTCGAAGTTTAGATTATAACGTGCTAAAGGGCCGACAAAGTAGGCACCACGTTCTTTAACAACAGAATGGAGCGCATTTGAATACTCCACGTGCTCTTCGGTAAAGTGGTTATCATAATTACGAATAGAAATATCCAATCCCTTGTTCGAAATAAGCCTGCCTTCATTGAAAGGATATTCTTTAGGGTGACGAAGGGCGACGAATTCATAGTCCCGTTCAAAGTCAGGAAATTTAAGCGTGGCAGTCCAGCGCACTGTTTCAAGGGCAGCATCTCTTGCCCATTTAAGCTTTTCGGTTATAGGAGATAATTCCTGTTTGGTTGGTACTTTATAAAATCCTCCGACACGTACATTTATAGGATGGATTTCTCTGCCGCCAAGGAGCGCTACCAGGTCATTTCCTGCTTTTTTCAATTGCAGACCGCGCTGGACTATATCAGGGTGGTCTTTTGCCATTTGTATTGCATCAGGATAGCCGAGAAAATCAGGCGCATGGAGCATGTAAATGTGAAGCGCATGGCTTTCTATCCGTTCTCCGCAGTAAATAAGCCTTCGTAAGGCACGAAGTTGTCCTTCAACCTTTATTCCAAATGCGTCTTCCATTGCATGTACTGCACTCATCTGATATGCGATGGGACAGATGCCGCAGATACGGGCCGTGATATCGGGTGCTTCATTGAATTCGCGTCCACGCAAGAATGCCTCAAAAAAACGCGGGGGTTCGAAAATTTTTAGTTTGATATCCACCACCGTGTTGTCTTTTATCTTTACATACAATGCGCCTTCGCCTTCGACGCGGGCAAGGTAATCTACTTTAATTGTTCTGCTCTTCATAATAAATAGCAACCACAAATTTCACAAATTACACGGATGAATAAATGATGTAAGAAATTTGTTTGTAAAGGTTATCTAATATTTTACATAAATTCTTTGTATTCTGGCTTCTTATTGCTGACTTCTGGCCTCTCTGTTTTGTGGGCTTCGCTCTCCTTACGGAATGGTTCTGAGTAAGCATTGAATGTTCTAAACATGCGCATAATACTGTCATTGTTTAATCCGGAGTCGCTGAATTTTTCACTTAATGAAGACGTATTTGGTGTTTCTTTCGGGCCATAGCAGCCATAGCAGCCGCGGCAATATGATGGGCAGATTGCATTACATCCGGCGTGGGTTACAGGGCCAAGACATGGAATCCCCTTTGCGACCATCACACAGATAGTACCGCGTCGTTTACATTCGATGCAGACGCTGTGAGCCGGTGTGTTTGGTTTTCTTCCATAAAGATAGGCGCTGATGACTTCCAGAAGCTGATGTTTGCTGATGGGACACCCATGTAACTCAAAATCAACACGGACATGACTGGCTATGGAAGTTGATTTATCAAGCGTTTCGATATATTGCGGTTTGGCGTATACAAGTGATATAAAGTCATTCACATCCTTGAAATTTCGTAATGCCTGAATACCGCCTGCCGTCGCACAGGCGCCAATGGTTATAAGTGATTTTGACACTTTGCGAATCTTCTGTATTCTTTCTGCATCATGCCGAGTGGTAACAGATCCTTCGACAAGAGAAAGGTCGTATGGCCCTTTTACTACGGTGCGGGAGGCCTCAGGAAAATACGCAATATCGATCTTGTCTGTCACGGCTAGAAGTTCGTCTTCGCAATCAAGAAGACTCAACTGGCAGCCGTCGCACGATGCGAATTTCCAGACGGCAAGTTTTGGTTTTCGTTTTTTTACCATATCAAATTTCTCGTTTTCCAAAGAGTTCTTTAATATGATCATAGCAAAATACAGGGCCATCCTTACACACGAATTTTGGTCCAAACTGGCAGTGGCCACAAAGGCAGATTCCACATTTCATATTGCGCTCCATGGAAACGTAGATGTTTTCATTCTTAACGCCGCAATTTTGCAATTCCTTTACTGTGTAACGCATCATAACCTCAGGGCCACAGATCATTGCGATAGTATGTAAAGGGTCAAATTGTATTTTGGGAATGAGGGTAGTCACGACGCCGACATTACCCTGCCAGATCCCGGTAGCGCTATCAACAATAACATTTACCTCTAGGTCGAAACGTCCGCGCCATTGTTCTAATTCTCTTTTATATAGCAAGTCGTCCGGTGTTCTTGCGCCGTAAAGCAAGATAATCTTGCCGTATTTATCCCGGTGCGAAATGAAAGAATATAATGCCGGGCGCAGGGGAGCTAGACCAATTCCGCCTGCCACGATTACAACATCTTTTCCAACAGCTTCATCAACAGGCCAGTGGCTTCCAAATGGTCCCCGTACGCAAATGACATCGCCACGTTTCAGTTTAAGCAAGGCTTTTGTTACATTTCCAACAGAACGTGCTGTATGTAAAAAAGTTTGCGGTATTGCAGGATTGCCACTGATGGAAATTGGGACTTCGCCTACGCCAAATACGTATAGCATGTTGAACTGACCCGCAAGAAATGGAAATCCACCACTCCCATTCGTTGATTCGAGTTCGATGGTATACGTATCATGCGTTTCTTTCAACATACGGCGAATACGAAATGGTTCTGGAACCATTGGTTCAGGGATGACATTCGTCATAGTGTTACTTTCTTCAATGAACACCATAGACATCAAGAAGTTGTAATCGTGTTGCCTCAAGTCGTGAGGTAATGATATGGGTGAAACGCTTTAACAGTTCATAACCCAGGTCGTGATCCTCTTCACATTTGATGCGCAGGCATTTCCCATCAAGGGCGATGGCCCGGGTGAATTCGACAGCCCTCGCATCGTAGTGCCAGTGATACGGCGGAATAAGCCATGACCAGCCAAGCACGTCGCCTTCTCCGATAGTTTGAATATTAATTGACCCCCGGTCTGGGGTAAATATTTCAAGCGTAACTTTACCAAAAATAATTATGTAAAAGTTATTGGCCTCTTCACCTTCACGAAGAATATATTGTCCAGTGTCGAACTGAACATTAGTTGCACATCCCAAAATATTTTCAAGATGATGTGGTTTAATGCCTTTAAAGAAGGGATGTTCGTTCAAATATTGCTTAAGCGTTTGCATAGTTCTTCTCCTTTGTATAATAATTTAACACTGTATAGGCAAAGAACGCAAAGTTTTAAAAACTGATGTAATACTCTTTACTACATTTATCTAAGGTTTATCTCTATATGCCCTGTGGTTTACCTTTCTGAAACGGGTTCGCTTTTGCGTAATGCTTCGACCTCCTCTGTAATATCAATTGCAACGGGGCACCATGTTATGCAGCGTCCGCAGCCAACGCAGCCAGACGTGCCGAATTGATCAATCCATGTAGCGAGTTTATGCGTTATCCATTGACGGTATCGGGATTTAATAGATGGACGGATGCTTCCGCCATGAATATATGAAAAATCCGTAGTAAAGCATGAGTCCAGCTTTCGCCAGCGTTCAGCGTGTTCACCTGTCAGGTCAGTTACATCCTCAATAGATGTACAAAAGCACGTTGGACATACCATAGTGCAGTTGGCGCAGGCCAGACAACGTTTCGCCACATCTTCCCAGCGTGGATGTTCATAATTTCTGTAGAATAATTCTTTTATATTCGTAGTGTCCATGTTGCGCCCCATTTGTTCCGATGTATTTTTCACGATATCATCAGCGGCACACCGTTCCTTTTCACTGGCTTTAGTATGCGGTATTTCATCAAGAATATCAGCTCCCAGTTCAGTGCCTGCTTCTGCCAGAAAATAGTGGCGTTCGTTTTCTATAATTTCAGTCATCGCAAGATCAAACCCGAATGTTGCCTTAGGGCCTGTATTCATGGATACGCAGAAGCACGTGCCGCCGGCTTTACCGCAATTAACGGCTACAATAAAGGTATCTTTACGTCGGGACTTGTAATGTGGGTCAGTGTATTGTCCGTTCATAAGGACTTTATCCTGAATTGAAATGGCATGTATATCACATGAACGTACACCAATAAATGCAAATTTTGGGATTGCTTCACTTTCAGTTACGACTTGAAAGCTGGTTCCATTTCGTTTGGCCTGCCACAGGCGTAATGATGGTGGAAAGAGAAACTTTTTCCACGAATGTGGACTAACGGAATAACCAAAAAGGGCATTATCGTTTCGCTTTTTTAGTCTATAAGAGCCGCCATCCTGTTCATCAGTCCATCCAACAGGCATATTTGCTGATGAATTCAGCTCGCCATATACAATAGCGCCCTCTCCCAGTGTGGGACCAATGACCCGATAGCCTTTTTTGCATAAAATATCAATTAGTTTCTGGAGATGGACACTTTCTATGATGGCCATATCCGTACTTTTAGTGACCGCTCGTTAATATTACTATCAGGCTTCATTTGTCGTTGGAAAGAAATTTAAAATTACCTTACTTTGGCATTATCTTTAACCATTCGTCCATAGTAAGTACGGGGGCAAATTTCCCTGTCTGAGTGGGTACCAGCGGAAGGAAAAATTCTACTACTGCACTATAATCATTCGCTTCTACAATAATATAATAATCGTGCTCTGTAACCGTGACGTAAGCGCCAAGAATCTTAATTCCCTTTTCTTCAGCCTTTTTTCTTCCTTCCCAGAACCTACTCAGCATCTTAGAGCCATCCGCACTTCTGCCCGGGCAATTTTCAGGGGTATGAGTCCAGTAGGCGACGTATAATGTTTTTTTGTTATCAGAGCCAAGCGCCCATCCTGATTCCTTTTCGCCGCCTTCTGCGTAAAGCTTTGATCCTGAAAACACTGACGTTATAATTAAAACAGAAATGCCGATTAATCTGGCTATGCCATACTTCATGTAATTTTTTCTCCCTTATTTTTTAAATCCTTTTTGCCTGTCCTATCCAATGGATTATCAATAAATTGAACTTTCCCTTCCAGGACACAACCGTTCTGTAAAGGCAGGCATTTTTTCCTCAACCTGGTACACTCATTATTGACAAGATGTGGACAGTTCCAACTCATTTCTTCTTTAAAACCTCACATACCCCTTTTGCTCAAGATAATTTAATATAGCCCTCGTTGATTCCTCAAGTGACAGCTTTGATGTATCGATGGTTAACTCTGGGTTTAATGGCTCTTCATAGGGCGCTGATATGCCGGTAAATTCCTTAACTTCACCTGCGCGCGCCTTTTTATAGAGTCCTTTTGTATCACGCTGCTCACATACTTCTATAGGACATTTCACATAAACTTCGATAAATTCCCCTTCTTTGACTAGTTTCCTGGCATTATCCCTGTCCTGTCTATAGGGCGATATAAACGCCGTTATTGTTATAATGTTTGCATCGGTAAACAGCTTTGCAACCTCGCCAATACGGCGAATGTTCTCGGAGCGATCTTCAGGTGAGAAACCAAGATTTTTATTCAAGCCGTGACGTATGTTGTCGCCATCGAGTATGTATGCCTGATGTTTGTTCTCAAGGAGGGCGTGTTCAAGCTCAACTGCAATGGTTGACTTTCCTGAACCTGACAGTCCCGTTAGCCATATAGTCAACCCCCTTTGTTTCATTAATTTTATCCTGTCCTCTTTGGTAATCTTGCCATGATGCCATTTGATATTGGTAGCTTTTTGCACGGCCATGTCGTCTCCTAATTATCGAGAGTAAATAATAATAAATTAAAAATTCAAATATTATAAAACTAATCTGAAATTGCAACATTTTTCTCCCATTGAAACTTTCAGGAGTTTCAAAATATTATCTTGAACAAAACCAGATAATGAATATTTTGTGGCGAGACTATAGATGTATGGACGGAACCCTATCCCTTGAACAAGTCCATTTGCAGAGATTTGAAATCTTTTCAGCATAAACTGGAAAAGTAAAAATTGGCGGGAGCGTGTGGGAATCGAACCCACCTATCCCGCCATAAGCGGGACAGACCGGATTTGAAGTCCGTCGCCGACACCAGCCGACATGCACTCCCAAATAACTAACAAATAATTCATCAAAATCCGGGCAATAGTATGCAATGAGACTCGTTTTAACCAGAAGTTTGATTGTCTGCTCTTTTGACTGACGTGGCAATATCTTTAGGTGTAAGAACACCTCCTGAAAAGAGAGTTTTAAACGCATCTTCTACCGTTAGATTAGAATCAATAAGATCCTTTTCTGGGGTAAATATTAAAAATCCAGTAGTTGGATTTGGTGTGGTTGGGATGAAAACACATATGAGTTTTTGTTCATTGTTATGCTGCGTGGCGCCTGTGACGAAACCGATAGACTTTGTGCCTGCTTTAGGGAAATCTACCAGAACCACACGTTTAAAAGCCTGTTTGCCGGGCAAGCTTATTGAGTGGATTATCTGTTTTACGGAAGAATATATACTTTTAATGATGGGGGTTTTTGTCAGCAGATTTTCAAAATAGGTGATGATGGACTTGCCAACAAAATTAGCGGCAAAAATACCGATAAAATACAATGAAATAAATGTAAGAATGAGCCCAAGGAAAGTTATAATAAATTCATCGAGAGTGGTTTTAGGTAAGGCAACACCATAAAATTGCAATACTTTCTTGATAACAGGAGAAAGCGTGCCTCCAACGAAGCCAAAGAGAAATTTTACGACAAAAAAAGTTACATAAACCGGAAGGATTAACAATAAACCCGTCAACATCCTTCTTCTGACGTCTTTTTTAAATTGTCCGAACATTCCTAGTTGTTTTTCTTCCATAGATCATCCATGTACTTTAAAAATGACTAGATTTCCAAACAAAGGCAATAATGCCTGCAAATATAAAATTAAAATCGGCAATGGTTTCGAGTAATAAACCTTCTGAGACGATTCGTTTTTGAAACAGATACTGATAACCAAATGCATAAGCGACACAGGGTAGCAAATAATATCCCAGCGTAGTAGTCCACCCTAAAAGCGAACTTACGAACAAGAGAACTGAAACTGCAGCAGTAAGGGCAATAAGAATCTTTTTTGTTAGTTCCTTTCCAATTGCAATAGGGATTGTTTCCTTTCCTAAAATGCGGTCGCCCTGGATATCCCGAATGTCAAGGACTACCGCCCTGATAAAGGCGATGCTGAATGCAAAACCGATAGCAATGGCAAGGGACGGAATAAAACTTTTTCTTGTGCCAAGAAACGGTATGAGCGCCGTACTAACGGCCCACGCAATACTGTAAAAAATCTCTTTAGATCCAGGTATTTGTTCCAGACTTCTGTAACGAATAATTTTAGAGAGACTCTTCGGTATTATTTCCAACCGGTAAAAAATACCAAATAGACTTGCAAGGAAGATGCAAAAAAAAATGGATTTGCTGAGAGCGAATCCCAGTATAAATGATGCTATCGCCCCGGCAGTGCCAAGACCTACAAAGAGATGTTGTTTCCGTTCGTAGAATTTAGCCTTTACCGGTTCGTTGAGGGCCACGGCTTCTTTGTTGGCAAAATGATTAAGCACCTGCATGGAAAAAATGAATAGCGCCGCTATCAAACAAAAACTTACTCGGGGCTGAATTCCGAGTAATACGGTGCTTGCGTAACATAAACTTGCCGCACCTAGCCCTACATACGTACAACTCCCGATAAAAAAACTTGCAACGCTTTTTAGTCCAAATAATAATTTTTCGTACCTGTTGACTTTATATGAACGTATCTTCTCAACTACCCTTTTAATCATCCAGTTTGGGGTAGAAGCGCCTGCCGTTACGCCAATAGTGTCAAAGTCCTTAAACTTACTGAGGTCTAATTCTGAATCAGTCTCAACGTGGAATGTTGGCGTCCCCTGGGATTCGCATATCTTAACGAGTCGCGTGGTATTGGCGCTTCCTCTTCCACCAACAACTACCATGGCATCTACAGATTTGCTGAGGCTGATGACTTCGTCCTGTCGTTTATAAGTGGAACTACAAATGGTTTCAAATGATTCACAATCTGAATATCGGGTTTTAAGCCTGTCGATGGCCTCCTTAAACATGCGTCTGTCCTGAGTTGTCTGGGCAACAACACACACCTTGTCCATAGATGGAAGCTGTTCGATTTCATCCAATTCCTGTACGACATGGCCTTTGCCTTCCGCGTAACCAAGCAGGCCAATAACCTCGGCATGACCCTTATCGCCGATGATTACAGTCGAATATCCCTGAGCTGCATATTTTTTGATGATGGATTGTACTCGCATTACATGAGGACAGGTGGCATCGCATACCTTTGCACCCATATCTTCGATTTCTTTTCTACGGGTGGGTGTAATTCCATGAGCCCTGATAACAACCGTGCTTTTGGAAAGGTCAGTTTGTCCGTTAACGACATGGATGCCTCTTTTTTCTAAATATTCAAGCACCTGCGGATTGTGAATCAGCGGACCGTCAGTGAACACTTTACCATCGTCGTTATTTTCATTTGCGGCATCCAAAAGGATGTCCATTGCACGCCGGACACCCATACAGAACCCCGCAGTTTTAGCAACTTTTATTCTCAATTCTTACCTCTGTGCATAATTTGAAATACAATTGTATTCAATATGAGTTAATTACCTCCCTAAACTAACATGATAGAAACAATCCCAAATCAGCAAGTAATTACTAAATTTAGACTTGGCATGTTCTACATCAAAGGCGTGTATTTACGTTAACATATCTACAAAAAAGGAAGGATAATCAGTATTAAAACTCGAATAATTTTATCAGTTCTGATGGGGTATGTCAATATTTTAATCTTCGTGAAAGCGTTAATCTTACTGGATTTTTACTTGCTATGTGATTCAATGTTTATCTATAATAACCAAATTATAAAAATCCAGGATATCAAACAAAATAGTAATAAAAGTTACCCCAATAACACGAAAGAGGAAAGTTATGTCGGCAATAATAATCGATGGTGAGTCTGTTGCTGGAAAGATTCGAACACAGTTAATTGAAGAAATCAACGCCTTAAAGAAAAAGGGATTTTGCCCGCACTTGAAAGCCGTTCAGGTTGGCGAGAATGCATCATCTCGCTTGTACGTTCAAAATCAGCAAAAGCAGTGTGAAGCAATAGGCATTAAATATACCCTGGATGAACTTCCTGCTGATACAAAAGAAGCGGCTTTGGTAGAACACATAAAAAAATTGAATAACGATACACAGGTAACGGGCATTATATTACAAATGCCTTTACCCGAAGGAATAGATGCGAAAAGGGTACAGACATTGATTGCCCCTCACAAGGACGTTGAAGGGATGAATCCTGCCAATATGGGTGAGCTTGTTTATGGAAATACAAGACTGGTGCCTTGTACTGCCATGGCTGCGGTAGAGCTTGTTAAATCGGTAGGTATTGAGATTCGCGGTAAAGAGACGATAATTGTTGGTCGCAGCGCCATAGTAGGGAAACCGGTTAGCCTGTTAATGCTGGACCTCTCTGCAACACCAACGGTGTGCCATTCTGGCACAAAAGACCTTCCGGCTCAAACGAGGAAGGCGGATATTTTAATTGCCGCCGTTGGAAAAGCTGAGATGATTAAAGGGGATATGATCAAACCCGGCGCTATAGTTATTGATGTGGGGATTAACCGCATAAAGGAACTCGACGCACAGGGAAACCCCGTTCTGAACGTTAATGGAAAACCTAAGATGAAGACCGTGGGTGACGTTGAATTCACAAAAGCCAAAGAGGTTGCATCGTATATAACACCTGTACCAGGCGGAGTAGGCCCTGTGACGGTAGTTATGTTGTTGAGAAATACCGTAGAAGCATTAAAAATGAGCGCAAATCTTTAATGCAATCACACCTCCCGTTTCAATTTCTGATAGAAAATAATTAATACTATGTATAAGAATAAAATTCTTGTTGCTATACCTGTTTTTAACGAAACGGACGTACGTAGTATTATCCAAAGGGTTAACAATTTTCACCTGGATGTATTAGTCATAGATGATGGTTCGACCAATGGTCTTCATAAAGACTTAATAAATATTGGAAATATCCACGTAATCACGCATCCAAGTAACCTTGGATACGGCAAGACAATTATAGATGCATTTACATTCGCAATGGAGAATGGATATGATTACTTGTTAACGATCGACAGCGATGGACAGCATGAGCCTGAAGAAATTTCGCTATTTTTGAGAGAAATTCCATTTTATGACTGTGATATTCTGTCAGGATCCAGATACTATTTTAGCACAAAAATAGACAATGAATTTCCAAAGGAGCGGTATCTTATAAACAAAGAGATTACCGGTATTGTAAATAGTATAACGGGATTCGATGTAACGGATGCATTTTGTGGTTTTAAGGCATATAGGGTTGAAAAATTGAAGTTAATGCGCTTGTCTGAGCATGGTTATGGGATGCCGCTGCAATTGTGGATACACGCATGGAAGTCGGGCTTGCGGGTGAGAGAGATACCTGTTAAACTAATCTACAAAGACCTTTCGAAACAATTTAAAGGTGTTTTGAAAAATCCTGTGAAGCGGTTGAACTATTATAAAAATATTATAGAGAAAGAAGTTGCTGATACCCTGCAGAAAGACATCTCCGTCCTAAAAACAAAGAAGAAAGCGATATTGTAATACGTAATTGGTTTGTAAAATTATACGACGATCTTATATAAAAGATATGCTTCATAATGCCCTTTATATACACATTCCATTTTGCGCCAGAAAGTGTCGCTATTGCGATTTTAATTCAATTGTGTCGGAATCAAAAGTAATAGACCGTTACCTCTGCGCCATTGAGAAGGAGTTGTGTGCGTTAAAAGACCGATATGTATTCAACACGGTCTATATTGGTGGAGGCACACCGAGTATTTTAACTGAAGTTCAGATGGAAAAACTACTCCAGAATGTTATCCGTTATATTCCACCCTCTGAAATACAGGAGTATACAGTTGAAGCAAATCCGGGTACGCTGACTGTTGATAAAATCAGGGTATTGAAGGATCACATGGTGAACCGCATAAGTCTGGGAGTACAATCGTTTCAGGACAGGCAATTAAATTTCCTCGGGCGTATACATTCGGGCAATGAGGCAAGAGACGCCTTTGCTTTATTGAGAAATGCAGGTTTTGAAAACATTAATATCGATATGATATTTGGAAGCCCTGGACAGTCTCACGATGATTGGGAAAAGGACTTAAAAACCGTAGTTGAATTGAGTCCTGAGCATATATCAACATATGCCCTCACCTATGAAGAAGGAACGTTGCTCACCAGAGATTTGGAGAACAAGGTTATCCATACGTTGGACGAGTATGTCGAATTGGAAATGTATAAAACTTCGATACGCTATCTGACATGTAACGGCTATAATCACTATGAAATTTCGAATTTTGCAAAAGAGGGATACGAGTGCGCCCATAATCGCGTTTACTGGAAAAATATTGGTTACGTAGGGGTTGGGGCGGGGGCATATTCCTTTGTCGATGGCGTAAGGGCTTCGAATGAGAAAGATGTATTTAAATACATTGATGGGATAAACGAAAGTAAATATGCGAAATCTTTTAGCGAAAATTTGGAACTCAATCAATACGCATCAGAAACCGTTGTTATGTCATTGCGGCTCAGGCAGGGTATATCAAACAATGAATTTTATGAACGTTTCGGTTATAAAATAGAGGATCAATTTGGTAATCAGATAAGCAGTTTGGCAAAGAATGGTTTGGTTAGTTATGAGAATGAAATATTGAAACTTACAGAAAAAGGATTGTTTGTCGCAGATACTGTAATGACGGAATTTATATAATATTTGTTTTGTTACTTTTATTGAGGAGTTATTAAATTGTTAAGCGCTACAGAAATTAAAAGGGGCACCGTTATAAAAATGGACGGGGAATTGTATTTAGTGGTTGATTATCAGCACGTGACCCCCGGGAACTGGCGTGGTATGGTGCAGGCGAAACTGAAGAGTATGAAACAGGGGAGTATCGTTCAGAAACGATTCCGTTCTACGGATAAATTAGAAGATGTATTCCTGGAGCATCGCACAATGGAGTATCTTTATAAGGAGGGTGAGAACTACTGCTTCATGGATACAGAAAATTATGAGCAGGTATTATTGCCTAAAGAGGCCGTTGCAGACGCCATTCCTTATATGACTTTAAACAGCCAGGCGAAGATAGCTTTTTATGAAGGCAAGGCGCTTTCGGTGGAACTCTCTACGTCTGTTACTTTAAAAATTGTTGAAACAGACCCGGGCATGAAAGGGGACACCGTAGTGAACGTCTATAAGCCTGCTAAATTAGAGACTGGGCTTGTCGTAAAGGTTCCTCTGTTCATCAATAATGGTGAAGTAATCAAAGTAGATACAAGGACAGGCGAATTCCTTGGAAGGGAATAGGCAGAAATGGGCATAGAGGAATCTATTAAGATTTACGGCGCAAAGATTGATGAATTGTTAAAAGAGATTATCCCCCCTCAAGGAATAGATTATTTAAGTGAACCTATATGGCATCACATGCATACGGGAGGCAAAAGGGTAAGACCGGCAATATGCTTGATTACCTGTGAGGCGTTAGGGGGGAATCCTGATAAGGCGATGCACTTTGCCCTTGCCGTAGAGATTATGCATAATATGTTTCTCCTGCATGATGACATCGAAGATGGCGATACGATAAGACGCGACCAGCCTACGGTATGGGTGAAGTACGGGATTGCAAATGCAATTAATGCGGGTGATTATCTTCTGGCATGTGCATATAAAAGTACACTCGCTAGTCCTGTCTCGTTGGAAAAAAAGATAAAATTATTACATGTGCTTACCTTGACCTACGAAAAAACTGTAGAAGGTCAGGCTCTTGATATTAATGCAAGGGCTGCCGAAGATTTTACCGTAGACAAATATATGGAAATGGTAAAACTTAAGACTGGATATTACCTCGCATGCGGTATGATTGGTGGAGCTATTGTATCTGACATTTCAGAACAGGTGGTGGAAAAAATATGGACGCTTGGGAAGACGATGGGGCCGGCATTCCAGATTCGTGACGATTTAATCGATTTAACCCACGGCAAGGGGCGCGGGGGGGTGATTGGTTCCGATGTAAAGGAAGGCAAGGCAAGTTTTTTATATTCATATGCATTACAGGTCGCTTCTACTGACGATAAGAAACACCTGCGTGACATTATGCTGAAACCCAGAGATGAGACTACGGATAACGACATAAATTGGGTGTTGGAAATATACAAAAAGTATAATGTCTTGAAATATGCCCAGGATTACGCTGAAAATTTGATAAAGCAGGCTTATAACACAATAGACGAATTCCCAATCAAAGATAAAACAGTATTCAAAGAAATTGCATCTTTCATGGCCAAACGAATGTCATGATTTCCTTTTTGGTAAAATTTAGTTTTTTGAAAAAAGCCCTGTTAAGGGCGTACTGTTTGTAGCAATAAATCGTTAAGATACAATTAGCTCCATAGGAGCGTCCTGTATATTATTAATATGCAAACAGATCGCTCCTGCGGAGCTTATAGGCAATGCGTTTTCGAAAAACTAAATTGATACCCATTTGTAATAAGAGTTCCTTTACTGCTAAATAATTACTACTTAAATTTGGAGAATAAAAGACGATGCGTATACAAGGCAAAAACGTACAGATACTAACGATTACCGGCGCCCTGTTATTTATGTCTTTATATGGGTGCGGCAAAAAAGAGTTGTCCGAAGGCACAAGCAAGATAGAAGAAGTTGCAACTGAAGAGGCAACAAATGTTCAGGAGGTAAAGAAAGAGGTTAAACTTCCGGAAAAAATGTCTGCTTCAGAGTATTATAATTACGGATTAGAACACATTAAAAAAGGCGGCTTTGATGAAGCAATTGCAGCATGGGAGAAGGCTTTAGAACTTGAACCAGCCATGATTAATGCCTATGAAAAGCTTGCAAAGGCATATTATACACAGGGTAAATTTATTAAAGCCAGTGAGACATACAGAAAAGAACTAACTTTAAAGCCGGATGATCCGATGATATATCATAGCCTGGGTGTTGTCTATCGTATGAACGAACAATTGGAAGATGCGATCAAGATGCAGACACAAGCTATATCTTTGAACCCGAATCTTGCTTCCGCATATAATGAACTTGGATTAACGTACTGCAAGCAGAGGAAGCTGGACGAAGCCATTGCAGCCCACAAAAAAGCCCTGGAATTAGACCCAAAACTTGGCACTGCGCACAATTATCTGGGTGTGGTTTATCTGTTAAAAGGGATGAGCGCCGAGGCAGATGCGGAATTTAATGAATTCAAGAAATATGAGGCAGGGAAACAAATGCCTTCGTCACACGGTGCACCTTCTTCACACTAAAACAAAAATGGGGGCATCTTGCAAATGCCCCCACTTTTTTCCATTTTTTTACAGCAATTAGAAAACCCAGCTTAACAATTTCCTAGAAATATGCCTTATTTTTTGGCCTTCTCTTGTTCCTTTTTGCAAATTGGGCAGGCATCAAAGTCTATATTACATTTATCGCAATGAAGTATTAGATGCTCCTGAGACTTCTTCTTGCAATCTGGACACTTCATTTCCTTTACTGCTAGTGACTTTCCTTTGATTGGTCTAACACGCACTTCCTTACACTTGGGACACTTTCCTTCCATGGTTGCGGCTTTTAACTCTGCAGATGTCTTTTGACATATTACACATGCCAGTACATCTTTTCCGCACTTATCGCAATGGTGAACAGAGAGTTCCCCTATTTCGTTTTTGCAGTCCGGGCAAACCATAACCTGCGCAGCAAGCGTTCTTCCCTTTTCCGGGCTTACTCGCACATCCTTACATGTGGGACACATTGGTAACTCGACAGTAGGGTGTTCAGGCGCTAATGCCTTTTCACTATGGGTGTGTGTTTCTTCCTGAGGTTGTGCCGCTTCTTCAGCATACGTAAAAGCGCCAATGCACAACATAATGCTCGCAGACGTGACTGCTGATGCAAATATCCCTAAAAATTTCTTATTCAACATACTCATACTCTACTGACCTCCTTTCGAGACATAAAAAGTTTAAAAAGATATTATATAAAAAGTAAAAACACGCATACTTATAAGCTTTTCTATCGAAATTGTCAATGAATTTATTTAAAATAAATTATTAATAAATGCTCATTCTCAGCGCACAAAAAGGAATACATTATATCCAGATGCATCACGTTATGCCTAGTCCAAATACAACTTTCCAGACACCTCCTTTCCTTTCTCACCCTTTTGTTTATTTCTTTAAATATTTTGAAGGATCTTTTTTAAATGTTTCCTCACAATGTTTGGAACAGAAATAATACGTTTTGCCGTCGTGATCAGCCTTAAGCGCCTTATCTTTATTTACATCCATACCGCAAACAATATCCTTTGCGGTGGTCTTTTCAGCGGCATTTATCTCTTCTGCCCGTACATTTGAATTTATCACATAACCCGAAATAATCACTGCAAAACTTAAAGCGGATAATACACATAGAATACGTCTCATTTGTATTCCTCCTTATCGTAAATATGAAACTATGGTTTATACACAGTTCTGACTGTAGTATTTGTAATAGTGTAAATAATCACCTCCTTCCAATGAATAGTAAAATGTTCGCTGTACTAAAACGAATTGAAAGGAATTGTATAACATATCCTAAGCCGTTACCATGCTTCTGTCAATATTATTCTTTTACAATATGTCAATTAAATTGTAGAAAAATCAAGAATACATTGCATCTCTATTTGTTATTTAATGTTTTGTGTTAACTCAAACATTTCAAGCAAGTTTGCCGTTAATTCCCACCAGCCATTTTTAAATGTGGCAAAGTCAGGACCTCCCATAGCCGATGCGTACCGCACTGAGTTGGCATAGAAAAACCACTGCTTTATCCATAGATGTTCAATCGTCTCATCAAAAGGATTTGACGGATCTGCCAATCCCTCGTTCCACGCTTTCTGAAGTAGTTGTGTAGCCGACAAACACATCTTATCGGTTTCTGCTATAGTAGAATCAAGTTTGACAAAGTGCAGGTTGATCCAATCTGTATTATGGCAACCCTGGCACACCTTCTTCATTTCGGTTTGTCGCTGTAATTGTTCGTTTTTATCAATCAGATATTCAGAGGCTAATTCGCCATCATAGGTAACAGGAAGAGGCAGTCCATCCTTGTTTTTGATTAAATATGTCTCGCCACTTTTGGGTTGTGGATGGGAGTAAATGAGTCCAAACAACCTGACCCATAGCCTCGCACCAAAATCATGGGTTCTTGATACGATAACCTTATCATCAGAAGTTGCTATAAGACTATTATGGCAAGTTGCACAGGTTGGAGCTTGGAAATCTTTACCAACCCTCCATGGAACGTTATTCCAGTTCCATTCATGCTGTTTCGAAAAGAAAATGTTCCCGTGTTTACTTTCCTTGTAAACTTCAAATGCAGGCACGTCCGGTTCGAGATGACATTGAGCACAGGTATAAGGTTTTCTGGCGACCTCTATAGAGAAATTGTGTCGTGGATGGCATGACGTGCATGCCCCCTTACTTCCATCAGGATTAATCCTTCCTACTCCCTGATTTGGCCAGTTGGCAAGGTCTGGAACATCAATATCGCCCATCTTGGAGAAAACCTTCTTCAAACCTTTTACAGTTACAACAGTGCCGTGACATGCATAGCATGTTTCAGCCTTTGTATATTCTGACGAATTTAAAGGGATTATTTTACCGTCTTTAATTTCTTTAATACTTGTGATTACCTCACCAAAAGTATGATACAGGGGGTTTTGTTGAAGATTTTCCAGCGCATGTGCCTTTTTACTTGCTGAATATTGGTCAACTTCAACTGGATGACAGGTCTTACAGTCATTTGGTGAAACAATCACGTTAATCCGGAATCCAAAGTGTTCGAAGTTATCTTTGTGGTTGGAGGCATTCAGACTATGACATTCATAGCAGCCAACGACCGTTGACTTTAAAGTATCTGGTATTATCTCGCTTGAAATCCTTCTCTCGATAGGAGGCATTTTGAGCGCCATTTCCGGAGATATTTTTGAATGCCTGCTTTTAAGCCAATCCTCCACAATTCCAGGCGTGTTGTTTCTGTGGCATAGGATGCATACTTGGGTATTTTCGCTGATTGGAGGGGATACGGGTACTGGTCGTTCCTCTTCTGCGAGCGTATTCGTCGCATATACAAAAACGAGAACTAAATAAGCGATATACCGAAATATTTGATTAATAAAATATATCATTTTAAATTTTCATTTAATGATTGAAATCCGATATTCTTCTTCTTAAAAGATTTTATTATCTCCATAATGATAAATGTAAAGGAGGAAAAACCAAAGACGGTAATCCAATCCTTTAAGTCTAAAGGCGTTACCTTAAAGACATTTTCTAAATAAGGTGTATAGACAATGGCTATCTGCATGGCCAATGAAAGCACCGTTGCGAATAGAAGTTTTTTATTGGTAAAAACACCAACCTTAAATAATGAAAGCCTTGCATTTCTGCAGTTAAAAGAGTGAAATAATTGTGAGATGACCATTACGCAAAAGGCAACCGTCCTTGCCTGACCAAGGTCTCCGCTTAACGCACAGGGTAATACCTCATTTTTAAACCAGTGTAAACAGCCGAGTGTTGCGCAGCTTGTGTAGTACAATACAAATAAATAGGCAAAAAGTGTGCTAAAAGCTATGAGGAAACCCTGGAATATTATCAAACTGCCCAGATTTTTGTCTATGATTTGTTCAGTTGACCTCCTTGCCGGTCTTTTCATGATATCAGGATCAACCGTGTCAACGCCCAATGCCAAAGCAGGTAGTCCGTCTGTCGCGATGTTTATCCATAATATTTGTATCGGAAATAATGGCAGAGGGAGATTAAATATCGATGCAAACAGCATTGTCAAAATCTCTCCTGCATTGCACGAAAGCAGGTAGTGAACGGACTTCTTTATATTGTCATAAATGCCTCTTCCTTCTTCAACGGCAGCAACGATAGATGCAAAGTTGTCATCCGTTATGACCATATCAGACGCCTCTTTTGTGACGTCGGTACCGGTAATGCCCATAGATACACCTATGCTTGCTTCTTTTACAGCAGGGGCGTCGTTTACACCATCGCCGGTCATTGCCACCACAGCATGCTGCTTCTTCCATGCCTTTACTATCCTGAGCTTGTGTTCGGCGGAAACCCGTGCATATACGGCA
Organism: Planctomycetota bacterium; assembly: GCA_016188675.1. Lineage (GTDB taxonomy): Bacteria > Planctomycetota > Brocadiia > Brocadiales > Brocadiaceae > Wunengus. The sequence goes on from JACPHJ010000026.1 coordinate 50,295, forward strand.
ATATTTGATACTTCTTTTTCTAAAGAATCGTCAGAAAGGGTATCTAATTCCATTCCATCGATGGCTTTTGTATTGGTACCGAGAAATCCCAACTCTTCCCCGATAGCCCCTGCCGTATTTTTATGGTCTCCCGTGATCATAACCGTATCAATACCAGCCCTATGACATATAGCAACAGCGTCTTTGACCTCTGGTCTGGGTGGATCAATCATTGCCAGTAATCCAGCGAAGATCATATCCCTTTCTATAGTACTCGGTGCCGGGTTGTTTATTCCATTATCTAGTGGTTTGAATGCTATGCCGAGAACGCGCATGGCAGCTCCAGCCAACTTGTTATTTTCATTTAAGATGGACTGGATATCGTTTTCTGTTAAATTTCTTGTCACACCGTCGATAAAGATCCTTGTGCAATCTTTCAAAATAATATCTGCTGCACCTTTTTCACAAACAAGCAAGGAATCAGGTGTGCTCCTGAGAGTTGACATTTTTTTGCGGTCAGAATCAAAAGGAATCTCCGAGATGAGAGGTAATTTTCCGCCTAATACCTCCTTCCAGATATCTGTTTTTGCCGCAGCGCTGAGAATCGCCCCCTCTGTGGGATCACCGATAACCTTCCACGAATTATTATCTCGTTTGAGGTGTGCATTATTGCATAGTACACCTATGCCTAAAATGAACTTAACTATCAGATAATCAGTTTCAGTAAGAGGTATGCCATTGATCGTAAAATTTCCCTTGGGTGTATAACCAGTTCCTGAAACGTCAAAGGTTTTGCCATTTGCGAATATCTTTCTCACGGTCATTTCATTTTGTGTCAGAGTGCCAGTTTTATCTGAGCAGATAACGGTGGCACATCCAAGGGTTTCTACTGAGGGTAGTTTCCGAATCAGTACGTGTCGTTTTACCATGCGCTGCACCCCTAAGGCCAGAGCGATAGTTACAATGGCTGGCAGGCCTTCTGGAATGGCAGCAACGGCAAGGCTTACTGCCGTGAGAAATGCCTCTAATAACGGGTCTTTTCTCCATAACTCTAAAAGAAAAACGATTGTTACAATCCCTAAGCACAGATATACTAATTTTTTCCCGAATACCTCAAGCTTCCGCTGGAGCGGGGTTTCCTCTTTTCCCGCTTCCTGAATAAGACCCGCTATCTTACCTAGCTCGGTGTGCATCCCCGTAGTTACAATAACGCATGTCCCTTTACCACTCGTTACCGAGGTGCCCATAAACACCATGTTTTCTCTGTCCCCGATAGGTAAAGAGGGATTTTGAAGTGGTTCTGTGGATTTGCCGACTGGCGTTGATTCGCCCGTAAGAGATGCCTCCTGGGTTCTCAAACCAAAAGAAGAGCAGAGTCTGCCGTCGGCAGGTACATAATCACCGGCCTCAAGCAGGACAACGTCCCCAGGCACGATGTCCTGGGAAGGAATGGAATGCGCCGCACCGTCCCGCATTACTTTAGAAAAGGGCGCAGACATCTTTTGCAATGCCGCAAGGGACTTTTCTGCCCGAAATTCCTGGATAAATCCAATAATGGCGTTGATTATAACGATAGCAATTATAGCCAGCGCATCGACCCATTCTCCCATAAATCCGGAAACTATAGCGGCTGCAATCAATACCCAAACGATGAAGTCATTGAATTGACCCAAAAAGAGCATGATTGGGGACACACCTTCTTTTTCCTCTAATTGGTTGTGTCCGTATTTCCTTAGCTTATCTTCCGCCTCGGAATGGCTAAGCCCCGTGTCGATATTGGTCTCAAGATTCCTTATTACCTCATCAATTGGTAGTGTATGCCAGGCGGTGTCATTTATTTTTTTTGTTACGTCCATTTTCTTAACCTGAACGAATCGGAAGAGCACCAATAATTGTACTAAAAAGATATTTTTTAATTCTTTATTAAATCTAAAACTCAGAAACTCAGGAATAATGCTTCTTTTTTGTGAGTTCATGAGTTCCAGATTTCTACACGGTTATTTAGATTTGCTAATCTTCCTTCTCCCATGTGTTCCATCTATCAACGCTGTAATCAGTATCCTCGTCTGAATGGCAGCCGTAACAGGAATTGGTAATAACGGTGCTGGGGCTATTTGTCTTGCCTGCCGCCGTGTTGGAGTCTGCCATAGCCTTGCTGGTGTATGGTTTTATAATGTCGAAGACATGAGAAGATATATCGTTGTCCACAGCGCTCTTGGCCGTCTTGGGCATGTGGCAACCGGTGCAAAGGCTTCCTCCAACATTGGTAGAACTGTAAAGATGTTTTGCATGTTTATTTTGTAATTCACCGTCCCTTTTCATTGTCTTTGCAAGATCACCATGACAGTTAATACAGAGCTTGTTATTGTCGCTTTGCCTTAATAATTGAGCTGTTCCGCTAACACCTGAACCATGCGGTTCGTGGCAGGTATAGCATTTAAGCCCGGCATAATTGTAATGATAGCTTTTGGTTAAATCCTGATATTGTTGGTGGTGTTTTTGAGAATGGTTATTCTCTGATGCATTTCCACCAAGGGTGGCAGTATCATTGTCGTTCCAGTAGCCTGCTGTAGGCTTGCCATCCGAGGTTGTTTCTTCAATATAATTTGCTAAAATCTTGCCGGGTATAAATGGTGTAATTTCTTCACCGTTAATGATACAGGGATACTCCGTTTCAAAATCAGCGCCGCTTTCACCTGTCTTGTTTTTTACACGGATATGACACTGCCCGCAGACTTCGTTGCCTCTGTCTGTGGCCAAATATTCAGGGTTAACGATATGACGAGACTTTCCGCCGCCTTCAGATACGTGCAGTTCACCCGGTCCGTGACAGCTTTCACATGAAATACCTGTCTCTTTAGAACTGGAAACAAATTCTCCGTCTGCATTTCGTGTGACGCCTAAACCTGTCACATGGCAACCTTCGCAATTTTGTTCAAAAGATTTGTTTTTGTCAGGGGGTGTATCTGCATCAGTGGCTATTAAAGTGTTGTCGCTATTATACCAATTGCTTGGATTGTATGAAACCCATGCATCATTAGGATTGCTCTCATCCACATTCCGGTTATTGTACTGGATGGGGAGGATATAATGGCTGTTCCCAATCTTTACCTGGTATCTCTGTTTCCCTACTACTGCCACACCACCATGGGTTCTGGCTATAGAATATGTGACAGAAATTGACTCGTCAGTTAAATCATAGAGTGTAACTTTATATTCATTATTTTCTATAAAGGGTTTAAATTTTACTTTGCTATCACTTGTGGTAATGATTTCTCCATTGTATGGGGCGACAATTGTCTCAGATGATGGTGTCCCGATGGTCTTTGCATGGGCAGTATCCTCCCACCCTTTATGTTCAGGATGGCAACCCAGACATACCGTACTCCCAACATATTCAGAACTGATATGGGATGCAGCCGAAAGTCTTATTTTTATATTCTTAGTCTTTTTTGATTTTACCGTTACTTTGAATTTATCATTAGGAAGGTAAAACTCATCGGATGAAGGTGTAGCCCTGACAATGTATTTACCAGGCGTAAGACCGGTAATCTTAAACTTTCCTTTTTTATTGGTGGCTGCTACATCCTCAAAATCAGACCCGTATGTCGTTTCCTCGGTAAGAGACTGAATGCTTATAGTAATGTCGGAAAGGGGCAATCCATCGGTGTTGGTAACCTTGCCGGCTATTTTTCCTGAACCGGCAGATGTGTCTTGTTGCCCCGAGATTTCAGAAAATGCGTTTGCAGAATGCAAACGCAAAGGCTTTTGAATATTTGGAGTGGCTGCCCATAGTACGCAAGTATGATACATGATAATTCCATTGAGAGCGCCCATTATTAGTAAATGCTTTTTCGCTGCCATATTCAAAACTCCTTTTGAAATCTATTAATGGCTTAACTATCTTTACATGTAGTAAAAGTAGATTTACATTACCACATTATTAAAAGGTGTGTCAAATATAATTTGCTGAAATCATTATTACATTAACAATTGTTAGATATCACTAAACACAGGGGTTTGAGCCATTGCCGTCATCATGCCCCATAACCAGTTGATCTTGTATCGTTCAACCTGTATATTACTATAACCTGCATTTCGAAGCAGAAATTCGCACGCATCCTTTCCATACGTTTTAAAGTGTGCGCGGTTAACCATACGTAAAAATAAATCACATACCTTGCAGGCAACGTAATCATCGCACCAATCGGTGATTACAAGCCTTCCCTGTGGCTTGAGGACACGGGCAATTTCCAATAAACACGCCTCAGGCTTGCGCCAGTAATGAAAGGCATTGCATGAGACTACTACGTTGAAGCTTTTAGAACGAAATGGCAACCACTGTGACTGGCCAGTAATGAAATTACACTTATTGATTTGTTTATTACAGGCAATATTGAGCATTTCTCTGCAGATATCTAACCCGACCAGATCAATTGAAGGATATTTTGTGGGAAAGATGCGAGAAAGCTTTTTCTTCCAATGCAGTGGAAGAAGATGCAGTTAATGTTGCTGCTGCTCATTCTGATAAAATTGGGGGAGATGCTCGCGTTGCAATTGATATTCTTTTGAAAGCCGGAAGGCTTGCCGGAGGAGCCAGGAGATCGGGCGCTCCTGCTGAGCGGCGAGGCGTTTCA
>JACPHJ010000186.1 GCA_016188675.1 Planctomycetota bacterium
TGCCATTTGGAAGCCGCGCCTTTAGTAGTCCTTTATACATCGGAACTGCCCATGCGACGCCATCTACACTGCGAACGCGGAGGAATTCCGTTTCTTTTAAAGGTTTGAGGTCGTCGGTGTATTGCACCTTCGGGTCCATTACCCAGATATCAGGATATCCTGTGTCCGTCAGGAAAGCAAATGTGCGCGTCATCAGGCCAAGGAAGATAGCTGATTGCTGAGTAATAAGCAATGAGGCAAACGTTAGTCCCATGATAATTCCAAGATATTTGGCTCTGTCCCCCATGAGCATTTTTAAAGCAATGAAATTCATTTTTTTCCCGGCCCCAATTGTTTTTTAAATTCCTTTATTGCCCCAAGCGAAAAGGCCGTGATATGGTTGGCAAGCCGATCGACGTCCTTAAGGGTATATTTCTGGTTAGGATACAAACGGTTTACTACTGGCCTTGCATGATGGTAAAAAACGCATTGGGAAACAATGCTCATGGTGCACAGACGAACCAGTTCGCTGTTTGTTCTGGTGCCGAGCAATCCGCTTACAATTGATTCTAACTGCTGTGCAAGGGGTCGTATATTGTTTTCTACAAGTGCATCGAGTGCCTGGGTTGGTTCAAACATTTCCCGCGACATCAGTTTGCCGTGCCAGGCATGGCGGCCTTCATCGAAAATACGCAGAAGGAGCGAGCGGACAAACGCCTGCAACCGCTGTTCAATGGTTGCGTCGCCGTGAAGTCCAAGCTGAGGGGGATACTTTTCGCAGGCATACTGATGTGCATATTGCAGCGCTGATGTGTAAAGCCCCTCCTTGTCGCGGAAGTGGTAATTGACAGCCGCTACGTTGGCATTCGCCCGTTTACAGATATCCCGGACGGTGGTTTTCCGAAAGCCGTGTTCTGCGAACACCTCGACCGCCGTTTCCAGCACCCGCTGCCGTGTTTTTAGATCAGACGTAGTAGAATTTAAAATACTCATTTTAAGCAATTGTATAAAACAACTGTTTTAATTGCAAATAAAATTTTTCAGACAATAATTCACCGTAGAGGGCCCAATTTTAAAATGGGGACAAACAGTTTATTCTGTGTCTTCATAATTCAGTATTTTCCGTGGCTACTTTTTCGACTTGCTATGCCTGGGTATTTTCTATGCTTTTTTGCTTGACTTAAACATTTTAATATTTACACTGACCTCAGAGGAATTTGAATATTTCTCATTGAGGGCTTTAAATTTTAAGGAAATGAATTCTGATTCGGCAGTACCAGGGCTGAACAGAGAAATTGCACTTTTAACTGAAATCATAATTTCTCCATATTTAGCGATAAATTATTACCTAAGCTGCTGAGTGGGAAGCGAGAGTGAAAGAATACTCAAGACTTCAAAGGGGATTAATTTGAGCATTCCTGTGGGCAAAGTCCAATATGAGATAGGCACAGATCCAGTTACTGGTTGCGGGATATCTTTGTCCGCCGAGGAAATAGATGCCACATTAGCAGTGCCAGTGGCCAAAGTGGTATTCGACGATGCTGGTAATGCAGATCTCGTCTCATTGCTTGATGATTTACCTGAAACAGAATTTGATCAATCAGAAATCAGACGGGTGTTAAAGGATTCGAAAACGCCTGAAAACTGGCGCATAGGTGAAGCCCTGGCGGAGTTCTACCTTGTCCATCACCGAGTCTGTCATTTCCCGTGGCCTGATGGGCGGGATGAACGTAAATCCGGATCGAGTTTACCCGGAGCGGATCTGGTTGGTTTTCAGAAGGATGGCGAGACAGATCGTTTTGTATTTGGGGAGGTGAAAACCTCTGGTGAAAATAAATACCCGCCCGGAGCAATGCATGGCCGTACTGGCTTGAAGCAGCAACTTGAAGACCTGAGAGACAATGTTTCCATCCGTGATGATCTGGTAAAGTATCTCTGGCACCGTGCTGTAAACGCTTCTTGGAAAGATCGTTTCGTTAGTGCGTATATACGATATAACGCTGACCACACCGATGTACGAATTTTTGGTCTTCTGATTCGAGATGTTCCGCCTCATAAGGATGACATCAGGAATCGGGTAACCAAGCTGGGAACGGATTGTCCTGCCGCTATGGTCATTGAGTTGATAGCCATTTATCTCCCGTCAGGAAGCATCGCCTCATTCAGTGAGAAAGTTATGAATTCGCGGAGGAGAGGTGACGTATGAACGTTACTAATACATCTCTTCAGCGGGTGGATGAACATTGGGCAGTTCTTGCGGTTGGTGCAGCAGAGCGAGATCGTGCTCTTGCAGTGGCTAATGCCCGGTTGGTCAAAAAGGCGGTCGGCCAGCAAATGCAAATTAATTTTCCGGAAAACAGCAGAGATGACGATCTGCTCCGCCGTTTTGCCATGGCCTATGAGATGGCAGCGATTGAAGGGTTGGGTGCTCTTCTCAATCCTGCTCTCGAAGCAAAAGACCAGCGTGAGCAATGCGCAGCAGGTGCCTGGCGGGCATTTGAAATTCTCCGTCTGTCTGATCTGCCGGAGAAGCAGGAGGAACGGATTTTCCATATTCTCCATTTGTCGGCACTGGCCTATTGCGGGGATCGATGGTCTGACCTTCGACGTTGGTATACTGAGAACCAACAGTTCATCCAGGTTCCGTCTGCTGCTGACGCAGCTTGGCACAATCGTTTGCTCTATCGTCTCTTCGAGTGTTGGATACGGTTATTCCGCAAGAAGCGTTGGGATGACTTGGATCGTATCCGTGAGATCATTACCGGCCTTCGGGAAGACCAGAAGGCCTACGAGTCTGGCGTGCTGGATAGTGGATCCAACTCAGAAGATCGGACGATGGCCCTGCGGCTGATTAGCCTGTATCACTGGGCCAAGGGCACAGAACTGCTTGCCAAGTACATGCTGCAAGGAGAACCAGCGGGCATTGCTGGTCTGCTGGATAAGCATTTCGAATCAGCCATTGATGCTGCTACGGCTAGTGCGGATGCGAAACTGGAAGTGCTAATGCGCTGGTTACATGGTACGGCTCGGCAGATGGTAGCTGGTTCGATCTGGTGGGTAGCCCGGGCCGTGAATTCTCGTGTTACTAAGTTTATCCGAGAAGTCACGAAGCAACAAGCCTTGTTTGAACTCTTGCCGCCTCAAAGGGCCGCTCTTCAGGAGCGGGGACTCCTCGATCAAGCGGCTACAGCGGTAGTTATTGATATGCCGACCTCTGGCGGTAAAACACTATTGGCCCAGTTCCGAATTCTGCAGGCGCTCAATCAATTCGATGCGGAACAGGGTTGGGTTGCTTACGTCGCGCCTACCCGTGCACTTACCGCTCAGATTACCCGCCGCCTACGCCGTGATTTCGAATCTATAGGAGTACATGTTGAGCAACTGACTGGTGCAGTTGAAATCGATGCTTTTGAGGAAGATATGCTGAAAAAAACAGGCAATGGTAGGTCATTTGATGTACTGGTCTCGACACCAGAAAAGTTGCAACTGGTCATTCGGAACAACAAGGTGCCACGCCCTATGGCCCTGATGGTCATGGATGAGGCCCATAACATTGAAGACGAAACGCGGGGACTGCGGATTGAGTTGCTGTTGGCCACCATCAAACGTGAATGCACGTCAGCAAACTTTCTGTTGTTGATGCCGTATGTTGAAAAGGCCGAGACGTTGGCTCGCTGGCTCGCTCAAGATGTCAACGCAGGAAGGGCCATCAGTTTCGGCACCACGCCATGGAAACCGAACGAACGTATTGTGGGAATGTACTGGTCTGAAAAAGATGATTCTGTCCGGGGTGGTTGGCGGTTGATTTATCAAACCCTCACTACAACACCTCGCACTATTCATCTGGAAGGCAAGCACATGGTGGGTGGTGTCAAACCTCTTAGAGTTGCCAAATCAAAAATGAACCTTGGTCTTGAAACGGCTGGCATGGCAATTGTGCTTTCGAGTCGAGGTACTAGCATCGCAGTGGCCAACAAGATTGATTCGATCTGGAGCATGGCTCGACAGATTTGCGAGATGTTCACGCCGTTATCACCGCTGCCAGGCGAAATTCGTTTGGTTCAGGATTTTCTGAAAACAGAAATCAGCCCAGACTTTGAACTGATAGAGATGCTGGCACGAGGGGTTGGTGTGCACCATGCGGGACTTTCCGATGAAGTCAGGGCACTGGTTGAGTGGTTGACGGAAGAAGGCAAATTACGCGTCCTCTGTGCAACAACCACGATTGCCCAAGGTATAAATTTCCCGGTTTCGTCCGTATTCCTTGCCTCCCGCTTCGTTCCAAAGGGTAATTGGTCCAAAGAGATGCCTCCCAGAGATTTCTGGAATCTGGCGGGGCGGGCAGGACGAATGAACCATGACAGCGTTGGAGTTGTTGGGCTGGCGGCAGGCAATAAGCCTCAAGATATAATCGACTATGTAAGCAGGGCTACCGGGGAGCTGGCTTCCTGCTTGGTGAACATGTTGAACGATCTGGATCAGGCTGGGCGTCTGAATGAACTCGATGTTGTTATCCAAGAGGAACAGTGGGAAGATTTCCGCTGTTATGTTGCTCATCTGTGGAATGAGAAAAAAAACTTGGACGCTGTATTGGCGGACGCGGAGCAGTTGCTACGGAATACCTTCGGTTATGGTTTGCTTCGTAGTTCTCCAACAGGAAGAGCGAAAGCCGACAAGTTGCTGGAGGCGACCAAGAGCTACGCTCGGCGACTAGCTGAAAATCCAGGTGCTGCGAAAATGGCTGATATGACTGGGTTTTCTCCTGAAGGTGTTAGCAAAGCGCTGGCCGGCTTGAATCAGCTTGAACGGAAGCTGAATGCGTCAGATTGGTTGCCCGAAAGCCTGTTTGGACAAAGCTCTGGCATGGCAGATATGTTTGGGATCATGCTCCGGATACCACAACTAAAGAGCAGTCTTGAGGAAATTGGGGGAGAAGGGGTTGAAAAAAAGCACATAGCAGAGATAGCCAAAGCCTGGGTTGAAGGTAAGAGCATACAGGAAATAGCTCAGGAATATTTCAAAGGTAATGAAAACCAAACTAAAGCCATCACAGACGCCTGCAGGGCCATATACCGGAATCTGGTGAATAGTGGAACCTGGGGAATGTCAGCACTAAGTCGTCTTTCCGGTATCGACTTTGAATCTCTTCCCGAAACCGACCGCCGACGTATCAACAATCTCCCTGCCATGATATATCATGGCGTCAATACCGAGGAAGCTGTCCTGATGCGGATGAACTCTGTGCCTCGAAGTATAGCGGATAGGTTGGGTAAAGAATTCCGTACCAGTACCGGCGGAAAAATTCAAGAAGCTAGTGTGCAGCAAGCGCGACAGTTTCTTAAAGCTTTAGATGTATCAGTTTGGGAACGGGTACGGCCTGGCGGTGCACACCTATCAGGTGTGGGTTATAAACACATCTGGGAACTCTTATCAGGTGAACGGAGGTAAATAATGCAAATTATTACAGAAATATCCATAGAACTCTTAATTCATGATAAATTAAAACACATTGGGTTTTCAATCATTTATGATACTTTCATTGCCCTGTATGAAGATAAGCGAATCAGTTTCCTGAAGCTGAACCCGTGAGTAATTACGGTTATCATCTAAGTTAACGACTGGAGAGGTAGTGGGGAATGATTTTTATGATATACTAATGCAATATGACTAAAAAATGTAAGGTGTAAAATGTTGTCAGTTAAAGGTACTTATAAGGATGGAAAGGTGATTATTCGAGAGGAGATAAAAACTGATAAACCGGTTAATGTCATAGTCACTTTTTTGGAAGAGGTAAAAGCGCCAGCCGTAAGAAGGCTTGACATAAACAAGTTCTCGTTCAAACCGGCCAGGAAGTTGTTGGAAGGTTATAAAGGGTCGTTAAGTGATGCGATTATAGAAGAGTGTAGGAGCGCTGTATGAAGGCATTTCTGGATACTTCTTCTCTCATTAAACTTTATCATCAGTAAGAAGGATTTGATTTTGTGATGGATAAATGACAAGCTAATATCTTTTAGGCAGCCCCATACAGTGAACCGTTATGGAAACAGAAAAGAAATGCTCGGCGGCCTTTATTTTTGTCATTGCGAGGAGGAACGACGAAGCAATCTCCTTTTGTAATGCCAGATTCAATCAAGGTATTTGTAATGGACAAATTATACTCTGTTTACATAATGACGAATAGAAATAATACGGTGCTCTATACAGGGGTAACAAATGATCTTAAAAGAAGAGTATATGAACATAAAGAGAAGAAGGTCGAAGGATTTACAAAAAAGTATAATATTACAAAATTAGTATACTACGAGATATATCGTGATGTGAGAAATGCCATATCCCGAGAGAAGCAAATTAAGGGTGGCTCAAGGGCTAAAAAAATAGAGTTAATTGATGGAATGAATGCAGGATGGAATGATCTCTATGATGGTTTGTGAGATTGCTTCGGAAAAGACCCTCGCAATGACCGGCGAAGTAGTATTTCGTCAGTTGAGGATATGTGCGGTTTCGTCCTTTGGATACTATAAAAGCCGAGACATATGAGCAATATTACCGAAAGCGATATTGAACAATACACCATTGAGGTATTAGAAGACCTGGGCTTTCAGTTCCTTCATGGGCCAGATATTTCCCCCCCGATGGTGAGTTTCACGAACGGAAGGATATAGCGATGTTCTTTTAGTAGACAGGCTGAGAACCGCCATTCAAAGCTTAATCCTAGTATTCCTGTGGACGCCAAGGAGTAGGCGTTTCGTGAAGTGCAGCGTATAAACTCACCTGAATTGCTTAACTACCAATAACGAGGCATTTTACTGGTTTCTGACTGAGGGCGTTCCGGTAAGTTATAGAACTCCCCTTATTTGTTTCTAGTTGTGATGCTTTTGGTGTTTATTAATCCCCTGAGAACTTCCAGGTTAACCGCATCCATGTTATCCTTTTTGGGTGTCTCGATTATCTTTGGGATGTGCGGGAATGTGTTCATGATTTGCCGAAATGGTTCCAAGCCCAGTTTGCCTTTTCCAATATGCTCGTGTCGGTCTAAATTACTGCCTAATTCTCCTTTAGAGTCATTCAGATGAATGGTGTGAAGATTTTTCAAGCCAATAATTCTATCCAGTTCTTCCATGGTTGTTTCAAACCCGGTTTTTGTTCGTATATCATATCCGGCTGCAAAGGCATGACAGGTATCAAAACAAACACCAATCCTTGCAGAATCAACTCCATCCAGGATTTGTTTTAAGTGCTCAAATTTGTAACCAATACTCGATCCCTGTCCGGCAGTATTTTCCAGCAAGATTTTTTCGTTTGAATTTTTAGTTTCCTGGAGTGCTGTTTTCAATGCCTTAATGACCATTTTAATACCTTCCTGTTCGCCAAGTTCCTTTGCGGAACCGGGGTGAAGAATGGTAAAAGCCAGTCCGAGGTCGTGGCATCGTTGAACCTCACTGATTAATGCCATTACGGAACGTTCCCATAGGATGTCGTCATTGCTGGACAGGTTAATAAGATACGAGGCATGTGAAAAAATCAATTTGACAGGAGAAGTTTTGAAATCATCCAGAAATTTTGATTTTTCCTGTGTTCCGATGATTTTCTCCTTCCATTGCCTTTGATTTTTGGTAAAGATCTGAAACGTATCGATTCCTAAAGACGCCGCTTCAGTGAGAGCGTTATGCAGTCCGCCGCTAATTGAACAGTGTACTCCCAAAAGCATAATTTAATCCTTAAATTCAAAGTTTTATTTTTAGGCTACAAGATGGTAATATAATTAAAAAGAAAATTCTAGAGTTTTGTGTTACGCCCTTTAATTTTCTGAAAGATAATTCTTGTTAATTTTAATAAAAACCTTGAGCAAGGCAAATTTTATAAAAATACCGGGTCTTTCTTTTCTGACCATCCTCCTTTTGTGTCTTTCCTTTCCACCGGCAGACATGGGTTGTCTTGCATGGATTGCCTTTATTCCGTGGTTCATCCTTATCGTAACCGAGGAGAGATATGCATACATTAACGCCCTGTTTATCGGGACAGTATTTATATTTATTCAGCTTTCGTGGCTGCGTCACGTTACTTATATTGCCTGGATTTTGCTGAGTTTGTATTGCGCTGCCTATTTTCTCGTCTTTGCGTTTTGTTCCCGATTTATTATTTTTAGACTGAGATTGCCGTTAGTTGTCGTTGCGCCCTGTATGTGGACTGCGCTGGAATTTATACGGTCTTTTCTGCTCTCAGGCTTTCCATGGTTCTTCGTTGGACACACCCAATACCAATATTTGCCGATAATACAGGTCTCCGATATAACAGGTGTCTATGGCGTTTCCTTCATTATTATCATGATTAATGCGTGTATTGCAGATTTGATAATTTATGCTTTTACAAAACGTAATTTACTCATGTTTCCGGACCAAAGATTTATCCTTTACGGCTTGGTCTGTATTCTGCCTTTCATACTCTTGGCAGCCATCCTGTCTTATGGTTTTTGCTGGCTCAACCATTATAAACCACAAGAAGGCCCTACGCTGTGCATGGTGCAGGGGAATATACCGCAGGAGGTAAAATTTGAGTCCAACGAAGAAGACGAAATCAGTATTCTCAAAAAATATACTGACCTGTCATTGAGTGTCAAAGGGGAACAGATCGACCTGCTTGTATGGCCGGAGACCATGGTGCCGGGCTTGCTTAATATCGATCCCGAACTTACGGGCAGGAAGATTGACGTCCTGTCGCAACTTGCGCCGATTCAATTGTCACAGGAACTCAATACAAACTTACTCCTGGGTGGTATTGCATTAACTCTGAATGGAGAGGAGCAGCGTTATTTCAATAGCGCGTATTATTATAACACGGATGGAAAGCTTGTAGACCGTTATGACAAGATTCACCTCGTACCATTTGGGGAATTTACACCCCTTAAGAACTATTTCCCATTCCTGGCCAGTCTTGTTCCTTACGAAATTGGATTGACTCATGGTTATCGCCGGACATTGTTTCGTCTGGATACAACAGAACTTGGGAGTTTTACCTTTGGTTCGTCAATCTGTTATGAGGACACAGTCCCGTCTCTGATTAGAAAATTTAAGAAAGACGGGGCGGATTTCATGCTTAATATAACGAATGACGGCTGGTTTAGAAACAGTGCAGAGCTTGATCAGCATCTCGCCATCATGGTGTTTCGGGCGGTTGAAAACCGCTTCTGTATGGCACGCGCAGCCAATACGGGCATATCGTCGTTTGTCTCCCCTGACGGCGCTATCTATGCTAAATTATCAGACTCTAAAGGGAAATATCGGGAGATAAGCGGCACACTTACAGATCGCATAAAATTAGTCGAAAAATATAATCCTTTCTATACCATGTGTGGCGACTGGTTTTCGATCCTTTGTGTAGCGGCATTGTTAATCATGCTTATCATGTCCATTTTTAGAGGGCGAATTGTCAGCCAAAAAGTCGCTAAACCAAAATAAGGAATGGACTTTCCACTTGACATTTTATAAGTATTAAACATATAATTCAGCCTAATAAATAGTAACTATAAAAAACAACAATACTTGTGAAAAAACTGAACGGCACGCAAGGAACTTCTCCATAGAAAAATACAGGGCATAAAATCCACTTAATCACCTTTGTTTGCGGAGGATTAAGGCTATTGCTGGAGTAAGAAAGATAATGCATCCATTAGACTTTGTATTGGGTTTTGTTTCGACTGACATGGGAATTGACCTTGGCACGGCAAACACGCTTGTTTGCATACCCGGTCATGGGATTGTGTTGTCTGAACCATCAGTTGTGGCAGTAAGACCCGGAACGAATAAAGTTCTTTTAAATGGAAATGCAGTAGGAAACGTTGCCAAGGCGATGCTGGAAAAGGCCCCGAGCAGTATTTCAGTTATACGTCCACTCAAAAACGGCGTTATTGCAGACTTTGATATTACCGAAGCTATGCTCAAGTATTTCATCACGAAGGTTCATAAACGCAAGTGGGGGGTTAGGCCCAGGATATTGATTGCAATTCCGTCGGGCATTACTGCCGTAGAAAGGCGGGCGGTAGTAAACTCGGCCGAGCGAGCTGGAGCCAGAGAGGTGTATCTTATTTCTGAACCAAAGGCAGCGGCGATTGGCGTGGGCCTCCCCGTGGGTGAGCCGGTAGCCAGTATGATAGTTGATATCGGAGGTGGAACTACAGAAGTGGCGGTCATTTCTCTGGGCGATATATTTACGCACGAAAGCATAAGGATTGCGGGAGATGAATTTGATGAAACCATCGTCCAGTATATACGAAAGACCTACAATCTGGACATCGGACACCGGACGGCGGAACAAATTAAGATTGAGATTGGCTCTGCATATCCTTTAGAGGAGGAGCTGACGCTTGAGATTAGAGGGCGCGATGCTATTGCAGGCTTGCCACGGGCGACAAATATTACCTCGGAAGAAATTCGGGAGGCGTTAAAAGAACCGTTCGATAAAATTGTAGGCGCCGTGAAATCTACCCTCGAAAAGACGGCGCCGGAATTGGCATCGGACTTAATAACAAACGGGTTGGTGCTGGTAGGCGGGGGCGCTTTGATTAGAGGGTTGGACAAGCTATTGGCGCAGGAAACTGGACTGCCGGTACAGGTGGGCAATGACCCTTTAACAGCCGTTGCGCGGGGAACGGGCTATCTCCTCGAAAATCTTGATCTATATAAAGCTGTTTTACAGGATGAGGACCTCCACTCCTAGTTTTAGCGATATCATAAAAAATCCCATTGCAACGATAATCATCCTTTTAGCAATATCCCTTGGTTTTTTGTTTTTACCGTCTAAACTTTCCAGCCGTATCAAAATGACCTGCGTTGTCCCTGTGAGGCCGTTACAGTGGGCAACCTGTTTCTGCAGTAATTCAGCCAATAATTTCCTGGATAAGGTGTTTTCCGGCTGGCGTGACGCTCACGTAAAAAAACAACTGGAAGAACAAGTTTTCCAGTTCAAAAATAAGATACTGGAGCAGCAGGATACGATATACAAACTGCAGAGTAAACTGTACACCCTTTCGAAATTCCAGGCTGAAAATAAGAGTAAAACAAGGCCGATACCGGCGGACATCATCGGATACGATTCATTGACTTTCAGGAAAAGTATCACGGTCAATGCAGGTTCTAAGCAGGGCGTAAAACCTAACGACATAGTGGTGTCAAACAATGCGCTGGTTGGAAAGGTTGTTTCGGTAAGCGGAGGAAGCAGCGTCGTTCAATTGATTACAGATCCGGCCTCACGCATACCGGGAAGGGTTCTTCAGACGCGGGAACAGGTAATCATCGAAGGGAACGCTACGGGGTTTTGTCAATTAAAATACGTGCCGCGATGGGGAAAACTAAAAAAGGGTGACGATATTATCTCCTCTGACATTGGTGGTTTTTATCCGCCGTCTCTGCCTGTCGCTACCGTTGTAGAAGCTGAAATAAAGAGCGGAGCCCTCTTTCAATCTGTAAAGGTATTACCAAAGGTAAATATTTCAAAAATCGAGCAGGTGCTCATTATAACAAATTAGCACAAATAATAAATTATGCGGTGGTTTACTTTTTTTTGTATTCTCCTGGGAATTTCACTCTTCCAGTCGACCTTGATGAACTGGATTAATATCGGGACAGCGGCGCCTGATTTGTATTTTCCCTTGGTGATATTTTATTCCTTCCTGGCAGACATCAAACGGAACACCATCACAAACTGGTTTGTGGGTATGTCAAAAGATTTGTTTTCTGAAGGGAGTTTTGGGATAAACTCCGTTTTCTTTGTCGCTGCGGGGTTTTTCGTCTGGTCAATCAGAGGAATATTGTTTCGGGGACATTTAGTTACCCAGGTTCTGGTCACATTTATCTTCTCATGTATATACAACATACTCTATGCGGTACATGCAACGCTTTCTTTTCATTCGCTCAGTCTTTCTGCAACCATATGGACAATTTTTACTTGCTCATTATATACGGCGATGATTGTTCCCGTGCTGTTTTGGATGTTCGGTAAATTGCAGCCAACGCAGCAGTCTTTTTCCCAATAAGGGACTGATGAACCATGTATCCCTACCGTTTTAAAATTACACTCATTATTTTCATTTTATTTTTTACCGGTATTGTAGCCAGGCTCTTTCAGCTCCAGATTATTGAAAGCAATAAATACAAAGGCATTTCCAAAAATCGCCGTATTGCTACGTATCCACTGGAAGCCACGCGAGGGTCTATCTTCGATAGAAACGGAATGATGCTGGCAGTGGATCAACACACCTTTGACATTACGGTTCAATACAAAAACCTGCTGTATTGGTACATTCATAATAACAATGCAGTCTCACGCATTGCAGAAATGAAGGCGCACAAAAATGCTAAAAAAACGTGCGCTGAATGTCACGAAAATCAGGACGCATGGGTAAAGAAATTGTCCCAATTGTTGGGAATCCCGCAGAATAAGTTGCTGAGCCATGCAAAACAAATTGTTGAAAAAGTGGAAAGACTCAAGCAAAACGTGGAGCAAAAATCAGGACGGGCAACTCGTATCAGGGAGGAGGCGGACTATTACCCTATAGCTTCTGACGTTGCATGGGAAAAGGTCATTCAAATAGAGATTAACCAAAACAGTTATCCCGGCATACGCGTCACGCCAAGGCCCACAAGGATTTATCCCCAGCGTGAACTGGCGTCGCACATCCTGGGGTATATGAGCAAGCTGAATGAGGAGGAATGGGAGGCATATAGTGACAAGTGGAATAATTTTATCTTGAGCTCAAATGTTACGGGTACGGACACGACGCCGTTGCTTTACGATGGGTATGCCGAAAACGACTACATAGGCAGGTCTGGGGTTGAGTTGCAATATGAAAACGAATTACACGGCGAGCGCGGTAAACGCTTTGAGGAAATCACCTGCAGAAACACCCAGGTTGAAAAAGTGATATTGGAAAGGCCCCCTGTTTCCGGAGACAACCTCTATTTGACCATTGATAGTCAAATTCAGGCTTATGCGGAAAAATCACTCGGCAAAAACCTGGGGACGATTATCGTTATGGACCCGTGGACGGGCGAAATACTTGCCATGGCCAGCTACCCGCGCTTCAATCCCAATGACGTGAATGAAGACTTTCGTAAGCTTATCAAACATCCTTCCAAACCATTCCTCAATAGAGCCATACAAGGCGCATTGCCTCCGGGGTCTATTTTTAAGGTTGTTACGGCGGCGGCCGCACTGGACACTGATCACATAAATACCAGGACTACTTATGAGTGTCACGGCTATACTAATTACAAGAATATCATTTTTAAATGCTGGTCGGAATACGGACACGGCCTGGTTACTATAGAGGATGCCATACCCTATTCGTGCAATGTGTTTTTCTTTGAAACGGCAAAGATTTTAGGTGGGGACCCGTTATACACATGGGCAAAGGATTTTGGTATTGGCGAGAAGACGGGTATCGATCTTCCGCACGAAAAGAGCGGGAATATGCCCAAAATGATGAACACGGCAACCGTCATGAACGTTGCCATCGGACAAGGCGCGTTGCTTACCACACCGCTTCAATTGTGCCGGGTGTATGCAGCAGTGGCAAATGGCGGTACTTTGGTTCAGCCCCATTTACTATCAAAACTCACCGATGGCCAGGGAGAAGTTGTTCGCGTATTTAAACCGGAAAAGAAACAGAAACTTAACATATCCCCTGCTACTCTGGATACCTTACGCATGGCGCTTCAGGATGTGGTAATCCGCGGTACAGCCAAAAACACTGGATTGGAGGCTTACAAGGTTGCCGGTAAAACAGGTACCGCTGAGACAGGGAGACAGAAAGACAATCATGCCTGGTTTGCCGGTTACGCCCCCTATGACAGCCCGCAGTACTGCTTTGTCATACTTGTAGAGCATACACCGGGTCATGGGGCGGAGATTGCGGGGCCTATTGCAAAAGAACTCATGTCGTATTTATTCCCGGAGCTAAATGAGGCATCATAGCGTATATAATTTATAATAATTATTTGTTTTCATGAATAAAACAATCATCTGTTGAAAGAGTAAAGAAAAACTGAATGAGGAAATTTAAATTATCACTGAAAGAGAAGGCATTAATAGGAATTATAGCTATACTTATTCCTATCCTTATTACATTTGTCCTGGTGTATAGCCAGAACAGGGTATATCTGAAAAACCGTGTCCTCGATACATTGACGGTTATCGCCGAGGCCTATGAGGGACAGGTTTATCAATTCCTGGAAAAGGCAAAGATTCGCGCCCGCGACTTTGCCAGCGACGGATTTGTCAGAACCCAAATGCAGAAAGCGATTCGTGGCAATGCATCTGCAATTAGTAAACTCAATAAGCATATTGTCAGGAATAAGCTGGTTCTTGATAAGACAATCAATACCATCAGTATCCTCTCTCTGGAAGGACGTGTGGTAGCCTCCACAAACAACGCTGAAATCGGAAGGGATTTGTCCGGAGAGGCTTGCTTCAAAGAGGGCAAGAATGCCGTTGCCATTGTGGAAAACCGCACCGGACATATGGGATTACCCGAAATTACCATCTCGACAACCATTTTTACAAAAGAGACAGGCATGCCTGCCGGTGTAATTGTTAACTATATTCTGCTTTCTGAGCTCAACAAGCTTTTAATTGGAGAATATGTTAAGGAGTTAGGGGCAATCTCCTGGGGCAAAGGGAAGGGGGCATGGAAGACCATGGAGGTCTATCTGGTCAATAGAGACAAGCTCATGATTACGAAATCCATATTCGTGAAGGATGCCATATTGAAGCAGGCAGTTGATACGCTGCCGGTTAATTTATGTCTGACATCAGGCAAAGAAATGGCGGGATTTTACAAGGATTATCGGGGCGTGGAGGTAGTTGGCGCATCCATGTACATTCCGTCTATGAAGTGGGCGCTTCTGGTAGAAATTGACAAGAGCGAGGTGCTTTCTCCCATAAAACATGTGCTCATAAGCGCTTTAATAACGGCAGCAGTTGTTATTGTAATGATCGTCTTGCTCTTTGTCGGTTTCATAAGAAAAATGGTACAACCCCTCCGGAAAATATCTGGAGCTGCGAAGAAAATCGCCAGCGGCAATTTCGATGTTGTCGTTCCGGTTCAAACACACGACGAGATTGGGGGGCTCTGTGAATCGTTTAATTATATGACGCACCATATTAAAGCCAGAACAACGGCGCTTGCAAAGAGCGAGTCCCGTCTTGCCGAGGCGCAGCGGATTGCCCATCTTGGAAACTGGGAGTGGGATATCATCAAGAATGAAGTGTACTGGTCTTACGAGGCATATCGCATGTTTGGTTTGACTCAGGAAAATTTTATTTCCACGTATGAGATGTTTCTGAATTATGTACATCCCGACGATCGTGAGTTTGTAAAAAAGTCCTTTGCTGAGACATTAAGTAATAAAAAACCCTTAGACATTGACCATCGTGTAATTCTTAAGGATGCATCAGTACGCATCGTTCATGAGAGGGCGGTAGTTATATATGAAAATATGGGCAAGGCTGTCCGAATGGTTGGAACGGTTCAGGATATAACCGAGCGCAAGCATGCTGAGGAGGAAATGGGCCTGTTGAAAACGTTGACCTTGTCTATCAGCGAGTCTAAGGATTTGCACGACGCACTGGTCGTTACACTGGAGAAGGTGTGCAGCGCAACCGGCTGGATTTATGGAGAGGCGTGGATGCCTGATCCGGAGGGTAAATGTTTGGAACGAGATCACGCCTTCTACAGCAAAGCCGAGAGTTTGGAAAAATTCAGTGAATTGAGCGGGGGATTTGCCTTTCTTCCAGGTGTGGGTCTTCCCGGACGCGTCTGGTCTACAAAAAAACCCGTGTGGGTGCCGGATGTTACGATTGACCCTAATTATCCACGCGCGGCGATTGCCAAAGAGGCCGGACTAAAGGCAGGGGTAGCTTTCCCCGTCTTTTCCGATAAGGAGATAGTTGCCGTTCTTGTATTTTATATGCCCGATGCGCTTGAAAAGGACGAACGGCTCGTCAGCTTTGTTTCCTCTGTGGTGGTTCAACTGGGAGAAGTTATCAAACGAAAACATATTGAAGAGACCAAGGCGCGATTATCTGAAATTACGGAGACAACGACAGATTTCGTTTCCACAGCCACTGCAGAAGGACGAGTGCTTTATATTAACAAGGCAGGGCGAAAAGTGCTTGGGATTGGTGAGGACGAGGACATTTCTAATTTAAAGATATCCGATTGCCACCCTAAATGGGCGACGGACATCATCGTGAACGAGGGAATACCCGATGCGATCCGCGAAGGCGCCTGGGTTGGCGAAACGGCATTTCTGTGTCGCGATGGGCGTGAAATACCGTTTTCACAGGTGATCATTGCTCACAAAAATCCGGACGGGACAGTTAATAACCTGTCCACTATAGGACGTGATATTTCCGAACGCAAACGATTTGAGACGCAAATTATGTATATGGCGAACCGCGATCCGCTTACCAACCTTCTCAACCGCCGTCGTTTTCATGAGGAATTGGAGGGATGGCTTGCACAAACACGGCGATTTGAAATCAAAGGGGCGCTGTTGTTTTTGGACATGGATAATTTTAAGTATGTTAATGACTCGCTTGGCCATCAGGCAGGCGATAAACTCCTTATGACTATGGCTGGTCTGCTGAGGGAACGATTACGCGAGACAGACATACTGGCGAGGCTGGGCGGCGACGAGTTTGCCATTATACTTCCCCACGCCGATGTAGACCTTGCTGAATCGGTTGCGAACCAGATACGGGAATTGGTGCAATATCATACCTCTCTTGATGGGGAATACCCTCCCGGCATTACTGCCAGTATTGGTATTGCCATGTTTCCAAGTCATGGAGATACGGCAGAAACACTCCTTGCATATGCCGATCTTGCAATGTACCGGGCAAAGGAAGAAGGGCGCAACCGCGTTTGTTTATATACGCCTGAACAAAAGACGCAGGTTGAATCCCGGCTGATGTGGGAAAAACGCATCCGGGATGCGCTGAACAGAGACAACTTCATATTGTACATGCAGCCTATTATGGATATTCATCAAAACCGTATTATTGGGCATGAGGCGCTGCTGCGGATGATAAATGAAAAGGGAGAGATTGTTGCTCCACCCAGTTTTCTTGATATTGCAGAGCGCTTTGGGCTTATCCACGATATAGACCGCTGGGTGGTAGTCAGGGCTATCAATCTCATTAAAGAGCTTCAGCAGGATGGCAATCCAGCTTATCTTGAAGTTAACCTGTCCGGCAGGGAGTTTACTGATAAAAAATTGTTGCCCCTGATCAGAAATGAAATGTCCGCAACGGCCATTGATCCTGCAACTATTGTCTTTGAAATTACCGAAACCTCGATTATTGAAAATATAACCGTCGCACAGCGTTTTATTGCAGAACTCAAGTCCCTGGGGTGCCGTTTTGCCCTCGATGATTTTGGTATTGGATTTTCTTCTTTCAATTATATCAAACATTTGCCGGTGGATTATCTGAAAATTGACGGCAGTTTTATCAGGAACCTGCCGCACGATACCGTGGATCAGCATTTGGTTAAAGCAATGGTGGAGGTTGCGCGCGGACTGGGGAAAAAAACCATTGCTGAATTTGTGGAAGACGAGGAGACACTGCGCCTGTTGCGGGAATATGGCATAGACTACGCGCAAGGCTACCACATTGGTAAACCGCGTCACATGTCTGAATTATAGAGGTATAAATCAGGAATTCTTTAATTTAAAATATGTTTATTGGGTTTGTTGAGTTTGTCAAGTTAACCCAACAAACCCTATGAACTCAATGAACCCCATAAACTCTTAGAGAAAAAGTATGATCCGTAGCGTAAGTCCAAGAAATTTCGATTGGGTGATGTTCCCGATAATTTGTATCATTTTGACAATAGGAGTACTCTTTGTCTGGAGTGCGTCGTCTGAAAAATTTGTATTTAAACAGCTTGTCTGGATTGCGATGGGGCTTACCCTTTTTTTTATCCTCCTCTATTTTGATTATCTTTCAATTGCCCACTATGCATATATCATCTATGCATGCGTGCTCTTTCTTTTAATTCTTGTTTTGGGCATGGGAGGCGCTGTGAAAGGCTCACAGAGGTGGTTTTCCATCGGTTCTTTTTCGGTTCAACCTTCAGAGTTTATGAAGATTACCCTTGTGCTTACCCTCGCAAGGTTTCTCAGATACAAGAAGTATGGGATCGGACTGTTTGATATCGGGGTTTCTCTTCTATTAACATTCATACCGATGGCGCTCATTGTGAAGCAGCCGGACCTTGGGACGGCGCTCGTCATGGTTCCTATCTTGCTTTCCATTTTATACACGGCGGGTATTCGGCTCTATCACCTTTTCATGCTTATTGGGGTAGGAATGGCCATATCACCGTTGGTCTGGATGTTTATGTTGAAATCCTACCAAAAGATGAGGATTATTGGATTTCTTTGGCCAGAGAAAGCCACAGATTGGGGAGCCGGTTATCACAGACTTCAATCACTTATCGCCGTTGGTTCGGGAGGGCTGTTTGGAACAGGGTGGGGAAATGGCACGCAGAACCAAATGAAATTCTTGCCTGAACGTCATACGGATTTTATCTTCGCCGTTATTTCCGAAGAGTGGGGGTTTTTACGGGCTTGTTTTATCCTGTTTCTTTACGTCGTATTCCTTACTTGCGGTATTGGTATAGCAAGAAGCACGCGCGAACCTTACGGACGGCTTGTTGTAATCGGGCTTGTTACTATGTTTGCGACGCAAGTCGTGGTCAATGTTGGTATGACTTTAGGAATAGCGCCCATTGTGGGCATTACGCTTCCCTTTGTCAGTTACGGTGGTTCCTCCATGCTAACTTCCTTTATTGCCCTCTCCATCATTTTTAATATCAAGATGCATTCAAAGATCGATCTTGCCTCTGAGCACCGTTATGAAACGATACGGTAAAGGTGATTGCCCGATTGATGATATTGCCTCAAAGTAGGGGTTGAAGATTTTAAACCCATGCATTTATGCACAGCGCAGTAGGGGCGGGTTTCAAACCCACCCCTGCATATCAATTCGAATTCAAACGGAACTTGCTTAATATTCGATTTCTTATTATGATAAAATATTATGAATACGATAAAACAATTTGTGACAGAAAACATATTGCCACTGGTGGAAATGCCTGGACAGTATATCGGGGGTGAATGGAACTCCGTCGTTAAGGATCACGTCGAAATTGACGTGAAAGTTGCACTGGCATTTCCCGATACGTACAGTATCGGTATGTCTCACCTGGGGATTCAGATTCTTTACGGTCTGCTCAATGAGCGGGACGATACGGTCTGCGAGAGGGTGTTTGCGCCTCTGGAAGACATGGAGTCTCTCATGAGGAAGCACAAAATACCGCTGTTTTCGCTGGAAACATACACTCCTTTGAAAGAATTCGACCTGTTGGGTTTTTCGCTCCAATATGAATTGTCTTATACCAATGTTTTAAATATGTTGAATTTATCAGAGATTCCTGTCATGTCCTCTGAACGCCGCGAAACAGACCCGCTCGTTATTGCCGGAGGGCCGTGCGCCATCTCCCCTGAGTCTATTGCTGATTTTATAGATGTCTTTCTTGTTGGTGACGGGGAAGAATGCCTGCCGCAACTCGTTGAACTATTTAAGGACATGAAACGCAGAGGGCTTTCCCGCGGGGAGAAGATTGTTTCTATAGCACAAACTCTGAAAAATGCCTACGCCCCGTCTTTGTATGATGTTTCTTACCATGACGACTATACAATACGTGAAATACATCCAAAAATATCTGGCCTGCCGTCACTTATAAAGTCAGCCTCTGTAAAGGATTTAAACAAGACGTATTATCCGACCAGGCCGATTGTGCCGTATGTAAAAACCATTCACGACCGTATTACCATTGAGGTTATGCGCGGCTGTACGCAAGGATGCAGGTTTTGTCAGGCCGGTATGAGCAAACGTCCGACCCGGCCACGTACGGTAGAAAATATCTTAAAGCTGGCAGAGCTTTCTTATGCAAATACAGGGCATAATGAGATTTCTCTGGCGTCCCTTTCGATCAGCGATTATCCGTTCCTGAAACGCCTGATGGAACAGATGAATCAGGTCTTCATTCCAAGGCATGTAAATATCTCTTTCCCTTCTTTGCGGGTAAATGAACAGCTTGTCCTCTTGCCTTCCATGCTTAACACGGTTCGTAAATCGGGACTTACCCTTGCCCCGGAGGCGGCGACTCCTGCCCTGAGAAAAATTATTAATAAAAATATTACCGACGAAGATCTGTACAAGGGTATTGAAGAGGCGTTTAAGCAAGGATGGAATTTGGTAAAACTTTATTTTATGGTGGGACTTCCCACGGAAACAGATGACGATATCGACGCCATTGCACGGCTTGCCTATAATGTTTCTGACCTCAAAAAGGGCATAAATGGCTCTTTCGGGCAGGTCAATATCAGCATTGCGCCCTTTGTGCCCAAGGCGCATACCCCTTTCCAGTGGCAGCCGATGATAACCCTGCAGCGGATAAAAGAGATCAGAAATATATTGTTTGGCAGGGTTCGGAGAAAATGCATTCACATAAAATTTCACAATGCGGAGCGCAGTATCCTGGAAGGCATTTTTGCACGGGGAGACCGAAGGCTGGGAAGGGTTATTTATCAGGCATGGCAGGATGGATGCAGGTTTGATGCGTGGGAAGAACATTTCCACTTTCAAAAGTGGCTGGATGCGTTCCAGAAGGCCGGTGTTGATTGGGCATTTTATGTACACCGCCAAAGAGGTGATAACGAGGTCTTCCCGTGGGAACATATCAGTTGTGGTGTTGTAAAGCCTTTTCTTATGCACGAAAGGCGGAAATCTTTGAACGAGGAGATTACACCTGATTGCCGTATAGATGAGTGCCCCGAATGCGGGAGTTGTAAACGTTCCACGAATTTTTGTGCTGTTTAAGTCTGGTGAGGCTGACTGAATGAAATAGAATGGCTTAAGTCAAAAAGAACAAAAGAGATTATGTATGGTGCATGTTTATGTTGGTCTGGGGTCGAATGTCGGTAATCGGGAGAGAAATTTGTTTTACGCATATGATCGGATTATTACTATCAGAGGGATAAAACCCATAAAACTTTCACGATTTTACGAGACAGCGCCAGTGGGTGGACCTCCGCAGCCGATGTTTTTGAATGCTGTTCTTGGTATCGAGACTGCAATATCTCCCTTTCGGCTGCTCGAAAACTTTCAGCGCATAGAAACCCTTATGGGCAGGGTTCGCACTGTAAAATGGGGGCCTCGAACTATAGATATTGATATATTACTGTATGGTGATAAAATCATAAACAGTGATAGGCTTAAAATTCCTCACCCACTGATGCATACACGGTTATTTGTTTTGGAGCCATTAGCTGAGATCGAACCCAATGTAGTACATCCCCTATTGAAAAAGACTGTTTTGCAATTGTATAAAGAATTATGTTTTCGAGATTAGACAACTATATACTAAGGGCTTTTATCCCCACATTTTTTATGTGTCTGCTCATTATTTCGGGGATATACATCGTCGTTGACCTCCTTCAGAAACTGGGGGAATTTGTGGATATGGGAGGGGATGCCTTTGGCACGGGTATACGATATTATGCGTATCTGTTTCCCGTGATTATTTTCCAGTTTTTCCCTGCCGTTACTTTGATAGCAATGGGGATTGTGCTGGTGAGACTATCCAGAAACCGGGAAATACTCGCCATGCAGGTTGCCGGTATCTCACTATACAGGATATTGCTTCCTGTCTTTATTGTTACGGTAGTTATGTCATTTGCTTCGTTTGGAGATCAGGAGTGGGTTATTCCCCGGTTTGCTGAAAAGCTGGAAACATTGCGGCAAACCTCATTTAATGATAATATCCAAAAAAATCTCCTTTTGGATGACAAGGAAAACAACGCCTTGCTTCGCGTTTGGAAATACGACAAAAAAACGCAGCGTATGCAGTCGGTATTTATTCTTAGCCGGTATGAAAATAAAAAAAAGAAATTTACCCTCAGTGCGGATGAAGGAAGATGGCTGGGAAATGATAAATGGTTGCTTACAAAGGCGGTGAAACACGTTTATGACGAACGCGGGAAATGGGTCGCACCCGTGCAGCAAATCGACAGTCTGGAGTATGCCTGTGCGATAACTCCTATGGAACTGGGGAAGATAAAGTTAGACCCCAGTTTGTTAAATTTCGAGCAGTTAAAAGAACTCTGTAAAAACGAACCTGATAATCCAAGAAACAGTTTGTTGTTTCATTCCAGAATTTCGTATACCCTTACGCACTTTGTTTTGCTTTTGCTGGGTATCCCGCTCGTTGTCGGATTTGAACGGCTGAGCAAAAATTTGTTTTTGCGTGTGGGGTTGTGTGTACTTGTTTGTGGTATTTTCTATGCGCTAACTTTTGTATGCTCAAATTTGGGAACCACAGAAATGCTTCACCCCATATTGGCCGCCTGGTTGCCTACCGTTATTTTTGGCTCTGTGGGGCTATTTTTTTTTGATATGATGAATATGTGATATGGGTGCAAGTGAATATTTACATGCTTTATTAGACCTATTTTATCCCCGATCCTGCCTCCACTGCAAACGCAATCTGAACGATTCTCACGAACTTTATATTTGCGATGACTGTAAGAGGCAGATGCCGTATGTTGACGCATTTCATTGTATTCGCTGTGGGGCGGCGATAGCGCCCTATAGTACTTCTATGGCGAAAGAAGGTTGTGCTGCATGCAAAGGAAGGCGTCTCCGCTTCGACGCCATGACAGCCGTTGCCCATTACGATGGGGTCATGAAAACATTGATACATAAATTTAAATATGCCAGGCAGAAATTCTTATTTCGCATGCTGAATGATATCATAGTAACACATAATAAACTGAAAGACGTTGTTCCGGACATGGATGTTGTCGTACCCGTACCGCTTTATTGGCTGAAAAAAATGTCTCGGGGTTTCAACCAGTCCGAACTTCTGTCTCTTGGAATTCACAGATATTTTTCAAAACCCTTATCAGCAAACAACCTCTGCCGTATTAAAAACACCGAGTCACAGACCCATTTGTCAAAAAGTCAACGTCAGGCAAATATCCACAATGCTTTTTTTGTTAAATATCCAGGGTCATTTCATGGAAAAAATGTTTTACTTGTGGACGATGTCTTGACTACCGGGGTAACCGCATCGGAGTGTTCGAAAAAACTAAAAGAATCAGGCGCCAGGTACGTGCATTTACTTGTCCTGGCAAATGCGGAATATAATAGTTAGGCATATAGGATTTTAATTTCCTTGACGGATAATTTTATAATAAGTAAAATAAAAATTTTAGAATCTTCAAAACTCTTGTATTTTTAAGAAAGGATTTTGCCCTTGGGAAACATCACGATTGTTGCAAGGCATCTAAACATAACAGAGGCAATAAAAAATTACGCTTTGCAAAAGGCCGAAAAAATAAAAAAATTTTTTGAATGGATATTGCAAATTCAGATTACTTTGGACATTGGCGGTGACAATAGCCATATTGTTGAAATGATTGTTTCCGTATCGAGAGGACCCACAATGGTTGCTCAGGCGTCAAATTCCGATATGTATCGTGCGATTGACCTGGCGGTGGATAAGATAGAAGCACAACTGAAAAAACACAAAGGTAAAATCCAATCAAGGATTGTCCGCAGGAAAAAGCCTGCAACCACTGAAATGGAGGGTACTGAAAGTGAACCGGAAGCGTAATGGAATGCAATTCTTTTGGAGGAATTTTGCAGTATGAAATTGACCGATTTTATTGTGGATGACGCTATAATTACTGAGCTGAAAGCCACCGAAAAAGAGGCCGTTATCAGAGAAATGGTGTGCGCTCTGAAAGACGTACAGAAAATCAATAGCAAGGATGTTGAAAACGTTATCAAATCTCTTATGAAACGGGAGGAATTGGGCAGCACGGGTATTGGGAAGGGTGTGGCTGTCCCGCATACAAAACACGACAGCGCAAAAAAAATTATTGGAACGATTGCACGGTCAGCGCAAGGGGTTGATTTTAATGCCCTGGATGGAGAGCCCGTACACCTCTTCTTTCTTTTGCTTTCCCCGAACGATTCTGCAGGTTCACATCTTGCCGCACTTGAAAGGATATCTACCGTTATCAGGGATAATGATTTCCGTCGCTTTATGCGTGATGCTAATGGTAAGGCGGGAATGATTGAGATATTAAAAGAAGTTGACGGTATCCACGTTTAATACAAAAACTCCCTGTCTCTCTTTGTCCCGTGAGAAGAAAAGGTGTTTTTGTTTATTTAACCAGAAAAAGAGTTTAATTATAAAAATAAACTTCCCATGTCTTATACTATTTTAAAAAGGCGTGGAATTTTGTATGAAATTTTTAAAAAAGAGGCAGTGAATAGTTTGTTATGGATAGGTTTGTTGTAAATTCTAAAGTATTGGAACGAAAAATAAAAATCTCTAATTCCAATGGGATGCATGCCCGGCCTGCCACTAAATTTGCCGAAATTGCAAATAAATATAGTTCGGAAATTCATGTAAAAACAAAGAATAAGGAGGTCGAGGGTAAGAGTGTTATCGACCTCTTGACACTTGGTGCAGAAAATGGCACAGAAATAACAATCTGTGCAAAGGGCAATGATGCCGCGGAGGCGCTGGATGCCCTGGAAGGGCTGGTGAAAAGCAAGTTCGAAGAGGAATTCATGGAAATCAGAAAGGGGATCGCAGTCTCCCCCGGGGTAGTTATCCGTGAGGCCTTTATGTTCGAGAGTGAAGGATACCGTATCCCGCGCCACATTATCAGAAAGGAAGAAATCGAGAGTGAAATCTGTAGACTCGAAAAGGCCATTGAAGATTCAAAAAGAGAAATTGGCGATTTGGAGAAGAAGGTATCCGAAGACTTTGGTTCTGAAATCGGCTCAATCTTTGGCACCCACAGAATGATTTTACAGGATGTGCGCCTGAAAAACGAAGTTATCGAAAAAATAAAGAAGGTCAATTTTACGCCGGAATTTGCCGTATCACTTGCGTTGCGTGTTTACATCAGAAAATTCCAGGACGTTAACGATACTTACCTGGCGGAAAGGGTAAGCGATATCTTTGACGTCGAAAGAAGACTTTTAAGGAATCTATTGGGTGAAAAAAGGGAAGAGCTTAAAAACCTTGTACAGGAGGTGGTATTGGTGGCTCATGATCTTACTCCTTCCCAAACAGCCTCGCTTGATACTGAAAAAGTCAAAGGATTTGCTACAGATGTGGGTGGAAGGACATCGCATACTGCCATCGTTGCCCGTGCACTTGGCATACCCGCTGTCGTGGGGCTTGGCACAATTACCACAGACATCTTTGGCGGTGATACCGTAATTGTAGACGGCAATCATGGTATTGTTATCGTTCGGCCTGACGCCGAAACATTGGCAACATATCAAAGCAAGGTCAAAAGTATACATGTATTTGAAGAAAAATTGGCTACAGAACTGAAGGACCAACCATCTACAATGCGGGATGGCAGGCACATTGGTATTTATGGAAATATCGAATTTCCCAAAGACATTAATGTCAATGTAAAATACGGCGCAGAGGGAATTGGGCTTTATAGAACAGAGTTTCTTTACCTTGGTTCACCCATGCCCCCGACGGAAGAGGAACATTTAGAGGCATATACTACGGTTGTACGAGAATTAAAGGATAAGCCCATCATTATTAGAACACTCGATTTGGGCGCCGATAAATTCACATACGGAGATGACAGAAAAGAGGGCAACCCCTTTTTGGGTTGCCGTTCCATTCGGTATTGTTTTGAAAATCCGTCTATATTCAAAATACAACTCAGGGCAATTTTAAGGGCTTCGGCCCTAGGAAATGTAAAAATACTATTCCCTTTGATCTCTTCGCTTCAGGAGTTGCGGCGTGCAAAGCAAATGGTATGGGAGACAATGGAAGAGTTGGACAAGGAGAAAATCCCATTCAACAAAAAAATTAATATGGGGGTTATGATTGAAGTTCCTTCCTCCGTTATGATTGCCGATATGCTGGCGAAAGAATGCGATTTCTTTAGTATCGGCACCAACGACCTTATCCAGTATTCTCTGGCTGTTGATAGAAATAACGAGCGGGTCGCTTATCTCTATTGCCCAGTGCATCCTGCAATTTTAAGGCTTTTGAAAATTGCAATAAAAGCAGCCGTTGATAATAACATTCCTGTTGGGATATGCGGGGAAATGGGAAGCGAAGTTGAATATGCCGTGCCGCTCATCGGGTTAGGTCTCACGGAGTTCAGCGTGTCACCGGCGACGATTATCCCGGAGATTAAAAAAGTGGTCAGGTCTGTTACTTACGAAAAAGCAAAGGAAGTGGCGGACACCGTGTGTCAATTTGACGACCCTGAAAAAACAATTAATTACCTCAGGAATATCGCCATAGAAATACTGCCGGAGGCTTTTTGATATCCAAAATATCCTTGACAGCAGGAAATAGCATTATTAGAATTATCATAAGTATTTTAATTTATTATATTTGAAGTTGTTGGAAGGTGAAATAAAGACATTCTAAGAGTACGTATTCGATTTGCTAAATTAGGCGATATTCGCTTTATCTCTCATCATGATTTGATGAAGGTTTTTGAAAGGGCTATTAGAAGGGCTAACATACCTATTGCCATGTCCAAAGGTTTTAACCCTCACCCAAAGGTGTCTATTCTATTAGCCCTGAGTGTTGGAATAGTTGGTAAAGATGAAGTTTTAGAGCTTGAATTGCTCGAATCATTACCTCTGGAGAGTCTGGCTGAAAGACTGGGCAGGCAATTACCAAAAGAAATTAATATTCTCTCGGTAGAAGATATACCACCTTCCTCAAATAATCCCGTTCGTGATGTAACGTACGAGATTGTTTTTGAAGAGCCAGACCTTTTGAAAACCTTGAAAATTAGCGAATTTCTCCGGCAGTCAGCAATTATTGTCAATCGTACGAAAGACGGACGTCAAAAACCTTTTGACATTCGGCCGTCTATTCAGGAAATTACGGTAAGGCCAAACGGTTTGATATTGTCTATTAAAATGATATCAGAAGGCATGGCGAGACCTGAAGAGGTGCTCCATGCCTTATGTGGAAACGAAAAAAAAGAGCTCTTTGAAATTGTCAGAACAAAAGTCAACTTGTTTTCTTCTGCCTAACTGAGGGAAAAATCATGGATAAGAGGATGCTTATTAATGCAGTTGAAACTGAAGAATGCCGTATTGCCATTCTGGAAAATAATGTTTTAGAAGAACTTTATATTGAGATGGCTCTCACTTCCCGGGTGAGGCAAGACATCCGATACGTGAAGAAACCCATTTTTTTTGAGTCCAATATCGATAAATGCTGCTTCGATACTGGATTCAA
>JACPHJ010000187.1 GCA_016188675.1 Planctomycetota bacterium
AGGGTGTTTGAACCGTTCTTTACGACGAAGGAGGTGGGGAAGGGGACGGGACTTGGTCTTGCAAGTGTGTATGGAATAGTCAAACAGCATGGCGGCTATATCAATGTCAAGAGTGAACCGGCCAAAGGGGCTACCTTCAGCATATACCTGCCGCTTGTCAAATTAGAGGCTGAAAAAGGAAGAGGAGGGTCTCGTATCGTTCTCTCAAGAGGGGGTACCGAGACGGTGCTTCTTGCAGAGGATGAGCCAGAGGTCAGGGAGTTAATCAAAATGGTATTTGAGCATGCCGGGTACACGGTGATAGAGGCGGTTGACGGGGAAGATGCCCTGAAAAAGTTCAGTGAAAACAAAGACTACGTAGACCTTCTCGTACTTGATGTAATAATGCCGGGGAAAAATGGCAAAGAAGTGTATGAGGCAATAAAGAAAATGAAACCCCGCATGAAAGCGCTTTTTATGAGTGGATATAGTGAAGACGTTATCCGCAAAAGGGACTTCCTCGACAAGGGATTTGACTGTATTTTAAAGCCGTCTTCACCTGACTATCTCCTGGAAAAGGTGAGGGAAATACTGGATAAGCCCGGTACGTAAATTTTAGACAATGTCCCCCGTTGACATATCGTATACCCACTGGAGGTCAACAGGGGCGTATTCAAAGAGTTCTTCTTTCTGAAAAAAGATGCCGATCTCTTTTTCGGCGGAGGCAGGAGAGTCAGAGCCGTGTATCAGGTTAAAACGGTTGCTGACGGCGTAATCGCCGCGAATGGTTCCTGGTTCAGCCTTTGAGCCGAAGGTAGCGCCCATCATTTTCCGGGAGATTTCTACTGCGTTTTTGCCTTTCAGCGCTATGACGATTACGGGCGCTGAGGTTGTGTATCTGACGAGGGGTTCGAAGAAGTCCTTGCCTTCATGCACGCCGTAGTGTTTTCTCGCTAAGGTCTCTGAGATTTGGATCATTTTTAGGCCTATTATCTGGAATCCCTTTTCCTCAAATCGAGAGATAATCTTTCCCATCAAACGGCGTTGAACGGCATCTGGTTTTAAAATAAGTAAAGTTTTTTCCATAAAATATTATTCCTCTTTTTTAAGTTTTCTGACATAGAGTTCCCTTGCCATGAGAAGGAACTTATGATAATCGGAAGATTTATAATCGGGAAACGTCCAGGGGAACGATTCGTATCTTCCACCGCGATAATTAAGGGTCACTTCTGCATATATGCCATCACGCAGATAAATACGATGGGAGAAATCCTTCGTAGAGGCAAGGATTAATCTGCTTTCATTCATATAACCGGGATCAATGTTGATAGGGCGCTCCACGGAATATTTTTTTGAAGTGGTTATAGACTCTTCCAGGAGATTAGTCTGCACTTTAATCGCGGCAAGCTCATCGGGCATAATCAGTTTTTCAAAGCTATAAAATTGCCTTAAAATACCTTTCCCCATTTCCTCGTTATAATAATCGGTAAAGGTAAAGGGTAGGACATCACTTCGAAGGTCTATCAAACCGAAATATTTTTCCAGGGTTTTGTCGATCTGTTCAAGAAGTTCAGGAATACTTGTCAGTACGCCAGCAATTAAATAGACCGGTTTTGGTTTAGAAATTTGACCCATGATCCAGGATTATTTGGTTGGTTCAACCGTCCTCGGTTGAACCGAAATGTTTAGGTTCAGGCTGCAAGCCCGGACCAGCACACGCTGCTGCGTGCTTCTACCACATCCAGGGTTATTTCTTCCCCATTTCCCCTTAATTTTTCAGCTATTTCTGCCTATTTATGGCTTCGATAACATTTCAAACAGGTTTTTAATCTTCGACCTGACTTCTTCGGGTGGAGTCAGGAAAGTCTCGCCGCTTTTCCTTAATTTTATCTCAAGTTCTTTTGTTTCCGCGAATTTTTTACCGATGATAATTTTTATGGGAATTCCAATCAGGTCGGCATCCTTGAATTTTACGCCGGGTCTCTGGTCTCTGTCGTCCAACAGTACGTCAATGCCTTCATTATTGGTGAGGTCGTCATAGATGGAATTTGCCATTTTCATACTATTGGTGTCGTTGACGTTGACGGGAATTATAATGACCTGGTATGGCGTTATCGAAAGCGGCCATATAATGCCATTCTC
>JACPHJ010000189.1 GCA_016188675.1 Planctomycetota bacterium
GGGACACGTGCGAGACCTGCCCGAAAGAAAATTATCCGTTGACGTCGAAAACAACTTTGCCCCGGAATATAAAATAATCCCCAGCCGAAAAAAGCTGGTGTCTGAATTATTGGTTGATTCCAAGAAGGTAGATGCCGTTTACCTTGCTTCCGATCTTGACCGGGAGGGGGAGGCAATTGCCTGGCACCTGTCCCAGGCCCTTGAAATATCCAATGAAAAGGCTCTACGTGTCACCTTTAATGAGATTACAAAAGACGCAATTCTGGAGGCCTTTCAGCACCCCGGCCCTATCAATATGGCAAAGGTCAATGCCCAGCAGGCGCGCAGGATACTTGACCGCCTTGTGGGTTATCAGTTAAGTCCCCTCCTGTGGAAAAAGATTACAAAGGGGCTTAGCGCAGGCCGTGTCCAATCCGTTGCAGTCCGGCTTATTGTGGAACGCGAGAAGGAAATCAAGGAATTTAAACCGCAAGAGTACTGGAAGATTACGGCTGAACTGAAAATTGCTACTGAAGATAAAGAGAAACCGGACGACGTAAAGACTTTTAAAGCCGTTCTGCAAAAGGTTGACAGCGAAAATGCCGAAGTAAAAAATGAACAACAAGCAAAAGACATTCTTAGCGAACTTCAAAAGGCAGAGTATGTTGTTGCTAACGTAAAAAAGCAGACAAAACGCAATAATGCCCCGCCTCCTTTCACGACGAGTCTTTTACAGCAGCAGGCATCCACGAGGTTACAGTTCAGCGCCAAGAAAACGATGCTCATTGCCCAGCAGCTTTATGAAGGTATTGATATCGGCAAGGAAGGCTCGGTAGGGCTTATTACCTATATGAGAACGGATTCCTTTCATATTTCCGAGCAGGCGCTGTCATCCTGCCGCAACCTTATTACGGATAAATACGGCAAGGATTATATTCCGGAAAAACCTAATGTGCATGCCTCCGACAAGAAGGGAACCCAGGGCGCACATGAAGCTGTCCGTCCTACTTCTGTAGAGTATACACCAGAATCGGTAAAGGACTTTTTAACAAAGGATCAGCACAAACTGTATGAACTGATTTGGAACCGGTTTGTTGCCAGTCAGATGAAACCGGCGCTCTACGCGGTAACAGATGTTGAGATTATTGCAGGACGGTATGCTTTTAAGGCCAGGGGGAGGGAATTACTCTTTGACGGACACACCCGCGTCTCAGGGCATGAAATGGAGAAAGACGATCAAATTCTTCCGACATTGGAAAAGGATCAGAAACTTGAATTAATAGAATTATCACCTACACAGCACTTTACCCAGCCGCCGCCACGTTTTTCCGAGGCGTCGCTCGTTAAAACTCTGGAAAAAATGGGTATAGGAAGACCCAGTACCTATGCTGCGATCATTTCCACAATACAAGACAGGGGTTATGTCAAACAGGAGAAACGTGCCTTTTATGCAACGGAATTGGGGACATTGGTTACAGAAAAACTCGTCGAACACTTTCCAAAGATAATGGATGTGAAATTTACTTCACACATGGAAGATGAACTTGATAAAATTGAAGATGAGAAAATTGTGTGGCTTGACGTACTTAAGGAATTTTATGAACCGTTTAAAAATGATTTGGAAAGGGCAGTGGGAGAGATGAAGAGCGTAAAAGGAACTCCTGAAGAAAGTAATAAGATATGTACCGTCTGTGGGCAACCTATGGTGATACGATGGGGAAAACACGGAAAGTTCCTGGGTTGTTCAGCATTTCCCAAATGTAAAAGTACGCTCCCGCTGGATGAAAAGGGCGAACCCGCCGCTCCTGAGACCACCGACCAGAAGTGTGAAAAATGCGGCAGCGCTATGGTGATCAGAGCCAGCCGTCATGGAAAATTTCTGGCGTGTTCTGCGTACCCAAACTGCAAAAACACAAAATCACTTACAGGTGAAACCACCAAGGTTGAACCTACAAACGAAAAGTGTGAAAAATGCGGCAGCCCTATGGTTATTCGGTTCAGCAAGAAAGGCCGGTTTATGGGCTGTTCGGGCTATCCAAAATGCAGAAATATCAAGTCATTGCCTACAGGTGTAAAGTGCCCAAATGAAGGCTGTGGCGGAGACCTGATACAACGTCGCTCGAAAAAGGGAGGTATCTTTTTCGGATGCAGTAAATATCCTGAATGCGATTATATTGCAAAGGAATTACCCACTACAACAACAGATACTGACAA
The DNA here is from genome assembly GCA_016188675.1 of Planctomycetota bacterium. Taxonomy (GTDB): domain Bacteria; phylum Planctomycetota; class Brocadiia; order Brocadiales; family Brocadiaceae; genus Wunengus. The sequence continues at coordinate 2,194 of JACPHJ010000189.1, forward strand.
CTAAAAATTCGCCCGATCGCCAGGGACTACTTCAACGTCAGAAATCCTTTATTCTTTACAAAGACACTGACCGGACTATTCGTTTCTAAGAATTCGTCCATGAGTGTCATAAATTCTATAACAGAATGTACCTCCTTTGTGCCTATTTTTGTTATTAGATCGCCTGGCTTTATACCGGCACGCTCGGCGGGGCTGTTTACTTCCACATCGACAACCAAAACTCCTTTTTCGCCTTCAAGTCCAAGTGATTTTGCAATATCTTGATTTAAATCGTTGACCAACAATCCTAAAGAGAATTTTGTTGGTTCATCCAGTTTTCGGATAGCCACATAGGTTTTACCGGCAAGATCTTCTGGCTGTCTTTCCACAAAGACTTCCAACGCACTTTCCACTCTGTCTCGTATGACCTTTACGATGATCTTTGTATCGACCTTTGCACGCCGAATAGCGTGCTGGAGGTCCGTTGTAGTATCGATTCTTTTCCCGTCTATCTCTGAAATTATGTCACCGGGACTGATGCCTGCCTTCGATGCGGGGGTATCGCTCCACACCTCCAAAACAAATGCACCCATTTCAGTAGGCAAACCAAAATGATGGATAATTTCTTTTTTATCTTTGAGACCAAGCGAAACGGCTAACTCATCATTGATATCGTGTGTTCCCACTCCCAGGTATCCTCTTATAACTGTCCCTGCAGCCATAATGTTTTCGGCAGTTTCTTTTGCGATAGCAGCAGAAATTGCAAATCCGACACCCTGGAAACCCCCTGAACGAGTTGCAATAGCAGTGTTAACACCAATGACCTCACCCCTCAAATTGACAAGCGGACCTCCGCTATTTCCGGGGTTGATCGCTGCGTCCGTCTGGAAAAAATCTTCATAGACAAAAGGGAGTATGAACGGAATGACATGTGTCCTTCCTTTGGCGCTGATTATGCCGGTAGAAACGGTCTGCTGGTATCCAAAAGGACTGCCAATGGCAATGACCCAATCACCCACCTGCACTTCTTCAGAATCACCGAATTCGGCAGGTAAGAAATTATCACCTTCTATTTTAATGACCGCAAGGTCTGTATTTGGATCAATGCCAACGATTTTGGAGTGTTTGTATTGTTCACCATTGTATGCAACCACGGTGATTTCATCTTCAGAAAAACCACTGATAACGTGGTTATTGGTCAGGATATAACCACGTTCATCTATAATAATACCTGAGCCTAATCCTTTTTTTGGTACATTCTCAGCAGGATGATCACGTTTGGGTTGAAAATCTTGATAGGGTGGAGGTGGTTCGGTATCAGTACTATTTTTTGAAGGTTCCTTTTTTTCTGTACTTAAACTGACAACAGAGGGACTGACGAGTTGTGAAACCTTTCTGAATGTTTCTATAAGAGGTTTGGTTATCTTCTCGAGTTCAATGAGTTCTTGCTTTAATTTGTCGATCCCGGCATCTCGTCCTGCAAAAGCAGGGTAGTTGTAAAGGAATGACAAAGAAGTTACTATTAACGACAAAAATATTAATTTCATGCATTTCATTTTTTATTCGTGGGGGTTTTCAATTTATAAACCAGGTACCCACTACCCGCAAATATAAATACATCTACGAAAAATGTTAAGATAACTACCTTTTTCGCTAATTGGGGATTGTTTGTCCTGTAGACTTTTGCAATTGCGTTAAAGGTAATGTATACAATTAGAATATAAGCAAAGCATACGCCTATAATCAAGGGTATTTTTTTTGAAGTCTTCATTAATTAACAGCACAGTTAAATTATATTTTTAGATCGTGGTGTTTAAAAGTAGACTTAAGGGGTTGTTGGAGAGACAGTCTTTTCCTTTACCTCATCCTTTGTTCCCAACTTCATCGTTTCCAGCCGATTAGATAATTCAATTTCAGCCTTCTGGATATCACCTATCCGTTTATTAATATCTTCTTCGGTAGCTTTGTAATTGGCCTCAAGACTGCAAATATGTTCATCTAAATTTTTATTTATAGTTTCTATCTCTTTGATCTTTTGTTGGATATCGTTATTGTGGCTCTTTATATCATCCATTTCATTATGTAAACCATTCCCATCGTTTACAATTATAGAAATAGACCTGGATAAATCGTCTATCCGTTTTTCTAACGTTTGAGTTGTTCTGGAAATTTCAAGCACTCTACAGTCAATATCATTCAATCTTTTATTCGAGGTAGCACTACACCCGAAAAACAATATTGGTAACAAAATAGCGAGAGACCCGGGTACAAAATATTCTTTCATCACACAATTATAAATCAATTGTAAATAAACACAAAAAAAATTTATTATTAATTGGAACTATTTTTAAGTTAAGTATGTTTTATATGTTAAATTGTTCTCCTTTTTAAGCAAGCTGACTTTTCGCTTTCCTCCTTTTCTTCGAAAGTCAGCTTGCTGTTTTTATACGTAGATATCTAAAAAAGAACCTAAAGGTTCTCTGCGCCTTCTTTTTTCCAGATTTATAGGATCGGGAACTTCCATTGTTTGAATATCTTTCGCCGTATCTTCCTGTGTAACGTTTTTGACTGTTTGTGCAAAAATCTCACTTTTTTTCTGTATTTTTTCTACATTCTGCGAATCAATACCTTTCGGCATATTTTTAACATCATTCATGCGAACATTTTTTACTTCATTTTCAAAATCAAGACTGTTAATTTCTTTTTTGTTTGTTTGTGTGGATAATCGTTTAATTTGACCAAGAAGTTTTGATGCTGCCGGAGTTACATCATTTACCATATGTCTTTCTCCTAAAATAATTTTATAAGCATAATAATACCAATATAAGTTTGATGTATGCGATTTTTGTACCTAAATCAATCAAGTCATTTAGAAAAATGCACACATCAAACAAAAAGATCATTCCGTAAAAGTATCAATAAAAAGATTGCGAAAATATTTTTCTTCAAGCAATGGATACAATTGTTGTAACACTAATAAAATTGAGGTATTACATGTAAAAAATATTTCCAGCAATTTTTTATAAAATTTATTATCTACGCCGGGGGTGTTGTCAAAAAGGTTTTCAACTTGTCATGCTATGAAAGAAACATAAATTTTTTTAGTAAAACCCAATAGTATTTAACTATAATCCATAATAATTTATACAAAAACTGTTGGAAAATTCAACTTTGTTATAGGTGTTATATTTTGTTGAATTGCATTTTTGTGTGCTGAATGTTATAATTTTTTGTAATCTATTTAAACATATTTGTTATTTATAAAGGGGGCGAAAGGATTCGACCGGACAGTTTGAGGTTTAGGTGGCGTATTGAGGTTGTCAGGCGGCCTCATTAAAAACCTGGCAAAATGATTTAAATGCCGAATATCCAATGGCAATGGCTGCTTAATTAACAGCCACGTTTCATTAGTCTTACCTGCGAGGTTAATGAAACGACGATTAGCAGGTTAGTTCAATTCTTCTGCTTGGTGGGAACTGAATGAACTATCAACTGGGA
>JACPHJ010000194.1 GCA_016188675.1 Planctomycetota bacterium
AGGCGCGAAGTTGATGGGGCTTGTTGGTGTTCAACAATTTGTTTCTGTGGGACGGTATGCTTACGTTGGCGGACATACAAGAATTTTTCAGGATGTTCCACCTTGTATGATAGTAGAAGGTCATCCTGCAAAAACACGAGAAGCGAATGTTGTTGGGTTGGATAGAGAAGGTTTCTCTAAAGTGTAAATTGAAGAAATAAGAAATGCATTTCGACGGATATTCCGCCATAACTGGCGATCTCCACCCCATGCTGATTAACTCTTACGCCACTATCCTTTCCCCGTTTTCACGAGGACAAGTTTATTCAGCACAATCCCCTTGTAAAATCCTATCGCTGTGCGTATAATCAAACACACTGCACAAAATACTAGTATTTTGTGCACTTAGATTAATTTATTGATCTTGTACTCGTGAAAACGGGGAGATGAGGCGAGAGTGAAAGACATTGTATTAGGTCATAAGGCAGAGCGGGACGAATTCCTCCGTGCCCAGTATGTTCAAAGAGAGGGGCTGCAGAATGCCCGGAAGAACATGAAGAATAACCTCATTAAGGTCATTGTTGGACCGAGGAGGGCAGGCAAATCTGTTTTCGCAATACAGATGCTCGAAGGGCTGGATTTTGCTTATCTGAACTTTGATGATGAGAGGCTCCTTGATATCTCTGACTATGACGACCTCCTGAAGGCCATCAGGCAGGTGTATGGAGAGACAAAATGCATCCTCTTTGATGAGATACAGAACCTCCAGAGCTGGGAACTCTTCTTAAACAGGCTTCACCGCAAGGGGCTCAATATTGTAATCACCGGCTCAAACTCACGACTCCTGAGCAGGGAACTTGCCACCCACCTGACAGGCCGCTATATCCAGTTCCAGATATTTCCATTTTCTTTTTCTGAATTCCTCAGAGCAAGGAATTTTGTAATAGATGAGACCCTTGACATGAAAGAACGCCAGGGCATGCTCCTTAACCTGCTGAGCGAATATCTGGACAAAGGGAGATATCCTGAAGTCTTGATAAAGAACATTGATCCTAAAAGTTACATCACTACGCTGGTTGAGAGCATCCTGTTCAAAGATATCGTAAAGAGATACAATGTGCGCTATGCCAAAAAACTCCATGACCTCGGACTCTATCTGATTACAAACCATTCAAACGAGTTTTCATATACAAGGCTCAAGAAAGCGCTTGAGTTTAAAAGCGTGCACACGGTGGAAAACTACACTGATTATCTCAACGAGGCATTCCTGATATTCAACACCGAGAGGTTTTCACATAAGGTTAAGGAGCAGATGAAAAGCCCCAGGAAGGTCTATGCCTATGATACCGGCGTGATAAATGCGGTTAAGTTCAAGACAGCCCCTGACACAGGGAGATTGATTGAGAACATGGTGGCTATAGAACTTCTGAGAAGGGGAAAGGAGTTTTACTATTACAAGACCAGAGACAGCAAGGAAGTGGATTTTACTGTCAAGGAAGGGTTGAAGGTAAGTCAGTTAGTCCAGGTATGTCACGATATTGATAACGATAAGACAAAAAAGAGAGAGATAAACGCCCTTGTCAAGGCAGCGGACGAGACAGGATGCGATAACCTAATGGTGCTTACATGGGACTATGAGGCAAAGGAAACATTTGGCGAGAGAGAAATACATTATCTGCCATTGTGGAAATGGCTGGTTAAATGATGCATGTCGTGTCGCCACTTGTACAATTTACTCCAACTTGAATTGAAAGTTCACTTACAACTTAAATCTTACAACTAACATCTCTTTTACAGGAGGGGAACACGCCAATCTCAAATTCTTATATATCCAACCTGTCGATTTCTCGTCGTTCCGGACATAAATGCCCATACAATTCAGTAACGTATGTTGTGCTGTAACCTAACCATTTTGCAACTTCCCAGATTGAAATACCGAACATAGGGGCATGGCTTGTGTGAGAGTGGGGATGGAGACAGGTCTTTATTCTTGGCATAAGGTCATGGGCATGAAAATTATGCTCCAGGCGAGACCTTTTAGATTATGCCCGCTTAACTTCTTCATACACCAACTTTTTTTGCTAACATCTCATTTACCATCTTTGGATTTGCCTTGCCTTTAGTTTCCTTCATTACCTGCCCTACCAGAAAGGCAAGGGCGTTCTTTTTCCCCTTCTTATAATCTTCTATTACACTGGGATTGCCTGCTATCACTTTATCAATTACCGATTCAATCAACCCCTCATCGCTGATCTGCGCCATTCCTTTCTCTTCAACAATCTTCTGGGGTTCTTTACCCGTTTGAATCATCTCAGAAAAGACTTCTTTTGCAATGGTACTGCTAATGGTGCCTTTCTCTATGATTTCAACTAACGCTGCCAATTGCCTGGGTTTAATTGGCAGATTGCTGATGTCCAATTTTCTGTCCTTTAC
>JACPHJ010000195.1 GCA_016188675.1 Planctomycetota bacterium
ATTAGCAGAGTAACTTTTTATGCTATGAAGGATTTCAGAAAGACTATAAAAAGAATCTTTTGCCTTTTCTAAGGGCTGTAATAACAAATGAACATGGTCTGGCATAATGACAAAAGCATATAGTTTATATTTTTTATTGTTATGAAATAAGATGCTATTAAATGTGATATTTCTTGAATCTTCTGTAAGAATAACTTGTTTGAATGTTCTAAAGGTTATGAAATATATACTTCCTGGTTTTTCCCAATGGGGTAAGTTTCTTCTGTAAATTCTAAATTCTTTCACAGGCTGGAAGCCTGTGCCACTGGATTCCATATTTTATTTATAATCTCTTATGTATTTCATTGATGATCAAGAACTTTCTACATGGTGGTTGGCTCACTTGTTGTGAAGACGACCTTTCCATTTTTCATATCTGCGTTAATCTCTGATCCCTCTATGAACTTTCCTTCCAGTATCTCAACGGAAAGGGGATTTTCAATCATTTGCTGGATTGTACGCTTTAACGGTCTGGCGCCGAAATGCGGGTCATAACCTTCTTCTGTCAATTTTTCCTTTACCTTATTGGTGACCGTTAAACGATAGTTATGTTTGGCCAAACGCTTTTGGAGTTCTTTTAACTGGATAACAGCAACCTGTTTTATCAGTTCTTTTGACAAGCCGTGGAATATGATCGTCTCATCTATGCGATTGAGGAACTCCGGTCTGAACGCCTCTTTCAGCGCCTGTTTTACGCGGTTTCTCAATTCTTCCTCATTTTCAGGGCCTGTAAGGTCTTGTATCCATTGGCTGGCGATGTTAGAGGTCATCACAATGATGGTGTTTTTAAAATCCACCGTGCGGCCTTGTCCATCTGTCAATCTGCCGTCATCAAAGACTTGCAGTAATATATTAAACACATCTCTATGCGCCTTCTCTATTTCGTCAAACAGGATTACCGAGTAAGGTCTCCTGCGGATTGCCTCTGTCAGGCGTCCTCCTTCTTCATAGCCCACATAGCCGGGAGGCGCGCCAATAAGCCTTGCCACTGAGTGTTGTTCCATAAATTCCGACATATCAATGCGCACCATGGCATTTTCATTGTCAAACAGGAATGCGGCGAGCGCCTTGCAGAGTTCCGTTTTGCCTACGCCGGTGGGGCCCAGGAATAAAAACGTGCCGATGGGGCGGTTGGGGTCCTGAAGCCCTGCACGGGCGCGGCGTATACCGTTGGAAACAGCCTTAATTGCCTCTTCCTGGCCGACGACCCTTTCCCTGAGCCGGTCTTCCATTTTCAAGAGTTTTTCCTTCTCCCCTTCCAGCATACGTGTAACGGGAATTCCTGTCCATTTGGAGACAACTACGGCGATATCGTCGGCATCAACTTCTTCGTTAAGGAGTGATTTGTCCCTTTGTATCTCCTGCAATTCCTTATGCTTTTGTTTCAACTTCTGTTCGCATTCCCTGATAAGTCCGTAACGTATCTCGGCTACTTTCTCTAAATTTCCTTCCCTTTGAGAAGATTGCTCCTCGATACGGGCGTGATCTATCTTCGCATTTATATCCTGTATTTCCTTGATGATCTTTTTTTCGTTTTCCCATTGAACACGGAGAGCGCCTGACCCTTCTCGTAAGTCAGACAATTGTTTTTCTATCTTTTCCATGCGCTGTTTAGAGGCAGTGTCTTTTTCCTTTTTGAGGGCCTCTTTTTCTATCTCCAGTTGCATTATTTTGCGCTCAATCTCGTCCAGTTCGACAGGCATGCTGTCAATCTCTATCCTGAGCTTTGATGCGGCTTCATCAATCAGGTCAATTGCCTTGTCAGGTAAAAACCGGTCAGCGATGTACCGGTGAGAAAGCGTGGCGGCGGCTACAATTGCGTTATCTTTGATGCGCACCCCGTGATGCAGTTCGTACCGTTCTTTTAATCCCCTCAGTATTGCAATGGTATCTTCTACAGATGGTTCGCCTACGTAGACGGGCTGGAATCGTCTTTCCAATGCGGCGTCTTTTTCAATATGCTTTCTGTATTCATCCAGGGTTGTGGCCCCCACGCACCGCAGTTCGCCGCGGGCTAATGCCGGTTTCAGCAGATTGGATGCGTCCACTGCGCCTTCGGCTGCACCGGCGCCCACAACGGTGTGCAACTCATCAATAAAGAGGATGATTTGCCCTTCTTTTTCACTTACCTCTTTCAGTACCGCTTTCAGGCGGTCTTCAAACTCGCCACGGTATTTTGTGCCTGCAATCAAAGCGCCCATATCGAGGGACATGACCCGCTTGTTTTTCAGGCTCTCAGGGATGTCGCCGTTGACAATACGCTGTGCCAGACCTTCAACGATGGCCGTCTTTCCCACGCCGGGTTCGCCGATCAGGACAGGATTGTTTTTCGTCCTGCGTGATAGAACCTGTATTACCCTCCTTATTTCGTCATCTCGCCCGATGACAGGATCCAGTTTCCCGCTTCGGGCCAATTCGACCAGGTCTTTGCTGTAACGTTCGAGCGCCTGATATTTTTCCTCCGGGTTTTGATCGGTGACGCGCTGGCTGCCCCTGATCTCCTTTAAAGCCGCATAAATGTTTTCTTTTTGAACACCGGCCTCGTTTAATATCCTGCCTGCGGAGGTATTTCTTAATCCTACAAGGGCCAGCAGGAGGTGTTCGGTGCTTACGTACTCATCTTTCAGTTTACTGGCTTCTTCCCAGGCCAGATTAAAGGTGTCACGCAGTTCTGCGCTTACATAAGCCTGTCCTGGCGCTCCTGATCCACTTATTTGAGGCTGTTTGTTAACCGCCGCCATTGTCTTGTCGAGAGTGGCCTTGGTATTGATTCCTAATTTATTCAACAGCGGTACAATAATGCCCTGTTCCTGTGTAAGCAGGACTTCCAGTAAGTGGACGGCGAGTATTTGCTGCTGTCTCTTGGATTCAGCCAATTCCTGGGCTTCGTGCACAGCCTCTTGCGCCTTGATGGTAAATTTATCAAACCTCATAGTTAGACTCTGTTTGCCTTAAAATAAACTGCCCCTGGCGCACTGTATTGTTAGCGAGTCAGGGGTTTTTGTTATATAATTCCTTAACAAGAATATGTGTAAAGAAGGAGAAATGGTGAAGGTGGAGAGTTGGAGAAATAGTGTATTTGAATTAAATTAAATCTCCACTTCTCCTTTTTCTCCCTTTCCCCTTTTGACATTCTATTACGACTCTTTCTGGTTATGTTTATATCGAAAGGACGTCAGACATCGTGTACATTCCCGGAGGTTTCTGGGCGATAAACTTTGCTGCACGGATGGCGCCTCGTACAAAGGTGTCTCTGGTATGCGCCTTGTGCGTAATTTCTATGCGTTCCCCTAAACTACCAAAGACGACCGTGTGGTCGCCTATGACGTCACCGCTTCGGATTGCATGCATACCTATCTGATTTGCAGGCCTCTCGCCTGTCATTCCATGCCGGCCGTGGACAACGTCTTTCTCTAAATTTCTGCCTGTAGCTTCGCAGATTTTTTCGGCGAGCTTCAGGGCTGTGCCGCTGGGCGCATCTTTCTTAAAGCGGTGGTGTGTCTCCACAATCTCTATATCAAATTCGTTTCCGAGCATTTGCGCCATTTGGGCTGCCAGGTTGAACATGACATTTACGCCAACACTCATATTGGGGGAGACCAGGCAGGGAATCTGCCGGGAAATATGCTTTATTTTTTCCAACTGTAGCGTGTTCAACCCCGTTGTGCCTGCGACAAGGGCAATATTCTTCATCGCGCAAACCTCTGCGACAGCAACCGTAGATTCAGGCGAAGAGAAATCAATCAAGACGTCTGCGTGCGTATTTAAAGTCGATGTAACTATGATATTCGTTTCACCACACCCTGCAATTGTGCCCACGTCTTTATTGAGGAATGGATGCCCGTGTCTTTCCAGTGCGGCGGCCAATTTCAATTGTGGGTCTTCGAAGACAAGGGCGGCTATCCTGGCTCCCATTCTGCCACATGCACCATTTACTGCGATCTTAAGCATTGTTTTATATCCGAACGATTATAGTTTTGCCAAATTATCCCCCTTTACCAAAGTGGGATAAAGGGGGTTGTGTTTTTCTTTGATTATTTTACAACCCCCTTACCCCCTTTTCTAAGAGGGATTTTACGCTTCTACAACTAAGTCAGTCCTTGTGTTTTTTATATCTCTTGCTGGCATTTTTGAGGAAACTGCGTTCCCGTCGTGTCAGGTTTCGTAAGCCCTCACGATTTACCTTGTCGAGAATTTCGTCTACCTTTGTGCGTAACAACTGATCTTTCATCAACTCTTTTTCCTGATGATGAACCTGCCACTTTTTGAGATACTCCACTACCCGATATGAGTATTTGACAAACAGGAATCCATAAATCAAACCGCCCAGATGCGCAAAGTGAGCAATATTTCCTGACTTTGGAACGATACAGTTGAAGATGGTGATGCCTGCAAATATCATAACCAGATACTTTGCCTTCAACGGGAAGAAATAGAAGATAACAGTGCTGTTGGGGAAATACATGGCAAAAGCCACTTCAATGGCGAAGATGGCACCCGAAGCGCCAACGATGGGAGTTCCTGGTGTAAATATACAACAACATATCCCGGCAAAAATGCCTGCCGTAAAATAGAGCGTTAAGAACCGCCTGGTTCCAAGCACCCGTTCAACCTCATTCCCAAACATCCAGAGTACCAGCATATTAAAGATCAAATGCCATGGATCTGTAGTGCTGTGCAGGAACATGTACGTAAGAAATTGCCACAACCATAAATGTCCCAACGTATCAGGCGGATAAAGCCAGAACAATTTTGTGAATTTATCGGAAGCCGGATAATACCATGGCTGAGCGGGTGTATAACCCGTTTGTTCGCCGGTCAGGATATTTATTGACTGGGGAAACCACTGGGAACTTATCGTCGAGAACAACAATTGGAGCATAAACACGCTGACGTTGGCGATGATAAGCACCATGATCACGCGCGTCCATTTGCTTCCAATATTTATTCCGAAAATGAGTCTATTGTTGCGCATTTCTAAATCCAATTTTGAATTTCAGAGGCACTCAAACCCACTAAATACATGTATAGGAATTTCAATCCTTTTGATTCCCCTCTAAAAAGAGGGGCTAAAGGCAATACTGTTCGGCACAATGTTTGAGGGTGTGAACACCAA
>JACPHJ010000027.1 GCA_016188675.1 Planctomycetota bacterium
TGGAAAAAACCATAAATATTTTCACTGGATGTGGCGATGGTGAGGTGATGATTCATTGGTGTTCACACCCTCAAACATTGTGCCGAACAGTATTGGGTTGGGGGTGTGTTATGGCATTTTTACACACCCCTGTATCCCCTCTTTCTAGAGGGGACTCAAAAGGTTTGAAATTCCTGAACATTAAATTGTACCTTCGGCGACTTTTTCTGCTGCCAGGATAATCATGAAGGATGGGCTCGCCACTCCTGCCAGTGCGTATCCGCACGCAGACAGGCTTCACCCATCCTCTTTGAATTCATATACGTTGCATTAACCTCAGGCTTTAGCCTGAGGTTAGAGAACGAAACCAATAGTGGCTTTAGCCCTGAACCAAGGGAAATCATGGCTAAAGTAGAGACAGGTTTGAAACCTGTCTCTGCAATGATTATTTTTTACACCTGCATATCTCCGCCATGAATAGTGGAGTTAAAGCAAGGTTAGACATGCGGAAGGAGAAATTCGAGAGGGGAAAGGTGTTTCGCACGAAGAGGCCAAACGCAGACTAAAGAAATGTCTCAAGTAATTTGGTCTCCTTCTGCTTTAATGGATGTCGAGTCCATAGCTGCATTCATTACCAGAGACTCCATGAGGATGCTATCTTTGTTAATGGAACATCATCTTCAGGCGGAAAATCTGGCGAAAAACCATTTTTAATAAAGACAATCGCAATTGATATTTGTAATAGCCCAAATTTTTCTTTTCGATAAAATACTTGCCCTCTGTGGGTTGAACTACAAGGCTCACATGGATATTGGGTGCAATGCCGATAGGGATGTTGTTTCTGATAAGCGCTTCGTACATCCTGCGGAATACAATCACCATATCCTCATATTTTGGAGAAGGATAATCTTCCATCTCCGTGCCGAGAGTTGGACGAAATACACAGATGGTTGGAAATGCGCCGACACTGGTAATGTAATCAATCGCCTTCAAAGTATCTTCTATGGGTTCAATCCCTGCAATGATTTCGCCTGATACCCTGCCCTTCCCCCATAGCTTTGAGGTGTATTCCATCGCATCGAAGAATGCCTTTTGGGTAAGCGTCTTGTGCTTCCCAGGACAGTATTTCTTGAAATATTCGGGGTTATACAATTCAAAACAGAATGAAAGATGATCTACCCCCAGCGCCTTGAGTTTGTCGTATTTTGGCAATTCTTTACACGGCGGACACTGCACACCGACCAGAAGACCCGTCTCCTCCTTGATTGCCCTGACGTAAGGTTCTGCAACATCCAGTTCGTTGCCGTCATAATATCCCGTATTGAAATGGACAAATGTAACTCCCTCCTGCTTTTTAGCGGCAATGGCCGTTTCTACTACGTCCTGCACACGTTTTTCACCTTCTTCACTGTACCCCACATTCAGCCCTGTAGAACAAAACCGGCAATTGACCTTATCCTCCGGTTTCCAGTAGCCGCATACCTGTGCGGGATATATCGCAAGATATGTTCCCTGCATTGTGCCCACACGTGACATAAGGGTGCCGTTGCTCGTCTTTTGTGTGTAAAATGCCGGCTGCCGGGGCAAACGAATTACGGCAACGTCTCTTCCTTCTTTTGTAACAATATATTGTCCGTTCCTTTTAACTAATGCGTAAGGGGAATCCTTCACAAATTTTTCAAGAAGCGGGACATTCATGTAGATATCTTCCGGATTGGCTGGAATGATGATTTCCAGGCCGCTTCCCAGACCCGCGCGTGTACGCGTGACCATCCGCGCGTCGTGTTCCAGGTCACAACTCCCGTCAATCTTCATGCCCTTGCAAAAGAGGTCGAGTTCCAGGAGACCGGGATTTAGTTTTTTATTGTTTGTACTCATCATATGTTTACTTATTTTGGACGTGGATTAACACCGATTATCAGGAAATACGAAAAAGAATTATCAGTTAAATCTGCGAAAATGAGCGTCCTATTTGAATTGAAACATGGTAGTATTATGTCGGTTTTTTATTTTAATTTCCAATTATTTCAGACATGCCTTCTTCGGCCATCGCCTTTTCAAAAGCCGGGTCGAGTTTGGCACATTCTTTCGCTAATCTGCTGCGTTCCATCCGTTGAAGTTTTTCCTCAACGGTCTCCTGAATTACATGGCTTCGGATCGGGAAGACCTCTTCCCGTACGAGTCTATCTATGCACTTAACGGTACGCTGAACTAAAGTAATTGCTATTTTTGTTTTGTTCATAAATCCACCTCCAAATATTACTATATATCATACCAGAGGTTGGTTCAAGCATGAAAATTTTACCTGTAAAATACCCGTTTCTTTCTCCAGAAAAAACCAAAAAAAGCTTGCATTTGCCTTCATTTTCATATTATCATCACTTTCAAAGAAAAAAACAAGTCCCCATCATCCCTCTATTCCGTATAAGACGACATGATAAAAAGTGCAAAGAGAGACAAGTGGCAGTGCATGAAGAGCTTGTCAAGATATTATTTGCCATATCAACGGCATGTTATATGGACAATAAACCTGTATTCCGCATATTATGCGGATCAATCTAATCAATGTTATGCCGCTAGGAGTGATGATGAACTTTGCTGACATGCAAGAGCCAAAGAAGAACTCCAGCCTCGGCTTCCTTGACAAGCGCTGGGAGCGTCTTAATGCATGGTTCAACGCCGAGTGGGAGAATGCCGCCAAATACCTTTTCCTCACAAACGCCGGCGGGGCCGTTGCCGTACTCAGTTTCCTTGGTGCGTCCAAAGATCTCCGTGGCAATTGTTGTCTCGCTTTGGCCTTACTTGCGTTCGCGGTTGGTGTAATTCTGCTTGGCGCCTTCCGAGCCCACCTGGTTCATAAAAGCGCCGATACGTACGTTGGGTGGGCAAAAGATGCAGATCTATTCGTTACGAACCAATTGACTTGGGAAAAGCTTATCGAGAATCACGAGCGTCGCGCAGCCATTGGGGCTTGGGGCTACATCTTTGGCTATGCGTCATTCACATGCTTTATTCTTGGCGTGGTATGTGGTGGGTTCGCGCTCTTTTTTGGCACGGCATAACAAATCGCCGAAGCCGACGTTTGCCGCGAAAGGGCTCGGCGCAGCTTTGAAGGGCAGTGTTGCGGCAAACGCGGCTTAGCTTATTCGTTAGCCCGCACAAACGTCCCCGTTGCCCCATGGAGCTACATATGAAATACCAGCGCATTGTCGTCTCCCAGTATGGTGGCCCCGATGTGCTTCATGTCGTCGAAGAGGAAGTTCCTGAGCCGCGACCTGATGAAGTCCGGGTAAAGATTCTTGCCGCAGGAGTAGGCATGCCTGACATCATGGCACGCGAGGGCATACATCCGGAGACGCCAAGGGTGCCATTCACACCTGGTTGGGACTTGGTAGGCGTGGTTGAACGGCTGGGTGATCAAGTTTCGGACTTTAATACAGGCCAAGTCGTGGCTGCAATGCCGATTAGCAGCGCCTACGCGGAATACCAGTGCCTGAAGAAGGCAGAATTGATTCCCGTACCTCTAGGGCTCGATCCGGCTGAGACCGTCAGTCTTCTTCTCAATTACGTCACGGCCTACCAGATGCTCACTCGCTCCGCCAAGGTCAAATCTGGCCAGCGCATTCTGATTCACGGAGCGACCGGCGGAGTTGGCACCGCATTGCTGCAATTGGGCAGAGTTTTGGGGCTCACTATGTATGGCACTTGCTCGTCAAAAGGGGCGCCAACAGTTACCGATCTCGGCGGTACACCTATCGACTACGGACGAAAGGACCTCGTGCAGGAGGTCCTCCGCGTAACCGGTGACGGGGTCGACACGGTATTTGATCCTTTTGGAGGCGCGCACATGTGGCAGTCCCGCCAGCTCCTACGAGTTGGCGGCAAGGTAGTAGCTTACGGCACCACCACAACTTTGAGGGCGGAGGGACTTGGCTCAAAGCGCAGCGGCAAACGCAATCCTCTGCATGGGATCCCGATCTTTGGACTGTATATTGCAGGCGGCTTGCTGCTGCCAGGCAAACGGCGCATCGTGCCCTACAGCATTCAGTGGCTCAAGCGACTCAGACCAGCGCTCTTTCGCGAAGACGCAATTACTCTGATAGACCTTCTTCGACGGCTCCAAATCAAGCCAATCGTTGCGCATCGGTTTCCACTTTCACAGGCAAGGCAAGCCCAGGAGCTTTTAGCTAAGGGCGGCGTGATAGGCAAAATCGTGCTTGTATCGAACGAATTGAAGCCAGAGAAAAGTACGGGCTAACCCGCAGATCAACGGGGCAGACCACAGCCGGCTGTGATCTGCCAGTTAGCAGCAATGTTGGGGGCTGGTCTTTGATCTTGCTACTGAAACCTATTTTTTTCATCAATCTATTCATGGTATAAAGTGAATCGAGGGTCGGACCTTCATTTGTCAATTTTTACCTTCCTCGTAGCCTTCATTGAAATATACTATTAACCTTTCCTATGCATTCTCAAATAAAAAAAATATGCAATAAATAGTGTCGCTCCGATATTTCTTTTTTTCTCGATATTTTCCTTAAGCGGTAATCTGTATCTAATCTCAGGTTGTGGATTCGTGGCGCTGTGTAAATCCGTGTCCCGTTTTAATGTAAGGAAATTTCAAACTTCTTTAATCAAGCAAGTAATAAACACACCCCTACCCCTCTCAAGAGGGGAGTTTTAGGAATCCCCTCCTGGGCGAAATGCTGGCGGCTCATATGGGTCGCTCTCAAGAGAGGAGTTTTAGGAGTCCCCTCCTGGGAGGGGTTTGGGGGTGGGTAAAAAAATCATTAGGTTTTCGTCTTTTAAAACCCACCTTAATTTAATGCCCTTCCGTCAACATCTTCCGGAACTGGAATATTCAATAGCTGCAAAATCGTGGGAAAGATGTCAACGATATTGGCCTCAGTTGCCTCGAATTTCACGTTTGATAAGAAAATACCTTTCGTAATCTCAGGGTCAAGGGAGCAGTGATCGGCGCTCCAGTTCTTTTTGTTATCTTCCAGCACATCCTTCGGTATCCCACCTAATGAAGTCTGCCATGATACACGGTATCCGTTGTTGTTTGCGACAATAAGATCCGGCACCAGGTTTGGGTCAAATCCCTTGTAAACCTCTTCCCTTTTATAGACACGGCGAACGGGTCTCTGGCCATTTTTATCGTCAATCCATGCCTCCAACTTTTCTTTAATGTCGTTTCGTAATTTTTCATATTGACTACCCGGTCTCACAATACCGTATGCCTCTCGTCCCTCTAAATTGATATATATATCGCCTAATCCCAGTGCATAAGCCTTTGTATTATCCCAGTCCACATTTGGCCAAAACTGGCCTCGTCCAAAGAGATCTTCTAACGTTTTTTCCTTGTTATCACCTTCGGCGGTAAGCGTCATGTACTTGTTTTTAACAAGCCAGGTGTTATAGTTTACCGCTTTTTTAAAGGAATTGAAACCATGATCGGAGCACACAAATAAGATAGTTTTGTCGTCAATTTTCTCCATCACAAGCCCCACAATTTCATCCATCTTTTTGTAATACTCAAAAATAACGTCCTTATATTTATCAGCTTTTTTCTTGTCATAGGCAGGATGATCTTCTTCTTTGAACCGCCAGAACATGTGCTGTATCCGGTCGGTAAACTCGAAGAGCTGGATGTAGAGCCGAACATCTTGCTTTTCCAAAAATATTTTCAACATCTCGATTTCCTTGTTTACCGTGAAATCTGTGTCATCCAGAAAGACATCTTCGTCAATCCGTTCTTCATTCAGCGCCCACGTATCAATCGCCCAACCAAGCGTCTTGTATAAACCGACCTTTCCGGCAATGTCTTTTGCGTAATTATCTGGATACGAAATGGGAAGTGGTGGATGTTCGGGATGAAAATTAACCGGTGACAGATAGAGTTTCAACGGTTCGAGAGAAATGACATAGAATCGGGCAATGCCGTACATCTTTACGAAAGGGTTAAATGAAAATTTCAGGACAAACCAGTCGCTCCATTCGCCTTCTTTTAAAAATTGCGTTTGGCCTGATGTCTCTATTTTTAATAAGCGCGTATCCTTATTATTTTCAGGTATCAGTTGAGCACTCCCTCCCCCTATCCCCTTCCCACCAAGGGCGGGGGGAGGGTTCGTGTGGGAGGGAACTGTTGCATCTTCTACCCCCCCGTCCCCCCCTTGCGAAGGGGGGGAAAGAGGAGGGGTGTTTTTGTTTTGGCTTGCCGTTGTATCAACGAGTTCCAAGATTAGTGGCAGATTTATTTCACCCGGAGGCCTCTTGAAGAGCTTATTCCGCGGACCGTAAATAATGGTTTCCGTCTTGTTATTGGAAAACTTCACCTGAATAACCTTTCCACCCATCTCGGTATCTTTGCTTTGTTCCACTGTCTCGTTTGTGTAATATGAGAATGTGCCCATGGTGCCACGGATATCAGGCACACCAAGACCTGAAAGCATCTCGCCGTCTTCAATAGTGTCTGGAGGAAATGTATTGGGAAAACGTATGACACGCGTCTTAATTCCGTGTGCAGTTGCTAATTCCCATATCGTACTCCCCTGCCGATTGTTAATTACAATCGGTTTTTCTTGCGGGAGATAAAGGTCAATCAGAAAGAATAGTGCTCCACAGATGCTTACCGCGCTTCCGATTGAAGACACCATCAGGGTTATTCTTGTGCATTGCGTAAAAAAGAGGCTAAAAAAAATGATGAGAAATAAAACAGCTCCTGCCGATGGCGCCAGGATAACAGGTGTCCACTTTCCCCACAATACCTGCTGTTTGCTCACAGAGTTCATGGCAAAATCCGGCATGTAGGTTTTGGGATCCCTCTTCAGGAAGTCAAATATCGTGGTCTTGCCGGGATTTTTTCCGGTGGCAAAGGAGGCCCAGGAGACAGGAGTCTGGGGAGGATAAGGAGGTACAAGGGGCTTGAAACACCCAATTTTCTGCAATTTGTCGAGATTCGGCAGATGCCCTTCGTCCATCCACTGTTTTGTCAGATTCATATCGGCGCCGTCAAAAGCCAGAACAATTATCTTCTGGTTTTCAGCGCCATATAAGTTGCCGTTCACCGCAAAGGCGCAGAGGACGCATAGGACGCATAGGATTAAACTAAGCACGGACAGGCAAGCTTGTCCATGCCACTCTCTCATATTAAAACGCTCAAATATTAAGTCAGGTAGGATTCTAAGAGACAAAACCCAACGACTTTTACCCACCCCTAAATCCCCTCCCAAGAGGGGACTTATTAAATTCCCCTCTTGAGAGGGGCTAGGGGTGTATTCATCTAAGGGTAACGTCGGTGACTTTTTTGAGGGCAACCGGGATGGTTGCACTACCGGTTTGAAATTCTTATACATTAAATTAAGCCTCCCTCTGCGTTCTTTGCGTCCCCCATATCCATGAGGGCAGGCATTTGCGGTGAATTTTTTACACTAAATACGCAACTGCAAAAATAACCTGTGTAGCCATCATCATCAAGTACATGTGTCTCCACGCAATATGGTTTTCCGACGTTGTCAATTCTTCAGGTTTCCTTACTAATAGAGCGGCAACATACAAACCCCATGCAGATAAACCATATCCGGCAATACTCAACACATACGGGTTTCCTGTTAAAATACCTTTAGTTACCCCCCAGGGCATTAAGAGAAACGGGAAGATAAAAAATCCTGCAATCATCCATGCAGCACGGCCTACGCCGTACTTGATGGGAAGTGTCATGCAGCCGTTTGCCTTGTCACCCTTGATATCAGAAAAATCCTTTGTGGAAGTTGCCCCCAGTAAAAACAGACCGAAGACCAGGCCGATTAGCCAGGGTTCATATTTATAAATGGTTTTTACCGTAGACCAGCCGCATACCTTCAGAAGCACGCCCCGTGGTATGGCAATCGTAATATTGGCAACAATACCTAACCGTTTCGTCCTCAACGGCGGTGCGGAATAAAAATATGTCATAACGGTCGCAATAGCTGCCATCGTAAAACACTGCCAGTTCACCAATCCTGCAATGATCAAAGATATGATAAATAGTATTGCTGCAATTATCCACGCCTCTTTTGTTGAGATTTTACCTGATGGCAGGTAACGGTGCGGCTTATTGATTTTATCAATCTCCAGATCGTAAATCTGGTTCAGTGCATTCGACGCCCCATTCAGGAGCGCCGCCATCAATGAACCCAGTGCAATATTCATTACGATACTAAAGGAAAATTCACTTTTCGGATAAGCCCCAAATGCCGTTATCCCACCGGAAATCATGCCAATAGCAGGCGGAAACAGCGTGAATGGCCTCAGAAATTTCAGATATATTGATATTCTGGACAAGATTCAACAATCCTTACGTAATTAAACACACAACCGTTTTGCCATGAATTTACACGAAGAGGCACGAATGAAAAGAGAAAAGGATAAGAACCATTTAAAAAGAAAAGCGTAAATTCTTGTGGTTCATCCGTGGCTAGTAAAATAATAACATGGAAAATAAATAATGGAACTAAAAAACAGAAACGAATTTTAAACGTGATTTATGGAGCGCACTGCAGATACCCAGACTATATGATACTTGCACTTCTATACCCTATATGATAATATTTGCTATTAATGTAAGTAATTATACACTTGGCGAAGATCTCATCTTTGCGACCATTCTGGTTGTATAAATATCAAACACGTCAGACTGAGTGATTTAATAAACGCCTCAATCTTCTTAATTATGGCAGACGCTATAAAGGGACGTGATATATGGACAAAATTACTTACAATTTAAAATTGAAAGAGGATAAGGAATATACGTTTGCTGTCGATATTGACAGACAAGACAGTCAGGAAGGATCAAGCAGGGAAACCCATTCCTTCTGGACAAAACTAAATTACAACCAGTGCAGTAATTGTCCACTTCAAGCGCCAACCCACAAGCACTGTCCAGCCGCCCTTGACCTCGAAGAAATCGCGGAGAAATTTGGGGACATCATTTCTACAGAACGCGCAGACGTGTGGGTGCACACGAAAAACCGTTCATTCTTTAAAAACTGTGATGTGCAGGAGGCATTGAAGTCTCTTTTTGGGCTTATCATGGCTTCCGGCAGTTGCCCTATTCTTTCCAGACTTAAACCGCTGGCATACTTTCATCTGCCGTTTGCAGACCTGGAAGAAACCGTGCATCGGTTGGTAGGGACTTATCTTATCAAACAATATCTCATCTCTGGCGAGGGTAAATGTGAACCTGACTGGAACTTGAAGGGCATTGAAAAACTCTATAGAGAGCTGGAAATAGTTAACGTTCATTTTATGAATCGGCTTAGAGATGCTTCAAGTAAAGACGCCAGCTCCAACGCCCTTTACATATTTGTGACATTGACAAGTCTTATCGCAATGGATGTCAACAAAATGATTGAGGTATTAGAACCTATCGTAAGAGAGGGCTTGTAAAAGCCCAAATCCGGCAAGCCGGATTGCTTAACTTTAGATTTACAATTTCAGATTTGCGATTTTTCAGTCTTAAATCATAAATCAAAAATATAAACCTTTATTCATGTCCCTACCTGCGGTATGAGTCAATTCCCTGATTCGCTAAATTGTCGGCACAAGCATTTTCCTCTCTGCGTACATGTTGAATTTTCCACTCAGGTATTTTTTCAAGAAGTACCGTAAGTTCGCGATAGAGAGGTAAAATATTTTGGCTTTTTACACGGTAGGCGCCGTTGAGTTGTCTTACGAGGAGTTCGCTGTCGGCTTTAAAAATAACCTTTCTGGCATGGTAGGTAATGGCCTTTTGCGCAGCCAGTATCATTGCCTGGTATTCAGCCACATTATTCGTGGATTCACCTATGAACTTGCACGCTTCTTCAATAAGACGGTAATCCTTGTCAAAGATAGCAACACCAATGCCTGCCTTACCGGGATTTCCCCTGGATGCCCCGTCAGTATGAATGATAAGTTCGTGAATATCTTTTTGTTTGTGTCTAGTCGTTTCATGATGCGGCTGACGGGTGTCTGTGGATTCTTTTCCTTGTTTAGCCAAAAGAATCTCATGGAGGAGTGCATCAATCATTTCCTTCGTAACAGAGGGATTTTCCTTGATTAGCCTTTCTGTATCCAGATATTTGGATATCAGCGTTACAAACTCTTGAGGAGATATATTTACCATCTACGGCAGCCTCCTTTTCTTTATGCTGTTTTAATGTAAATAATGGCTTCTATTCTAAAAATCAATTTTGTGAATAGCAAACATTTTTAAAGAATCGGGTAAAGAAATCGCGGGTTTTTTCTTGAAACGGCACACATTTCAACGTAACATAATCGGCAATCACGATATATAATAAAAAAATTCATGAGCGACCATCTTATTACCGAAATCCTGAAGATCGAGGAAGAAGCCGATCTCGTTGTAAATGGGGCAAAGCGGAAGGCCAGAGAGATTGTTGCCGGCATTCACAATAAGATCGAATCTATCAAAGCATCCCATGAGAATGAATACCGCCAAAAACTGGAGAGATCAAAGGCAAAAATCTCCGAACAACAAAAGACTGAAGCAGAAGGTTTGAAGAATGAATCTGAATTGTTAAAAAAGAAACTTCTCAATCTAAATAGTAAAAGCATGGAAGATGCCGTTGAGTGGGTAGTAAAACAAATTTACGAGAGCTAATATGGCTATTGACAGGCTAAACAAATTAACTATTTTGCTCCCCTCGAAAGATTCCCGGTGGTTCCTCAGTCAACTTTACCAACTGAATATTGTCCATATCACAGACACTTTTTCACACATAGGCAATTCGTCAATTTCACAGTTCCAGAGATTTCCTACGGTAGTAGAAGAAATAGAGAAAAATATCCAGAAGTTAAATACCATCCTTTCCATCCTTAAAATATTCTTTCAAAAAAAGAAAAGCTTTGTCGAAGGGGTCTTCCCCATTCCATTACAAGTCACTCAAGAGGAATTAGATCACGCATTCTCCCGTATGGATATCGAATCCATCCACAGGGAATGTCAGGTTCAATACGAAAGATACTCGGTTCTTCAAAAACAGCAAAAGCAGCGAAAAGAGGAAATAGACAAACTTACCGGTTTTTTACCTTTGGCGGATGAATTTGTTCGAATCAGAAACGTTAGAAATGTCTCCTTCTTTTACTGTCAGGTATCTGAGGCCCGATGGAATCGGTTCTTGAGGGATGAACCGGCCAATGAGTTTCTTGCATGGCAGATTGTTTCAAAAACTGAGGAGAAACTGAAAATCCTTTTTGCATATTTAAACAACGACAAAGATGTCGCTTTGTCTCTATTGGCAAAATACGACCTTAAGGAGATACCATTCCCCGCTTTATCGGACAACGTAAAGGAAGACGTGCGCAGATTAACCCTGGATATGGCAAATGTCATCAGGGAGCAGGATACTATTCGCAAACGTTTTCTCGAATTATCATACGAATGGCGTTCTCTGGAAATACTACTGGGATATTGGGAGAACGAGAGAGAGAAAATGATCGCACAGCGCAGATGTGCCATGTCAAAAAGGCTCTTTGTATTGGTTGGATATGTTAAAACAACAGACAGGTTGAGACTCGATACATTACTCAGCAATGAATTTCAGCACGCATCGGTTATGTATGAAGAACCATCACCGATTGACAAAGTACCTGTCTCTATTACACTCAACAGGTTCTTTAAACCTGCGCAACTATTAATCAATATGTTCGGATTGCCTAATTATTTCACATTCGATCCAACCCCGTTTGTCATTGTATCCTTTTTAATCTTCTTCGGACTCTGTTTCGGCGATGTATTCTACGGGTTATTCTTAACTGTCTTTTCTGCATGGATGGCCAGAAAATACAGGCACTCAGAGCCACTTTCCAACTTCATGAAACTTTTTCTTTATGCCGGCATTAGCACGATGATTTTCGGCGCCGCGACTGGTGGGTGGGCTGGGGATTTATATAATCCCATGTATTTGGGTGAAAACAACCTTTTGTTAAAAGCAAAAGAAAGGCTTACGCTCCTGGATCCCCTTTCAAAACCTGTTATCGCGCTCTTAATTGCCATAGGGTTGGGTGCGTTGAATCAATTTTATGGCATTACACTCAGGATGTATGGAGAATTCTTAAGGAAGAACATCATGAATGCCATATGTGACGGGCTGCTGTGGCTGATAATGTTGCCTGGATTTTTGATCCTGGTATCCACCATTTTTTTTAAAATACCGGATTATGTATATACTATTGGGAAGTATATGGCCATTATTGGTGCCGTTGGATTAATATCGACACAGGGGCGTAACGAAAAGGGGATTGCCGGTAAAATTTTCACAGGGATTGTCAGCTTGTATGGGATTGTGGGCACCTACGGATGTTCCGGTTTTATAGGAGACATCCTTTCATACACCCGCATCATGGCTCTCGGCCTTACAACAACAATTATTGGTATGGCGTTTAACATCGTAGCGGCATTATTCAAGACAGGGACTTTCGTTGGCATGATACTATTTATAGTCACCCTTGTGTCTGGTCATATGTTTAACTTTGTCATGAGTATTCTCGGCGCCTTTATTCATCCGGCACGTCTAATCTTCCTGGAATTTTTCGGAAGATTTTACGAAGGAGGCGCCCCAAAATTCCAGCCTTACGGTTTCGGCAACCAGCGCATAGTTCTTAAAGAAAACGGTAATAAATAGAATTTTTACATTAAGATAAAATCTAAACATTATTAGGAGTCAAATACCATGACAGATTTACTGAAGTTGTATTTCGTGCAAACGGGATTTGGATGGGTTGTCATAGGCGCCATTGTGGTAGTTACGGTAAGTTGTCTGGGTTCTGCAAAGGGTATCTGGATTGCCTCATCTCAGGCGGCAGGTGTGCTCTCTGAAAAGCCGGAACTATTTGGGAAGATGCTTGTGCTCATGGCGCTGCCCGGCACTCAGGGTTTTTATGGTTTCATCTGTGCTATTATGATTGCCCTCCGTACCGGTATTATTATTGGAAATATAAATATATCTCCCACCGTTGGTGTTTCAATACTCCTCATTGCTATATGCATGGGCATTGTAGAATACAAAACTGCAATCATGCAGGCCAAGGCCGCAACGGCCGCTATCAATCTTACAGGGAAACAACCAGAAGAGGGTGGGCGTGCTATATTGATTCCCGCACTCGTTGAAACCTATGCCGTCATTGCCCTGTTGATTTCCATCTTGCTGATTACGTGGCTAACCAAAGAAGGGGGATTGTCCTTTACCCCAGCAACACAGGCTTTGTCTGGTTTTTGACAAATGTGTACTTTTGAATCATAACAGCGATTAACTTAAGACAGTTTAATGATTTTTTGACAGTAGTTGCAATCGGAAAGGAAGAACAGGGCATAGAATTCTGGATTTTGTGAGTACTATGAGTATAAATGGTTGATATAATATTCATGTAAATATTTCTCTCTAATGGAAATTGGCTAAAGGAGGATAATTACTATGGCAAAACTATTCGATCGTATCACAGTAAATCCTGAGGTTTGCATGGGGCAACCGACTGTACGGGGAATGCGTATCACCGTTGCTTTTGTTCTCAAATTACTCGCTTCAGGTATGAGCCACGAAGAAATTTTAAAGGCATATCCGGAACTAACAGAAAAAGGCATTCTTCAGGCTATTGAGTATGCGGCATGGCTCGCAGGAGAATACTATCGTCCCCTTCATGCTGGTTAATGAATAAAAATCTAAGAAATAACTCGTTATATTGACAGCCGATTAGATATATGGTAACAACTTATTTTTTGAAAAATACATCCGATGAATTCTTTGTATTACAGTAAGACTGAAGCATTTGCTGAGCTGAAACACACCCCCCACGGCCCCTCTTTTTAGAGGGGAGCTCAGAAGTCCCCTCTATCAAGAGGGGATTTAGGGGTGTGTTTAATGCGGGCAAATTCTTCGTTCCTACCCACAACGTTAAAATCCGATTTTTACTGAGTTTTTTCAACAAACTAAATTAATACGATATATGTCCATCGAACGGATCAGAAATTACATTATAGAAAACGCACAGAAAGAGGCTGAACAAATCATCAAAACGGCTGAGGAACAGTTTCGTAATGAGACTGAGACGGCAAAAGTCTCATTAGGGAAGGAATATCAAGAGATGTTACAGGCCGATGAGTCACGCATCGGGGAAGATATGAAAAGGTTTTTAGGCAAATTAAAGAGCGATTGTAAAATGGAATTGCTTGAGGTTAAAAATAGGGTAATTGATGATGTCCTTGACCATGCAATCAGGCGAATACAATCTCTTCCTGACAAGGATTATTTGACATTGATGGGGAAATGGCTGGCAAATATAACGGGTCATTTGGAGGGGGAATTGTTTGTCAATGCAAGGGATTTAAAAAAAATAGACAATGCCTTTATTGACGACATTAATAAGGGAAGAAAGGCAGGGATTAGCCTGAATACCAATCCCCTCAATATAAAAGGAGGTTTTATCTTAAAGACAAAACATTATGAAATTGATTATAGCCTGGATACCCTTGTAAAGAACCTTCGTACGACATTAATTCCAAAATTAAACGACATGCAGAGATTGGCTGATACAGAATTATAAATATTAAATTAGGCTGGGTTTTAAAAGACAAAAACCCAGCGACTTTTTTACCCACCCCCTGAGTCCCCTCCCAAGAGGGGATTTTGCAATTCCCCTCTTGAGAGGGGTAGGGGTGTGTTTATCCATTTTATGAAAGGATTGAAATTCCTAAACATTAAATTTAGGACGCGGATACACACATAGGGGCACGGTGACCGTGCCCTTAACATCCCGTCAATCCACGTTCATCTCTGTCCAAAGAATAATTCATACAATATGGAAAATAACCATTATGACTGGTGTTATGTTTCAGGACGTGTCAACGTCCTGGAGTGCAGTCTCCTCGGTTCAAACTTCTTTGAAAAACTGTTATCCACGGATGGTTTTAAAGAGGTACTGACGAGTTTGAATAATACCCCTTTGAAGGCGTTTTTTAGCCATGTTAAGCATTTGTATGAATTCGAGACGTTACTTGATGACTACTATTACAGCCGGTTAGATGAGATACGTTCATTGTCGCCCGACGGCGCCGTCTGCGACTTTTTTTTGATAAGGAATGACATCCAAAACCTGAAATTATTTACAAAGTCTAAGGCGCTTGGTACAAGCATTGGTAAATATTTTCGGGGAACTATGAGCAGGGATAAATTAGATGATGTCTGGCAAGACAAATTAACCGCTTTACCGGAGGTATTCAAGGAATCAATCTCCTTTATCAAAAAGGTTATACTACAGCATGTCCATAATCAAATTCCCCCCCCAGTTTCCCCCCCTTCGCAAGGGGGGGATGAAGGGAGAGGAAAAAATGAATTGCTGCCTTTTATCATAGATCTGATATTCGACGGTGCGTATTTACGATATATTGAAGATCATTGTAAAAAAATAGAAGTTGAGATTATCAAAAGATATTTAGAGACATACCAACTTGTGAAAGGTCTTGAGGTAATACAGCGTGCAATATCTTTAAAGCTTGATATGCAACTCTTGGATCAATACTTTTTGGAAGGATTCGAACAGAATCACTTATTTCGCAAACTTGTTATGAACAAGGTATGGACATCGGAAAAGAAATTGCGTGAAGCTTTTGTAGGGGCGTATTGCAATACGCCCCTACTGGAGCAATATTTTATACAAATGCTTTCATTGAATTTATTTCCAAAAATATCTTTTCGATACGAAGTGGCAACCGACAATTATTTATTGGACGTGATCCTTCCTGTGAAACGCGTCCCATTTGGCCCGGAAAGGGTATTCGGGTATCTGTGTGGCCTTACGACTGAGGTGTTTAACCTAAAATTGGCGCTGGGCGGAAAGGTACATAAAATAGAAAACAATTTGTTAAGAGAGCGATTGCGAAATACCTATGTCTAAGATTGTTATTATTGGTGAAAAGGAAGATGTCCTGCCCTATCAAAGTATAGGGGTAAAGATTGAACCTGTGAAAACAGTAGCGGAGACCATTACCATCATCAGAAAAGCTTCCCAAAATCCTCTGGTGACAATTATATTAATTACAGAGAACATGGCAGAGCAATGCCTTGATACAATTACTGAATTAAGGAGCAAGACAGCCAAGGCGATTACCATTGTCCCCGCTGACCAGGAAAGCAGACACACGAGCACGATCGAACTCAACAAAGAGATTTCACGAGCCGTGGGAATGGATATTTTAACAAAAACGGAATAGTTCACCGCAGAGAACGCGGAGAAAACAAATAATAAAGTCACGAAAGACGCCCTTGCAGACAAGATTTTCAAGCTGGGATTTGCCAATAGAAGAGGGTATGATTTATTGAGCGGTAAAGGTGAGAACCAAATTTAGGGGTTTGGAATAAAAACAAACTTAGTTGTAACAATATCGCAATGTCATCTATGAAAAAGCATGTCAAGAAAAAATATTATCCCCTGTTGACAAAAAAACCAAAGAAATGTTTTCTTGCCATGCATCCTTCCACGCTGGGGCTAATCAAGCCATAAAGGATCGAGTCCATGAATGACAA
>JACPHJ010000196.1 GCA_016188675.1 Planctomycetota bacterium
AAACCCTGTACAACATATTTCTGGAAAAACATTAAAAAGATAAGGAGTGGAAGCGTTACCACGACAGAGGCAGCAGCAATATCACCCCAGGGGATTTCATAGGTACCCTCAAATAGCGCTATCCCTACCGAAGCCATCCGTGTTGTTTCATCGAGGGTAAAGGTAAGGGCGAAAAGGAATTCATTCCAGCAGAAGATAAAAATAAGAACCGAAGCAGAAATAATACCCGGTAGTGCGATAGGGGTAATAACATAGCGAAAGGTTTGGAAGTAGTTACAGCCGTCCATAAGGGCTGCTCTGTCCATCTCAATGGGTATTTTATCAAGGTATTTTGCCAGGAGGAAGAATGCCAATGGGAAATTGTGGGCGCTATAGGTACAGATAAGGGAGATAGGCAGGTTGATCCAACCGAGGGCATAAAAAAGTTTATAGAGTGCGGCTACAAGACTTATGGAAGGAAGGGTAAACAGGAGAATGACTGTAAACAAAAAGACTGTCTTCCCCCGGAATGAGAATCGTGAAACACCATATGCTGCGAGGAGTGAGAAAGGTATTGTGATTAATACCGTCGATAATGAGACCACAAAACTGTTAAACAGGTATTTGGGAAAATGGCTTCCCAAAAGGACATTTTTGTATGCGTCAATAGTGTAATTATCAGGGAATATGGGCGGCAGTTGCATGACCAGCGAAGCTGGTTTGAGAGAGGTCAATAAAATCCAGAGAAAAGGGCTTATACTCCAGAATATGACAAGCACTGAACCAGCGTAAAAGGCAAATTTCTTAAAAATCTTTCCCATGATAATGCAGGCTTTTCAGAGGTGCAGTATTACGGTTTTTCTGACTTCCCGCTGGATACTTTTGCCTTTCGTTTAGCTTGATAGATTACACCTAAAGCGAAATGTGACTTGTCGTCGTTTGGGTTGAGTTCCAAGGCCTTTTGTAAGGATTTAATAGCCTCGTCAAGTTGATCCTTCTTTGCGTAGGCGACGCCCATATTATAGTAAGCATCCGAATATTGTGGGTTAATTTCAACCGTTTTTTTAAAGGCGGCGAGAGATTCTTCTATGGCATCCATAGAAGCATAGGTAACACCTAAATTATAATATCCCCTTTCAAATTTTGGGTTAAGTTCTACGGCCTTTTTAAAAGTCGATACGGCATCGGAGTATTGTTTCTTTCCATAATAAACGATTCCTAAGTTATAGTGTGCCTCGCTATATTGCGGAGATACAGCAATAGCCTTCTTTAGGCTTTCAAGGGCTTCATCTAATCGGCCCGCCTCATAATATATTACACCGAGATTGTTATATGCCTTTTCAAAATTGGGTTCAATCTCTACCGTTTTTTTGTATGCGATGACAGCATCTTCTACCATTCCTTTTTCACTATACACAATCCCAAGATTATAGTGCGCATCGGCGTAACTTGGGTTTTTTTCTATAGCTTGTTGAAATTCCTTAAGTGCGGCATCCAGAGATTCATCTTTGCCCTGATCCTGACAATAACCAACGTTTACTAAAGCTGACAGCATGAGCGCTATAACGATAGACATCTTCATAACCTGGCTCCTTAAATAATATCTAATTAATAGGCATTCTGCCTTCTTTCAAAGGTTCACACAATTTTATCATATGAATTGATTCTGTCATTCCTGATATGGGAGGTTGAATTTTATGGTCTTTTAACGTAGTAATTGATGTTTCTTGAATGACTTCAAGAATACATGAAGGCGTGAGATCTTTTCTTTCTGTTGCTTGCTGGACTATAGGCTCACGTTTTTTTGTTGTAAATGTCAAACGGGAAACTTCTTCAGTCATATTACCCACATATGACTCCATCTTATATTTTCCGGTCACAAATGCTGTTCCCATTTTAATCACGGGCGCTGGCGGTGTAACATGTATTAATTCTAATTCAGCGCCTGACGTGACTGGCTCTGCGATCATTGTTTTCAGTTGATCAAGAGACACTGCTGGTGATGGTTTTTCATATTTTGATTCCGAAACTGTTTGAGGAATTTCTTCTTTTGTTACTAAAGCAATCGGCTCTTTTTTGATAGTCTTTAAAATCTTATGAACGAGCAGGTCTCCCACTAATAATTGCTTCAGTGAGGCATCTTTTTTAACAACTTTCAAATAGTGATAATTCACGAAGATTAATGCCATCCCAAAACCTATTACAATTACCGAAGTAATGATCTTAGAGACGAGAGGAAAGAATTTCATAACGAGGTGAAACAAAGCGACAAAAATTAACGCAGATACTCCAACCTCTAAAAGACCAGCCTGTGGCGAACCTGTCGAGGTAAAATAAACCATGACAAGTATTATTACCAGAAACCATATGCAAACATGGGCAACCATGTGCTTCCATGTATTCATTGGTTTGCGGGAAGCTGGTATCCCTGCTGGTTCTGTATGTTTATTGTTTTTGTCTATTTGGTTGTTTTTTTCTGTCATAGCATATTGAATTGAAAATTTTAAAGAAGGATATAGTATCGTAGCCAAATATAAATAGTTGACAGTATGATTGTCTCGATGGTAATGGGGATTGCATAGATAATAAATTTCTTAAACGTTATAGGGTACCCTGCCTTTTCCGCCAGACCCAAGGTGATCACGTTGGCTGATGCGCCAACCGGCGAACCGTTTCCTCCAAGGCACGCCCCTAATGCTAATGACCACCACACCGGCATAAGGGTTGGATGATGGACGACTGACTTAAAATCCATTCCGGAAGGAAATATCGTATGCGCAGTGTCCGTAACCAGGGGAATCATGCTTGCCACA
>JACPHJ010000190.1 GCA_016188675.1 Planctomycetota bacterium
AAATACACTCTCAAGGACGTTGACCGCCTGGCCGGTCATATCACCAGCTTTTCGCTTGGTGCAATCAAAGAATTCAAAAGACACACGGTGTTAAAAAAATGAATTTCATTGCTTTAAAAATGCTTATCGGTGATCGAGCCAAATATCTGGGCATTGTCATGGGACTGACGTTTGCCTCACTGCTCATTACCCAGCAATCCGCGATTTTTCTGGGGCTGATGACGCGCACGTTTGGATTCCTTACCGATACGACACTACCCGATATCTGGGTAATGGACCCGAAGGTGCAGTACATTGACGATCTCAAACCACTGAAAGAGACGGAAGTGCTGAGGGTCCGGGGCGTGGAAGGCGTCGCGTGGGCAGTCCCCATGTACAAAGGGTTGTTAAAGGCCAGACTTCCCAACGGGACTTTCCAGAAGTGTAACGTTGTTGGTCTTGACGATGAAACGTTAATCGGAGGCCCGCCACAAATGATACAGGGACAATTATCGGATCTGCGTCGCAGCGACGCCATTATCGTCGACAGCTTCAGCATCATGGACAAACTTGCCAAAGTTATGCCGGATGGAAAGCGTGTACCCTTAAAAATCGGCGATACTATGGAACTTAACGACCACAGAGCCGTAGTTGTCGGAATTTGCAAGGCAACGCGACCGTTTCAATCTCAGCCGGTTATTTACACCACATACTCGCGCGCTACCATATTTGCGCCACGCGAGCGCAAGTTGATGTCCTTTGTGCTGGTCAAGGCAAAACCAGGCATGGACCTCGACACCATGTGCAATCGCATTCAAGCCACAACCGGACTGGCTGCTTATACGTGGAGTGAATTTAAAATACTTACTGTGCGTTATTTCATGAAATACACCGGCATTCCTGTGAATTTTGGAGTTACCGTAATACTAGGATTTATTGTCGGCGTCGCTATTGCCGGGCAAACTTTTTACAACTTCACACAGGACAATCTCCGCTATTTCGGGACACTTAAGGCAATGGGCGCTTCAGACGGTATGTTATTACGAATGATTCTACTCCAGGCGGCAATGGTCGGCAGCATCGGATATGGAATTGGGGTTGGCGCAGCCTCCGTCTTCGGCACCCTGTCAGGAAACACTGAACTTTCATTCCGGTTGCCGTGGCAACTTCTTCTTGGCAGTGCAACAGCAGTCACATTGATTTGTGCTGCTTCTGCTGCCCTCAGCATGTGGAAAGTCGTACGACTGGAGCCGGCGATTGTTTTCAAGAGCTAACAATTTAGAAAATATGAATAACATTGCTGTGCAATGCAAAGGCGTAACAAAATCCTACGGCGTCGGCGAGACACAGGTTCGCGCACTGCGCGGCGTTGACCTGGAAATAAAAACAGGGGAAATGATGATGCTCGTGGGGCCGTCAGGCAGCGGCAAAACCACATTGATATCCATTATCGCCGGCGTTTTGGAAAGAGACGAAGGCGAATGCCTGGTGTTTGGACACGATTACAAACACGTGAGCCATTGGGAAAAAGCACGGTTTCGGGGACAAAACATCGGATTCGTTTTTCAATTGTTCAACTTGATCCCCACACTTTCTGCAGCCGAAAATGTAGCTGCGCCTTTACTGATAAATGGACTAAAACGAAGTGAAGCATTGGAGAGGGCGCGGGAAATCCTTAATCGCGTCGGAATGGGTGACCGCACATACTCGCTCCCACGGGAGTTATCTGGCGGCCAGCAGCAGCGCGTTGCCATCGCAAGGGCGATGGTGCACAGCCCAAAATTAATTGTTTGCGATGAACCAACCAGCGCCCTCGACCATGAAACAGGACACAAGGTCATGGAACTGTTGCACGAAGTGGTGGTTGGTGTTGAACGAGCATTGGTTGTAGTCACTCATGACTCGCGCATATTCGAATTTGCAAACCGCATCGCTAAAATGGATGACGGTCATATTATCAGCGTATCAGACTCACGAGATTTTCGGTTAAATTAAGCTGCCTATGGCAGCGACTTTTAAGCTCCCCCTCTAGAAAGAGGAGTTGAGGAGATGTCGCGGAAAGCTTACACACCCCTTTATCCCCTCTTTTTAGAGGGGAATTAAAAGGATTGAAAATTCCTGTATATTTAAGAGGTTTCTATGATCAGAAAATACCTACTTCCAGCCCTGGCCGTTTTGGGACTAGGATTCGCAGTTTTGACGGTCGTAAACGGCAGCAAGACCATTCCTCCTGCTCAACCATTTGTTGATCCTGCCGCGCCGCCATTCAAATCATCTGTGGCTGGCACCGGCATAGTCGAAGCCAACACGGAAAACATCGCAATCGGCACTCTTATTCCGGGTGTAGTTTCTGAAATTTACGTTTCCGTTGGCAGCAAGGTCAATGCCGGCGACCCGCTATTCAAACTCGATGATCGCGACCTGAAGGCAGAACTGGCGGTACGGCAGTCGGCGCTGCACGTAGCGAACGCAAGCGTAAAAGTAGCAAAGGCATCGCTGTCAGATTTACAAAACCAACTCGTCCTTGCCGAAAGTATTACGGATAAGCGGGCAATCAGCACCGAAGAACTCGACCGTCGTCGCTATGCAGTGCAAATTGCCAAAGCAAAACTCGCACAAGCTAAGTCAGACGTCGTTTCTGCAAAGGCACAAATAGAAGAGACCGAAATGAACCTTGATCGAATTATCGTGCGCGCCCCTGTCGATGGCAAAATCCTGCAATTAAAAATCCACCCCGGCGAGTTTGCTCCCACAGGTATTACCCAGACACCGCTTATTCTCCTTGGCAACGTAGAACCATTGAACATCCGCGTGGATGTGGATGAAAATGACGCCTGGCGCGTTCGCGCGGATACTCCGGCAATTGCCTTTCTGCGCGGAAACAGGGAAATTAAAGCGAATTTAAAATTTATTCGCTTTGAGCCGTACGTTATTCCGAAAAAGTCACTTACCGGCGACAGTATCGAGCGCGTGGACACACGCGTACTGCAGATCATTTACAGCATTGAGCATTCTGACCTGCCAATATATGCCGGGCAACAGATGGACGTTTATATAGAGGCGATAGACAGCATTCAAAGTCATTAGTTTTATATTCGGCATTCGGTGGCTTTTCAATGTAGAGCGAAGAGACTCTTCGCTCTACAAGCCGCTTAAATAAAATGAAAATTCCTATACAATTTAATTATACAGTTTCGGTATCACGATTAAAAATCGTGTTACCGGCACTTTTCTTGCCATATTTGATACTGCTTATTAACGGCTGCGCAGTTGGTCCCAATTATAATCCACCAAAAGTATCCGTTCCGGAATCATGGAGCGAACTTCAACAGAAGGGAGAAGCCAAACCGGTGTCAACCGTTCAATGGTGGAAGACATTCAACGACCCCGTGCTCGATTCTCTTATCACCCGTGCAGCTAAGTCAAACCTCGATCTGCGCGTCGCCGAAGCGCGTGTGCGCGAGGCGAGATTCCAGAGCGGCGTTGTTGTAGCCGATTTGTGGCCATCAGTAGACACCTCTGCGTCATACTCGCGCAGCCGCCGCAGTCAGGGTATTTCAACAATTCCACCCAGCGCCAAACTCAAACGCAACTTGTATCAGACGGGTTTTGATGCCAGTTGGGAGATCGACCTGTTCGGCGGCAAACGCCGCGCCATTGAAGCCGCCAGGGCCGATATTGACGCAGCCGAAGAAAATCAACGAGACGTATTGATTACATTGCTTGCGGAAGTAGCAAGAAACTATATCGAGGTGCGAGGCTCTCAGCGCAAATTGGAAATTGTACGTAAAAACATTAAAGTCCAGCAGGAAACGGTTGAGATTACCCGTGCACGATATAAGGCGGGATTGTCCAGCGAACTCGACGCCATTCAGGCTGAAGCGTTGCTTGCCACCACGCAATCACAGATACCTTTGCTTGAAAATTCCATGAAACAGGCCATTCACCGCATTGGTATTTTATTGGGACAGGCGCCGGGCGCTCTATCGACTGAATTAACAAAGGAAAAGCCAATTCCATCTACACCTGCTGCAGTACCAGTCGGATTGCCCTCCGACCTCTTGCGCCGTCGACCCGACGTACGCCGTGCAGAACGGGAACTGGCTGCAGTGACAGCCCGGATTGGCGTCGCTACTGCGGATTTATTTCCAAAATTCTCTTTGACAGGAGATTTTGGGCTACAGACTGAAAACCTGAATGCCTTTTCCCTCGTCCATAGTCGTTTCTGGTCAATCGGACCAACGGTACGCTGGCCTATATTTGAAGCCGGTCGCATTCGGGCAAACATAAAAGTGCAAAATGCACGACAGGAGCAGTCATTACTGAGCTATGAAAAGGCCGTATTAGCCTCCCTCGAAGACGTGGAAAATGCGATTGTTGCATATAATACGGAATACGTACGCCGCCAAAACCTTTCCGAGGCGGTAGATGCCAACCGCCGCGCCGTAGAACTGGCCAGCGAATTGTTTACCAAAGGACTGGTCAATTTCCTTAATGTGCTGGATGCCGAGCGCTCCCTCTATAAGGCAGAGGACGACCTTACCCAAAGCGAGCGCACGGTGTCACTGAACCTCGTCATACTTTACAAGGCCCTCGGAGGCGGATGGGAAACAGAATCAACATAACCGCTTCATAACTTTTTGAAATGTTGGATTTCGTTCCTCAACTCAACCTTACAAAACCATCTCCTTCCGCATCCTGATAAGCTTTGACATAAACAAATTAAAATGATAAAATCTCTATAACCAAGAGGATAATATGAAAGAATCATTAAGATATTTACAAAATGCAAAAGAAATACTCGCGAAAACACCTGTTGAGGGCAATAGCTATACGGACGTCAAACCCGTGCGCGAAGCATTCGGAACTGCTTACCTGGCAGTATTAGAAGCAATTAAGGAAGCGTTGTTAAAAAAAGGCATCATCAAAAAGGATATGCCAAAATCCATTGAGGGATACAGGGCGGCACTTAAAAAATACCTTGCTATTCACAACGGCAAGCTTTTTAGAGATTTTGAAACCCTGTATGACGAGCTTCATATTGCAGGTTACTACCAGGGACTTATCCGCGACCCAAACACAGCAAAAGGAATACTCAAGACCGCTAAATATTTTATCGAAAAGATACCATGATCGATATGCTTTTCTATCCTGCATTAGAAAGCCGAACCTCGTCACCCCTCACAATACACACGGCAAGAGCTGAAAAAGAGCGGTTCATAACACAAACCTCTACAAACCTTACACAACAATTTTCTTGAATGTCTTTTACGCCTCGATTACTTTTGTCCAAACGACTTGTACTACTTTTAATGCCAAGGAATTTCAAAATGACTCTGTAGTGGCAATTCATGAATTGCCACTACAGTATTAAAAGTTGCCAAAGTTCTAATTTAATCAAGCAGGATGACGTCGACCAATTGCCCAACGGCAAGCCTTTCTGCGTCTTCGCGGACGATGAGGAGGCAATTGGCCTGCGTGGTAGACAGCAGATCGGCAGAGCCATGCCATTCTACAGGCGAAACATACCATTGGTTGTTGTGCATGCGGAGAAGGGCGGGGCGGTACTCACGGCGTTTCCTCTTGACGAGTATTTCTACTTCCAGAGAAGCCTTTAAGGTTGTCCGGTGGAGGTCTGTAAATCCCATCATCTTGCGGATAGCGGGATAAATGAATAGTTCAAAGGTGACAAAGGATGCGACAGGATTTCCCGGCAGGGCAAAGATAAATGTCTTATCTTTTTTGCCAAAAATAACAGGTTTTCCAGGTCTCAGCGCCACTTTTTCAAAATAGATTTGGGTATTTAAATCCTTCATTACATCGCCTACGAGGTCGTATTCCCCCATAGAAACTCCGCCGGAGAGGATCAAAATATCCTTTTGCAAGCCTCTCCGTATCATACGGGAAATATCCTCTTTCGTATCCTTAACAGCGCCCAGCAATTCAACGTCCGCCTTCAGACGCCTGGCCTGTGAGGCAAGGGAATAGCCATTACTATTTCTAATCTGCGCAGCGGAAGGTTTTGAGCTAACATCTACCAGCTCTGTTCCTGTGGAAATAATGCCTACCGTTGGCATCGAAAACACTTCAACGTTTGACTTCCCCACGGTCGCAAGGATGCCAATTTCCTGGGGTCGAATGGGCATGCCTTTATGAAGTACAATCTGCCCAACCTTCATGTCCTCACCCATTTTCGAGATGTTTCTTCCCTCATCGATTGCCCTGAGAATTTTTACGCGGTTATTTCCCGCAATGTCTTCTGTCTCCTCAAACTTGACCACCGCATCAGCCCCATCAGGTACAGCAGCGCCGGTCATAATCTTTGATGCCTGTCCACGCATTACCTTTTTAGTGGGCATGTGACCTGCGGCAATATCCTCAATTACAGTCAATTCAACCGGGGCACGAACAGTGTCTTCCGCAATAACTGCATAACCATCCATTGCCGAGCGGTCAAAGGGCGGCATGTCAATATCTGATCGTACATCTCGTGCCAAACATAGTCCTAATGCACTTTCAAAAGGCACTGTCTTGGCTGGCAGTGGTTCCGTTACGTCAGTGACAATTTTTACAGCGGTATCAACTGAAATCATATTTTATTATGTTAAATGAACAGTAATAATAAGTCAAGCATTGTTACCCAAAAAGATTGATAGTGGCACTTTCGAAAAATACTTGACAGGATGAAATCTAGTGGATATAAGGACATTACTTTTGATATGACTTTTTTGTATCAGTTCCCCCCCTCCCCTAACCCCTCCCACCAGGGGCGGGGGAAAACCATTCTCTCTCCCTCGATGGGGGAGACATGGTGAGGGTGCTGAACTGTTACAGCTTTTTGCAAGGAGCAACTATTGCATTATTTTCAAATCAAACATGTAATCCGCTGGTGTGGTTTGCCCTTTTTTATAATAATGCTTGGCTGCGCTCCGTTACAGGTAAAAGAGGGTATCTTCTCACCTCCGCACAGAAACTATACGGTAACCCTCACTGGAAAAGATTGGGAGCCAATCAAGATAGGCAAAGAGGATATAGCATTAAGGCATAAACAGTATCACGCCATGATTGCCTTTATCTCCAGTGATATAGAGAGCAAGCAGGTTTCCCTGGAGATGTTAAATAGTCAGCTTTTTATCGGCATGAAAAACAAGAAAATACTGCTGAATGAGCCTGTGCTTGTAGATAACCAAAAGGCAATGCACACTATTTTGACGTGTGAAATAGATAACCATACATTTAAGGTCGAATCCTACGTCATCAAATTCGGAAATAAGGTATACGACTTGGCATCCTGGGCTGCACCCGATTTATTTGATTATGTGCAAAATAATTTTACGAATTTGATAAGGTCTTTTAAATTTACACCGCCAGAAGAACAGTTTCGATAGAAAAGGACGGATAATATTTATATGAGAATTGGAGAAAGAACAAAAGATGCAATTTACATAACCGCCTTGTTCATTTTAACGATAATTTTTTTCGAACAGATGATTTTTCACAATAAGATATTGCTTTTACGTGATACTTTTTGTGACTATGTACCGTGGCGTAACTTTGCACGGGAGTCTATCAGAAATGGGGTAATGCCACTCTGGAATCCTTATTCTTCATTAGGCCAGCCTTTTATTGCCTTTCCTCAAACTGCCGTATTCTATCCTCTTAATCTCATGTTTTATACACTTCCCATAATTACTGCATTACGATGGTTCATCGTTCTCCATATATTCCTGGCCGGTGTTTTTATGTATATTTTGATGAGACACTGGAACGTAGTCAGGATTGCCGCATTTGTCTCTGCAATAGTATTCATGTTTAATGGTATGATTATCAGCAGATTGGAATTTTTAACAATTATAAGTACTATCGTCTGGGTTCCATTATTATTTTATCTGCTTGATAGTGCCATTGAAAAAAGATCGCTGTGGTACGGATGCATAACTGGTATTACTATGTCAATTCAAATACTAGCAGGACATTCACAGACGTTTTATTATGTCTATCTTTCACTGGGATTATACTGGATTGCAATGATCATGTTAAATGCTTTTGCTACGAAAGACATTAAAAGCATCCTGAAACCATTATTTATCCTTCCGTTAGCCACGATAGTCGCTGTTACCTTAAGTATGATACAGCTTTTGCCTGCACTGGAATTGACCGGCTTATCCTTCAGGGCTGAAAATTTTAACCCCCAGATGCAAGACGCCTCTCTGCATCCGTTCCATTTGTTTACCTTCTTGATACCCTATCTGTTTGGAATACCAGGTTACATGAATGTCTTTTGGGGAATAACACTGGCAGAGTTCTGGATGGGTAGTTTTTACGTGGGGATATTTAGTTTAATACTGAGCTTTTTGGCAATGATAGTTTCCTTTTTTCACAAAAGATGTAAGATGCTAAATGCCTATTCCTGCAATAACGGATGCGCAAATAATTTTAAATTAACAGCTTTTTTTTCTGCACTCACGATATTATTAATATTGCTGGCATCCGGCATTTATACACCTGTTTATAGTGTTTTCTACGCCTATATTCCTTTTTTTGATAAATTCAGATGGCCATCAAGAATCATGGAAATGGCGGTATTTTCCTTAACAATTGTTGCAGGTATTGGGACGCATTACTTTTTTTCCATAATACAGAATACTAAAAATATACACGGCAAAGGAACAGACAGTTGTTTACGCCTTGTATTAAAAATTTTAGTTATTTCGGACGCAATTATTATTATCTTGTTTTTGCTTGGCCTTTTTATACCCACAAAAATATTACCCCTTATAACGGAGTACATAAATACGATAAATTTTGAAACAATACCCACATCGTTAGAGACACGGTACTCTCAAATGATAATGGGATACATGTATATGTTGATTTTTTTAAATGCAGGCATAATATTATTCATTCTTGGAATTACGAGGATGATAAACTATAAAACGATACACGTCTTGATACCATTAATAATTGTTTCAGACCTTTTTTTTATGTTTAAGGACCTTAATTATTATTCCAACGCCGATGTTTATGAATCGAAACCAGACAGAATTAATTATTTTGAATCAGATAAAGATTTATTCAGGGTAGGTTCTTTATACGGCAAATCCCAGCAGATTTTATATGGGCTCAGAGATGAATCAGCCTTTTTGTGGGCTAAATCTGTTTTAATAGGCGAAACCAGCCTTTCCAATCATATTTTCAAGATATTGGGCGGGGGGGAGCTAAAAATTAACACCCATATGGAATTTATGAACTTTTTAACTGCCATTTCCAATTCATCAAATAAAATACGGAATAATATTTTAAAAGTGTTAAATGTAAAATATACGATTGTAAGCGAAGACATGAGCAAGAGAGTTGATTATAATCTGTTTAATAAAGCTATAATTTTGAAATATGATAAACATTTTCTCAGGATCTTTGTTGTTGGGAAAGCAACGGTATTAAACAACAAAGATGAAATATTTGGTAAATTATCCAGTGAAGGCTTCGATCCTTTTAGTGAAATTATCGTAGAATCTCGAAACGTGGATGTGAAGGATTTATCTTCGGCAGGAAAAGAAATAAAATATGAAATAAAAAAAATTGACTATTCTCCAAATAAAATAAATATAGACATTGAACTGGACAATAATGGGTTCTTGGTATTAAGCGATACATATTACCCCGGCTGGAAAGCACACATTGATGATAAAGAAACTGTGATTTATAAGACTGATTATATCCTGAGATCCATATTCCTTGAAAAGGGTACGCATAACGTAGAATTTGTTTATGATCCGGTTTCGTTTAAAATTGGATACATAACTACACTTTCAACTCTGTTTATTCTCTTTGTTTTTGGGATATTAAAATACTACAAGCCTGTTTCTAAAAGAATCTATCTATTATCGCATGGAAATAACTAGAGAAATATCAGTTGTAAAATTTCTGTATACATTCAATTTATGGAAGAAATTGCTTAAGGGCATTAAGAATTACCGATGAATATTTTATTATCCATTGATATCATCGCTAAAAAGTTTATCCTTTCGGTGGGGCAAGTAACCCTATTAACAATCAAGGGACTGGGCGGAATTTTTGTACCTCCGTTCAATCTGAAACTGGTGTCACGGGAAGTCGACAACTTTGGCGCAGGTTCACTCCTGCTCGTAGATATTATTGCACTATTTACCGGAATGGTCATGGCGCTTCAGACCATCTACGGATTGAGTATATACGGCGCTGAGATGTATGTCGGGAGCGTTGTTTCACTATCACTTGTGAGGGAACTAGGTCCGGTTTTGACTTCTATTATGGTAGGCGCAAGGGTCGGTTCTGGTATTGCGGCAGAAATTGGTTCGATGCAGGTAACCGAGCAAATCGACGCCATGCGGGCGCTGGGGGCGAGTCCTATCAAAAAACTGGTAACTCCCAAAATGCTTGCGGCGATGATTACATTGCCATTGCTAACTGTTACGGCTGACATTGTTGGGATTTTTGGAGGCATGGTCATTGCATTGTTTGAGCTTGATATAGACCGCGTCTTCTATATTAATTCAGTCTTAACAACCATTAAGATATCAGACTTACTAAGCGGAATCGGGAAGACGGTATTTTTTGGTTTGCTCATTTCAGTAATTGGTTGTTATTTCGGATTAAAAACCACGGGAGGTACGACGGGAGTAGGTCGTTCCACGACAATCACCGTCGTGACTATTTCAATTTCAATCTTGATTTCGGATTTCTTTCTGACAAAATTGTTTTTGATCATATTTTAATGTCTAAGATAATTATTGAATTTAATGATGTATACAAATCCTTCAATGGGCTTTTAGTCCATAATGGCATAACCCTATCTATATTGGAGGGTGAAATTATATCACTGCTAGGAGGAAGTGGTTCGGGAAAGAGCGTACTCCTGAAGGAATTAATTGGGCTAATGAAGCCCGACAAGGGTGATATTATAGTACTGGAGAATAACGTTACTCAGATGAATGAAGACGCATTGATTAAGTTACGGGAGCATGTCGGGATGTTATTTCAAGGAGCGGCGCTGTTTGATTCACTCACAGTGTTTGAAAATATTGCCTATCCGCTGCGGGAACATCTTAAGCTAACAGAAAAAGAAATTCAGGAACGGGTGGCTGAAAAACTTCACCTTGTGGGTTTAAGCGGCATCGGAAAAAAGATGCCGGACGAATTGAGTGGCGGGATGAAGAAGAGGGTTGGACTGGCAAGGGCGATTGCTACCGAACCAGAAATTATCCTGTACGATGAACCCACAACAGGATTAGATCCAATGACTGCCCAGCGCATCAACGATTTGATTATCGAATTACAGAGAAAACTGGGAATAACCACTATTGTAGTAACGCACGACCTGCACTGCGTGAAGACTGTTTCAGACCGGATTGCCATGCTCCACGAAGGGAAGATTGTTGCAGTTGGAACATGGGAAGAACTTGTGACCTCGAATATTCAGGTAGTACAGGATTTTATCAGCGGCAATATTTGCGTGTAAAAGGGGCTTGTTATGACAAAAGAACAGATAGCTGAATTAAGGGCGGGAATCTTTACACTGATAACATTGGCAGGATTTGGAGCTATGGTATTTATTCTCGGCACACAGAAAGGATATTTTGAACCTCAAATTACGTTAAAAACAAAATTCATGAATGTGTATGGCTTGCAGGCAGGCGCCCCTGTACGATATATGGGTGTGGGAATAGGGCAGGTAAAAGGCATCTTTTTACCCAGGGAATTGCCTTGCGTAGAAATTGAGGTATTACTCCAGGTAAATAAATCAGTTCAGAAAAATATAACCCGCGATTCCGTTGCTACTATTAAATGGCTAAGTTACGTAACGGGGGATTCCTATGTGGAGATCAGATCAGGAGCGTGCCGTGAACCCGTGGTAGAGGACGGGGATTTCATAAAAAGTACAGAACCAATAAACTATACCACAGTTATTGAGAGCGGAATCGGTATCATTGAATCATTTTCAAAGTTTTTTAGAAAGCTGGATGAGAGCGGTTTTGTAGAATCGTTAAGCAATGTTTCGGTATCACTTAACGAAAGTGTGAAAACCTTCCAAAAAGGAGAAGGACTGCTCCACTCCCTAATCTATGATCCCAAGGGAAAACAACTCATGGAAAATCTCATCACCACCTCCGAGTCTCTCAAAAATATTACAGCGGAAATCGAGAATGGGGAAGGCACCATTGGCGCCCTGATAGCAGACACAACACTGTATGACAATCTCAGTAGACTTCTGGGCGGAGCTGAACGCAGTTTTCTTTTGCGCAGCATGATTCGGAAAAGTATTGAGAAGGGAAACGATAAAAAATAAGCAACTCTACATTCCACAAAATCTTACCTAAAGTATTATTTGGTGGCAACAACAATATTCCCTATGGAAAAAAGATTATTAACATCTGTATTTTTGAATAATTTGATATAGAGTATTTGCGGAAGAGTAACAATAAGTTTTTTGAGTGTCGTGGGTATTATTTTACCAAGTATGCCGGTGTTTAATTTCATAAGTATAAATTTACAAATAAAATCAACTAAAAATTCTCTGGTGCCTCCAAGTGAATGCATATAATTTATCGTAAAACCTGCCTGTTCTTTGGCCAATTCTATTAAACCCTGCTGGGTAAATCTGTAAAAATCCCTGGGGTCATTATGAAGCCAGTAGTTTTGCGGTACAGACAAAATAAGCACGCCTCCCTTTCTTAAAACAGCATAGATTTCTTTTAATACCTCTAAAGGTCTTTCCACGTGTTCCAGTACCTCCAGACACAGTACGGTATCAAAGGTATCTTTTTTAAATGGCAAGTGATGCGCATTGGCATAAACATCGACAGCGTGTTTACCATGCAATGACTGCACCAGGTCTATTCCTACATAAGAATAAATATGTGCGGAAAAAATATTACTGTACGGTTTTTCGCCACAACCTACATCAAGCAGTTGTCCTTTTATATAAGGAACTGTTTTTAACACCTCCCGCAAAAGCAATTCATTAGCCAATATAGAATCGGTTATCTTCCATGAGATTTTATAACTACCTGAAATT
This sequence comes from Planctomycetota bacterium, assembly GCA_016188675.1. GTDB lineage: Bacteria > Planctomycetota > Brocadiia > Brocadiales > Brocadiaceae > Wunengus. The sequence goes on from JACPHJ010000190.1 coordinate 13,037, forward strand.
TGTTGGACAAAAGTATTTGGCCGGTTATTTTTAAGAAACATACTAATATTCAATTTTTTAGTATCGAAGATTGAAACATCCTATAATAACCCAACATCCGGGCTTTTATTAAAGGAAGATTTCTCCATGCAGTTAAACCAACAAGCGACATAATTATGTTTTGCAACGAAGAAAATGAGAAACACCTTAAAAATAATAATCCTAATTCGGACCACACAAAAGCCAGGCGGTTTTTCACAGATTTAGACATGTTTTTTTTGAAAAAATAATAATGGTTAACAATCTTCATGATTTCCACGGTTTCTTTGTTATCCCTGCCTATTGGAGAAGCTTTGTGAATTAACTCCGCGAAGGGTGTGTAAAGAAGTTTGTATTTTCTCGATACCCGATAGGTAAAATCGTCGTCTTCCTGATAAGAATAATTATAAAACCATTCGTCAAAAGCAAATTCCAGAAAAATGTCTTTTTTGATGCTCATATTGCATGTTGGCATAATTTCGACAGGGAAGATACCACTTTTCGAGGATGGGTAGGCAGGAAATCCAGAGGGTTGCATACGTCCATCTCCTTCTTCGTGTGGCAGCAAAAAATATTTATAGAGCAATCTATTGAAAGAGTATAAAAAGGATACTTTTTTTTGATTGGTTTTCTCATCTTTTGGACTTTTTGTACGTCCCATAACGCCGGCAATACTTCCGGGGTTTTCCTGATAAGTCTTTAATATGTGGTAAATATACTGTTTGTCTAATACAACATCGTCATCCAAAAATACAATAATATCTCCCAATGCCAATCTTAAGGCCTTATTCCATGCGGCGGTTTTTCTAATCTTTCCGGATACGACCGGCTGTCGATAGTATGTTAGTTTAATATCCTTGTCCGCGAGTGATTCTTTAACCATTTCCATGCTTTCGTGAGTATCACTGGCATCTACCAAGATAATCTCGTCTGGTTTAACCGTTTGAATAAGGATAGAATCAATGCATTCCTTTAAGTCCCGGAGACGATTTTTGGTTGAGATGAGAAGGGAAACCGGATACGTGGTTTTATTACTCAAGTTCATTCCAAATATATTCCCATATACTTTACCTTGAACCATGATATCACAGCATAGGCATTTGCCTTTATTCTCAGGTAATAATAGAATCTCTTGTCTTCTTTATTATAAAAGCGAAGTAATTTTTTGGCATATTTTAATAGATTAGACAAATAGCAGAATAGGTGATAATAAGTTACGTTATTATTGTTCAGGTAGTAATCGATGAGCGCTGTTGTGACTCCTTCCCCTTTTACATGTTCGGAAAAATACTCTTTCTTGAGCCTGTTTGGAGAAACAAGGTGGTGTACAATTGCATCCGGATTGTAAAGAATTTTCCATCCTTTACGATACATTCTTATGCACATTTCCGTCTCTCCTCCAGCAATAAGATTTTTTCCACATCGATCAAGTTTTGGTTTAAACAGTCCTGCAGAAAGAACGGCTTCTTTTTTAAAAGATATATTTGCACCGTAAGGGAAACCGTCATCTTCTGAAAGTTCCCTAATCTGGCTGCCTCCGGGATCAAAACCACTAAAATATCCATTAAAAATAGCGCTTAGCCAATGTGGCAGCCTGGCGTCTTCCGGAAAGGAAGGAATAATTCTACCACCTACGCATCCTACTGTTGTATCTTTATAGGCATGTAAAAGCGTTTGCAGCCAGCCGGTTTGGGGGATAGCATCATCATCCAGGAATGCAACAATATCTGATTGTGCCTGTTGTACCCCACAATTCCTGGCAAAGTTCAAGCCCTGCTGTTTCTCACAAATATACTTTATGTCTAAATTTTTATACTTTCTGATACTAAATTCAACAACTTCTTTTGTGTCGTCCTTTGAATTATTGTCAATAACGATTACTTCGAAGTTATGAAATGGAAGGTTTTGTTTATTTAACGCCTCCAGCACTAACTTTAGTTTTTCTGAACGATTAAAGGTGGGTATAATGATGCTAATCAGCTTTTTTATCATTAAAGTTGCACATCAGAATTCTGCACGTATTTTTGCAGGTTTTTATATGCTTCCTTTGTTGTATGGCTTTTCTGCAGTTCCATAATTTATTGGGTTTTTGCGATAAAATATTTCCTATAGAATCCATATTAAAGCATAGCCGGGTTTCACCATACGGATCGATACTAAAATTATTAAGTCCTACCATGCACTTTGTTTTAAGCATTTCTTTGGGATTTTGAAAATAACGCTTCATCCACTGGAGTGATTCAAAAGAGTTACCGACAGGATATCCCTTTTTCTTGTGCTCAATGATCTCGTCTATAACAGAAAGCATATTACTGATATCCTTTGGCCAGAGTGAGTGATTTACATACCATGTATTTTCTTCATGAAAATGATGGCCATTATCAAATGGGCGGAAGGATGATGCATCATGTAATGCTTGAAAGGTTATGCCGTCTAAATGATTCTCTCGGGTAAATTTTATTAAATCAACAACTTCCTGTTGATTATAACCCATAAGAACGGTTGTAACACACACAAACATATTTTTTTTGGAGTTATTTAATAGATTAATTGCTGACAATGCCTTTTCGTAACTACCTTTAACCCCTCTTGTAAAGTCATGAGTTTCTGGTGTGATGCCATTCAATGTAACAGATATCCCGTTTAATCCGGAGGTGAGTATCTTTTCCGCTAGCGTGGTGTCGATATGATAACCACTAGTTACAGCAGTTACATAAACATTCTGTTTGCGTGCAAAAGAAATGATTTCAAATATGTCATCCCGTAAGAACAACTCACCTCCACTAATACAAACACGGCAATCCCCTAACCATTCCTTTAATAAGGAAATAACCTTTTGCCATGAATGGGTATCCAGTTCTTCTTTTTCCCCTTTCGACAGCCACTTGGAACACGTCTTACAACGCAATGAACATTTATCCGTAATATCAATGGTAATTGACGAAGGTTTCAAAAGATTCGCATGATTTGTGATATATGCAATATTAGATATCATTGTTCTGTTTTTTTCAATCTTGTGTTAATCTCTAGACGCAATCCGAGTGATGCATTATTTTTACCGGCAAGTTGATTAATCCTTTATAAGCCGACAGATAATCTTTTTCATTATCATGATATGCTGTAACGTTGAATCGAACGGCATTTGGCCACACATCATAATCAATTTGACTATCCATACTCCCTATATAAATACTGATAACATAAATGTTCTGAAGAAGTGGAAGAGACTCAAAAAAACATTTCACTGTACCATTGCCTTCTATAGAACTTATGCCAGTTCCACAATCTGCAGAACGCGCACAGATGAGCCAGATACCGTCTATTGTTTGTATAACAAATCTAAAATCCGGGCTATTAACTTTTCTGGCGGCATAATAGTTTATTGTAATACCGATACTACAACCGGTTTTAAAAGTATCTGTCTTTTTCCCGGCAGAATCAGAAAGATGTATATCCGTTATTCTAACCTCCCCTGTGCCCCATCGTTTTTCTTGCGGCTTTAATTCTTTAAGTATCATAGCCTTATTCATTTCATTTTCATAATATGAAATAACTTCTGGTGTGTGTCCAATTTTTTGAATACAGCCTTTATTTATGAAGAGGGTTTTTTTACACAGCGCTTGCACCCTGTAAATATCGTGAGAGACAAAAACAATCGTAGTATGTTCTCTGGATAGAATTTCGTACAGCTTTTCATAACATTTCTTCCGGAAATTCATATCACCTACAGCCAGCACTTCGTCAATAAGCAGGATGTCAGGGTTCACATGAATTGCCACTGCAAAACCAAGCCTTGCATACATTCCTGATGAATAATGTTTAATAGGGGTATCGATAAACTGCTCAAGCTCAGCGAAAGCAACAATACTATCAAATTTTTCATGAATCTCTTTTCTTTTCAAACCCATAATAGAACCGTAGAGATATATATTTTCACGCCCCGTTAACTCATGATGAAAACCCGCCCCGAGTTCTATCAAGGCCGAAATCTTCCCGTCAGTAATTATTTTTCCCGAAGTAGGCTCGATGGTATTGGCCAAAAGTTTTAAGATAGTGCTTTTACCTGCCCCATTTGGGCCGACAACGCCAATGGCCTCACCCTGCTTTACTTCGAAATTGATATTTTTTAATGCGTAAAAATCTTCACTCTTACTGGACAGGGAATCTGGAGTACCAGTAATATAGTTTACGATTTGGGATACATAGTCCCTAAATCCACTGAGGTTCATATAACCCAGGTTATATTTTTTCGATACGTTTTCGAATTTGATTACGGTCTTAGACATTTTTATATTGCATCGGCGAATTTCATTTCTACCTTTTTAAAAAACCAGTACGCCAAACTACAGGTAATTAACGATATAATAAATGCCATGCCCAGGTATTTCATGTCGGGAGGATTCCTGTATAAAATGACATTGCGATATGAATCCATAATACATGACATGGGATTTAACATGTAGATAGATAAATATTTTGCAGGGACTATAGTCGTCGGGTACACCACAGGAGTGGCAAACATCCAGAGCTGTAAACCTAGCGGGACGACATAACGAACGTCCCTAAAAAACACAATGACGGCAGAGCCAAAAAAGGCGATTCCGAGGGTAAATAGAATTTGGATACAAACAATGAAAGGCACAAAAATAACATACCAGCTAATCTGAATATGGTAGTAAAACATCATGAAAACAAAAAGAATCCCTGCAACCAGGAAATCAAGAAAACAGGATAGTATGGACGCTATCGGGAAGATTTCTCTGGGAAAGTATATCTTGGTAATGAGATTGCTATTATTGATAAGACTGGGAATAGCAAAGGTCAGGGAGGATGCAAAAAATGACCATGGCAGTAAAGAACAATATGAAAAAATGGGATATGGTGTACCATCAGTCCTGATGTGTAAGAATTTCGAAAAAATCACCGTGAATATCAACATCAGAGATAATGGCTGGATAATTGCCCATGTCGTGCCTAAAAGTGACTGCTTGTATCGCGCCTTGATGTCCCGGAGGGCAATATTTATGAGTAGTTCGTGATATGAAAATATTTTTTTAACATGCGTTAACATCTGAGGATTATTTTAACCTTCTGATAAAGACGTGAATCTCCCCCTCCGCTTCTTCGATATCCAGGAGTTCATTTCCTGTGGTGTTACACCAGGAGACAATATCCTTTTTAATACCTTCATCAGTAGCGACGACCTTGAGTACCTTGCCTACTTCAACATCTTTGATTTTACTTGCCGTTTTAAAAATAGGCATAGGGCACATAAGGCCGTAACAATCCAGGGTTTCATCAGCTTTCATATGAATTTACATCTCAATAATTCCCCCTTAAAAAAGGGGGTCAGGGGGTTGTCTTTACTTCTATAAATTTTTCTACTGTTTTTCTTCAAATTCTTCAATATGAACGTGTACTGTTGTTTCAAGGTTTCCTTGAAAGGGTTTTTAGTTTTGGGTTATAGTAAATTTTCATTTTGTTATGGTTCTCTACAACCCCCTACCCCCCTTTTCTAAGGGGGAATTTAGTGCCCGTGATGTTCATCGTGAGCATGTGCCTTCTTTTTCTCGAGACCTTTGCCGGTTGTCTTCTTGAGATAATCATCAATGGCTGCCTCAATGGCCTCTTCAGCAAGCACGGAGCAATGCATCTTAGCCGGGGGCAGTCCGCCTAATGCCTCAGCCACTGCCTTGTTAGTGAGCTTTAAGGCCTCATCTACGGTCTTTCCCTTAATCATTTCAGTGGAAATGCTGCTGGTAGCTATCGCAGCGCCGCAACCGAAGGTCTTGAATTTCACATCTACAATTACGTTATTCTCGACCTTAATGGACATCTTCATAATATCGCCACAAGCCGGGTTTCCAACCTCTCCCACACCACTAGCATCGGGGAATTCTCCTACATTACGAGGGTTTGCAAAATGATCCATGACCTTTGGACTATACTGCATACACAACTCCTTATTTTAAAATATCTCTTTTAATACTATTTTCAAGCCTTTCAGGGAAGGCGATACGAGTTCTTCAGTTTTCTTATACGCACAATAAAGTTGATAAGCATTATCTTCCAGGATATAAACCTCTATCTCTTCCTCTTCCGGAATTACTATCCAATACTCTTTTACACTAAATCTTGCATAAAGTCTCTTCTTTTGCACCATATCTCTGTAAACACTATTCTCTGAGATTATTTCTACAACAAGATCAGGCGCACCTTGCATGTTCTTTTCCCCTATAATATTCAATCTATCCTTCGATATGAAGAATATATCCGGCTGAACAACATTTTCTTCGTTTAAAAATACATCACATGGGGCACAAAATACTTTGCCAAGATCATTTATCGTAGCAAAATTTTTAACTCTAAAAGCAAGTTCAATGGAAACAGACTGATGTTTTGGAGTCGGGGATGGTGTCATGAGTAATTCTCCATTAATAAGTTCATACCTCTTATCATCGGAAACCTTAATATAATCCTCGTATGTATATTTTTTCTTTTCAACCGCAATGGTCGCCATGACATACCTCCTTAAATTACGTCTTACCCACCCCTCAATCCCCTCCAAGGAGGGGATTGAGGGGTGGGTTGAAATTCCTCAACATTAAATTATTTCTTTTGGTTATATAAGGGAGACATTTGCCTTAAACGTTCAACAATGGGTGGTAATTTTTCTAGCACGTGGTTAACATCTGACTCGGAATTATCAATCCCCAGGCTGAAAAGCACCGTCCCCTGCGCAAGCGCTGCATCAACACCAGTGGCCATGATGACGTGAGACGCCTTCAGCGACCGGGAAGTACACGCAGAACCGCTTGAAATAGCAATCCCTTGCATATCCAGAAATAATAATATGGATTCACCTTCAATATATTCTATACACAAACTGAGGTTTCCCGGCAAACGATTTGTCGGATGGCCATTGACAAACACATGACTGACGTTCTTTAGGATACCGTCTCTCAACTGATCTCGCAAGCGCTGAACTTTATTCATGCGCTGTAGCATTTCTGATTTTGCCAGTTCAGCCGCCTTGCCCATGCCAACAATACCAATAACATTTTCCGTTCCTGCCCTGCGGCCACCCTCCTGGACTCCACCCTCCATAAAGGGAAGTATTCTTACCCCTTCCCTGAGATACAGCGCCCCAATCCCTGACGGGCCGTTAAATTGATTAGCTGACATACTTAATGCATCAACATGGGCATCCAGAACATCAATAGGTATATTTCCCGCTGCCGCAACCGCATCCGTATGAAAAACAATACCCTTCTCCTTCGTAATAGCCCCAATTTCTTTGATTGGTTCAATCGTTCCGATCTCGCCATTGGCATACATAACAGACACCATCGTTGTAGTTGGTTTAATGGCCTTTTTAACGTCGTCCGGATTTACCATGCCATACTTATCAACGGGCAAGCAAGTAACTTCATATCCCGATTTCTCAAGTGACTTTAAGGGATTAAGCACAGAAAAATGTTCAATCTGCGTAGTGATAATGTGGTTTCCCTTCTTTTTGTGGGAAGCAAGTATCCCCTTTACGGCAAAATTGTTGGCCTCGGTGCCGCTCGATGTGAAGATGATTTCATTCGGTTTTGCATGAATAAGGCTGGACACCTGTCCACGCGCAGTCTGTATTGCCTCACTTGTAAGCCTTCCGAATTGATGCAAATTGGAAGGATTGCCAAAACCCTCCTTTAAAAACGGTATCATAGCCTCAACTACCGTTGGGTGCACGGGTGTACCCGATGCGTTGTCCATATATATTTTTTCCATGAGATGTTTTTCCTTTTCAAGTTATTCTTTTATTTTTTCTAATTTTGCGTATGCCAACATCAGATGTTTTGTTCCACCAATATTAAAGCTAACCTTAACACTTGCCTTTTCCCTGCTGCCGGACACTTCCAGTATCCTTCCAATACCAAAAATGGGATGTCTGACTACTTCTCCACTCGAAAAGGATATAGATTCTTCAGATGACGGGATTGTCAAATCAGAGGTATCTATATCATTAAAATCAAATTTAAGCAATGTTTCGTGGGTTGTCCGGTTGTTTGCGTTAAAACTATCGAAAGAATAATTACGATTTGCCCTGTCAATCTTATCTACAATTTCCTCCGGAATCTCATCTAAGAATCTTGAGGCAATGCAAGGATTCATCTGTCCATAACGCGTCCGCCGCCTGGCATGTGAGAGAAAAAGTTCTTTCATTGCTCGTGTAATACCCACATAACAGAGCCTGCGCTCCTCTTCAATCTCTTCATCCGAATCACGGGATTCAGAATGCGGCAACAGTCCCTCCTCCATCCCCGTAATGAAGACAACGGGGAACTCCAATCCCTTGGCGGTATGCAGTGTCATGAGGGTCACAGCATCAACGTCGCCTTCCAATTCATCCGCATCAGAAACCAACGCCACCTCCTCCAGAAATCCTTGCAAAGAACCTTCGTAATAATTTTCGTCATATTCATGGGCGGCATTCACCAGTTCTTCTACGTTGGCAATGCGGTCTTTCGATTCCTTTTCGTCAGATTCGCGGAGAAATTCTATATACTTCGTTTCTTCAATCATGCGCCTGACAATATCTTCAACGGGGGATTTTGGCAGTCGTTGTAATCTTGCAATGAGTTCGTAAAATCCTTTTACCAGCATGGCGGTCTTGCCTTTGATATCCGGTATTGCATCAACATTCCGTACGGCATGAAAAAGGCTTGTACCTTGCGCGACAGCCCAGTCTGCCAGTCTTTTAACAGTAGTATTTCCTATGCCGCGCACGGGTGTGTTGATTATGCGTTCAAGCGCTACTTCGTCATGGGGATTCATGCACAGTCTGAGATACGACAGGATATCTTTAATTTCCTTCCTTTGATAAAATTCCACACCACCAATAATCGTGTAAGGAATGCCGTAATTTCTCAAAGAAATTTCCAGCACACGGGACTGGGCATTGGTGCGGTAAAACAACGCAATATCCGAATATTTTGTATCCTTATTGGCAAATTCTCTTATTAGTTTTGCGATCTCGTCAGCTTCGCCGTGTTCGTCTTCACAGGAGACGACCTTGAGCTTTTCGCCTTGAATATTTTCCGTCCATATGTTTTTTTGTTTCCGATATTTGTTTTGCTGAATTACGCTGGAAGCAGCATGAAGGATGTGTTTTGTAGAGCGGTAATTTTGTTCTAACAGCACCACCCTTGCATCAGGATAGTCCTTCTCAAAATCCATAATATTCCGGATATCTGCCCCACGCCAGCCATAAATAGACTGATCCGGGTCGCCCGTTACGCAGATGTTTCTATATTTGCCAGCCAGAAGTCGTGTAATGGTATACTGGGCATAATTGGTATCCTGATATTCATCCACAAGAATAAACTTAAATTTGTCCTGATACATCTCAAGAATATCAGGATGTTTCTTGAAAAGTTCTATAGACTTCACCAGGAGGTCATCAAAATCCAGGGCATTATTTGCTTTAAGGATGGACTCATATTTCGTATAAATTTGGGCAACCGTGCGATTGTAATAACCAGACGCTGTCGAGGCGAAGGCTTCCGGCCCAATGAGTTTATTCTTGGCGTTACTAATAGAACCGGCAATGGTACGGGGCTTCCATTGTGCAGTATCCAGTTGAAGTTCGGTCATAATGGATTTCACCCGGCTTAGCTGGTCGAGCGTATCGTAAATAGTAAAATCCCGTGAATACCCCAATCTGTCTATATTGCTTCTCAAAATTCTCGAACACATCTTGTGAAAGGTAGAAACCCAAAGCCCTTTATGTAATGAGAACTGTTTTACACGGTCAAGCATTTCATCGGCTGCCTTATTGGTAAAGGTAATGGCCAGGATGTTGTAGGGATTTACACCCTGAGACATCAAATGACCGATGCGGCGTGTAATCACGCGGGTTTTCCCGCTGCCAGCCCCCGCCACCACCAAAAGTGGTCCCTCTATATGGGTAATAGCCTCTCGCTGTTTGTCGGTAACGTCATTCAACAGAGTCATCATGGAAGTTTTTTTGCAATCAGGCTCGCAATAGCTTTTTTGTTGTTTAAAACGAGTTCCTGATAATAAATAATTTTAAGGTCTTTAAACAGGTTTAAAAGTTCGTTGGATTTTAGCAAGTAATCTTTATTTTTTGGGCCTTCAAGCCCCCGTTCCCAGTTCTCGATAGTGTACGTCTCATATATAATCATTCCGCCGGGTTTTAGCGCCTCTTTCATCTGAGGAACAAGGCCGCGCTGAAGATAATAAAAACATGCAATCACATCATAAGTATCTTTGGGTAATTTGTACGTCTCCAAATCGGCAACAAAGGCATTTATCTTTACATTATTCTCTTTAGCCAGACCCTGAGCTTTTTTGATAGCTATTTCGGAAATATCACAGCCATCCACATCAAACCCATTTTTTGCCAGGAATACGGCATTGCGCCCCTCGCCCATTGCAATATCCAGCGCCTTTCCTCCGGGCAGGAGATTGATATGTTCACTTAAAAACTCTACCGGCTCTTTGCCAAAGATATAAGCCTCCGTTTCGTACTTTTTATCCCAAAACATCTTGTCCGGTTCACCTGCAAACGACGAGGACAAAACATGGCTTTCTAGAATACAGAAAATTATTATACACGAAAAATTAATAGAATTAGGAATATATTTTTTGCAATTATACATCATTCCACTGCGCGCCTGATTTGCCATCCGATTATATACGATATTCAAAAAGCAGCTAAACCGCTACAAGTTCTTTCGATAAATGGCCTTTGCTCCAATATCTCTTCGATAGTGTGCCCCATTAAACGATACTTTTTGAATTGCCTCATAGACATTCTTTTGAGCTTCCCGTAAATCTTTCCCCACTGTCGTAACACCCAAAACGCGTCCACCGCTTGTTACAACCCTCCCGTTTTTAAGAGAAGTCCCCGCGTGAAAAACCTGGACATTGTCCAAACCCTTTAGCGCTTCAAGCCCTGAAATTGGCAATCCCTTTTCATATTTATCGGGATACCCATTCGAGGCCATGACAACACAAACAGAGGCACAATCATGCCACTCAACTTCCACATCCTCTAAATTACTCTTTGCAGTTGTCAAAAGGAGGGGAACCAAATCACTCTTCATCCTCATGAGAATAACCTGTGTTTCCGGGTCGCCAAATCTGGCATTAAACTCAAGCACCTTCGGGCCTGAACTTGTCATCATTAACCCTGCATAAATGACACCCCTGTAAGGCCGATTCTCCTTTTTCATGGCATGGACAATGGGCACGAGGATATTTTCCTCTATCGAAAATTGCATATCCTCAGTAATCAACGGCACCGGCGAATATGCCCCCATACCGCCGGTATTGGGGCCCTTGTCGCCGTCGTAAACAGCCTTGTGGTCTTGCGCGGAGGCGAGAGGAACAATCGTCTTCCCGTCAGTAATTGCAAGAACAGAGACTTCTTCTCCCGAAAGAAACTCTTCAATGACAATCTTATTTCCCGCATAGCCAAAGATTTTTTCTTTCATAATATCGTCTATGTGTTTGTCGGCCTCTTCCAATGTCTTACACACAAACACACCCTTACCCTTTGCCAACCCATCGGCCTTTATAACCAGAGGGAAATCACACGCCGCAATGTGTTTTTTTGCCTGTTTCAAATCATCAAAGGTTCTGAAATCCGCCGTGGGAATGCCGTGTTTTCTCATAAGTGTCTTTGCAAATACCTTGCTTCCTTCGATGACTGATGCCCGTTTGTTAGGACCAAATATGTGCAACTGCCCGTCCCTGAACCTATCGACAATACCGGCTGCCAGGGCATCTTCAGGGCCAACAACGGTTAAATCAATTTTTTGTTTCAGTGCAAAATTATAATGGCCGTCAATATTTTCTGCCTCGATATCCACACATTCAGCAACCTCAGCAATTCCCGGATTTCCCGGCGCGCAGAATATTTTCTTTCCCATGGGCGATTGCGCAATCTTCCATGCAAGTGCATGTTCCCTCCCCCCGCTTCCTACAATCAATATTTTCATTTAAATTTCCACCTTAATGGTTCCAGACATCCCCAACAATCAATATTTTCATCTGGTTTCCACCTTAATGGTTTAAAGTTTGAAATCCCTTAATTTCAACGTTTGAATTATTGTACCAGAACAAGTGAGGAAAAAGGAAAGTATTTTTATCCTTGACTGTTAATGAAGGACTGATATACTGATTTAGTAATATTTGTATGCAAAAAAAACGCAAACAGGTATATATCCACAGAATAACGCGGGGTAGAGCAGTCTGGTAGCTCGTCGGGCTCATAACCCGGAGGCCGTGGGTTCAAATCCCACCCCCGCTACCAATCTTAAAACAATTCCAGAGAATTCTATCAATCCGATTCCTCACTTATATTTAATCCATTATCATTAAGTACATATTTATTCCCACAACGCTTACAGACTAAATTTTTATTATGAGAATTTAATGTCGTTCCACATTTACATGCCCAACCTATCTGTTTTGCCGGAACCCCGGCAACAACGGCGTAATCGGGGATATCTGACTTTACTACAGCGCCAGCCCCTACCATGGCATATCGCCCGATCGTAACACCACAAACAACCGTCGCATTCGCACCGATAGTAGCCCCTCTTTTAACATGGGTAGGAACAAATTCCTGTTTTCTTCCGATAAAAGCCCTTGGATTATAAACGTTGGTAAATACGCAGGAAGGCCCGCAGAAAACCTCATCCTCAAGTTTTACTCCCTTAAACACAGACACATTGTTCTGAATTTTGCACCCGTCACCAATTTCTACGTCAGGTCCTATCATTACATTTTGTCCAATTACACAATTTTTTCCTATCCTGGAACCCATTAAGATGTGTGAAAAATGCCATATCTTTGCACCTTCTCCTATTTTTACATTATCATCAACAATAGCGCTTTTGTGTACATAAACATGTGGAATATTTGGAGAAGGATATGAGACATCTTCGTCAGGAGGCAAAACGTTAAGACATTTCTCAGCCTCTTCAAGAATTTTCAATACCTTCAATCCTTCAATACCACTTGTCTTAGGCATTCCCCTGCCCTCAATACACTTTACAAAATGCTTCAATTCCTCCTTCAGCGGTTCTTTTTTATCGAAAGGAATAATCTGGCAATCGGCTTTCTGGACAACGGGAATTTTTCCATCCTTCCACATTATCTTGTGAGGATATAAAAACAATTTTTCATCACTTACATCATCAAAAGCAGCCATAGCTTTTGAGCCAACAACAATTAACTTTTGTTCTTTATAGGGATGTAACCAACTAACAAAAATATGTCCTTTTATACCATTTTTGAACTCCAGTATAGTTACTGTTATATCATAGATATCCTTATTTAAATAACTCCCTCCTGTTGCTGTAACTCTTATAGGCTCTTCTTCCAGGAGCATAAGAATGGCCGAAATATCGTGTGGAGCAAAGCTCCAGAGGATATTTTCTTCGGTTCTGAGTTTCCCGATATTCAACCTGTTGGAATAAACATATTGAATCTTGCCCAATTCACCGGACGATATAAGTTCTTTTAATTTTATAATTGCCGGATGATATTGAAGGATGTGCCCTACCATTAAAATCCTGTTCCCTTTTTCAGCAAGTTTTACAAGTTCTTCCCCTTGTTTAACGACAACGGCAAGGGGTTTCTCCACTAAAACATCTTTACCTGCCAGCAAAGACTGCTTCGCTATTCCATAATGAGTAACTGCGGGAGTCGCGATAACAACTGCTTTTACTGCTGGATTGCCAAGAATTTCTTCTACAGAAGCTGCGTAGTTAATCCCTGTGTACTTCCTGCTATATTCCGAAATAACCGCCTCATCACTATCACATGCACTATGAAGAACACCCGACTCATAAAGATTGCGGAAAATATTCTTCCCCCAATAACCAAGTCCGACAAGGCCTATAAATTTCCCATTAATCTGCATTCGTATCTCCTCCATTTTCACGATAGAGTTTATCTGCTCTATACAAAATTAGCTTTCAAAGACAACATCTAATTTGGTATAAATAAAATTGTTGCATAGACAAGGTTAGGTTTAACATCGAACAGTTTTTTAGCATATTCAACTGGCTGTTGCAACCATTTCTTTGCTGTAACCATATTAAACCGGTGAAGTTGGCTGGATGAGTAAAGGTGTTCATGAGAATCTTTTATATTTGTTATGAAAATTTGAGCCTCCAAAGGGCGTCCACAACTCACATAAAAGAGGTTACCGAACACCTGGGAAAATTCGGGGTTGATATAATCCTATTTGCGCCCAATTTAGGAAAATACAAAAGTAACACCTCTGTTCGCGTAGTCTACGTACCAACATTCAAGGTTAAATTTCTTAGTGAATATATTTATTATTTATACCTCTTTTTTTATTTATTCGCATATCAAACGAAATTAAAGGCCGATGTCTTTTATGTGCGGGAGATGGGATTGTCGATTACTCCCGCTTTGGTCGGGCTTATCTTACGGGTACCGCACATATTAGAAATAAACGGGTTAGTACCAATCGATTTTAAGGGTATTGGTATCAGCCGCTTGAAGCCAAAAATATTTGGATTCTTACAGCATATAAACTTCATATTGGCAAATAAGGTAATTTCTGTAAGTGAAAATATCAAAGATGAACTCCTCCGCATACATAATGCTGCAAATAAGATTATTGTAATAGAGAACGGCGTTAATACAGAGCTTTTTTATCCAAAAGATAAAAAAGAAATGCGAGATTTATTGAAATTAGACCAAGATTGTTACTACTTAATATTTGTTGGTAGTTTTTACCCTCATCATGGCGTCCACCACATTATTAATATTTTAAACTGTGTCATACAAAAATTGTCCAATGTAAAACTTATTACAATAGGAAGCGGGTATTTATATGAAAGCACCATAAATCTGGCAAAAAATTTAGAATTAATGTCCCATGTTTATTTTATTGGTGAAATTGCATATGAAAATATTCCAAACTATATAAATGCGGCTGATGCATGCATATTTATCCTTACTGGTATTGGGAAAATATACGGGAAATCTTTAAAATTATACGAATATATGGCATGCGGAAAGCCTGTTATTACAAGTGAATCCTGCGGAGACTTTGTCAGAGAAAACGACATCGGCATCGTGGTATCAGAAGAGGATTACAAATTTGCGGCCGATGCAATTATTCAACTGCTAAAGGATAACGCATTGATGGTTCGTATGGGGGAAAACGGCAGAGAACTTGTTGTGAACGCCTTTACGTGGGATATTACGGCAAAAAAGATATTGAATGTATGTCAAACAGTAATTGAAAACAAAAACAATGAAATATAATTTTCACAAGAGCAAATTCTATCAAACATTGGCAAGAGTAAGCGAAGGAAATTTTGCAAGATATCTCTCTTTCCACCTACATCAACTATTCCAAAAACTCAATAAATACCCAAACGATATTGTTATTGAAACGGCCAGTGTCTGTAATCTCAATTGTACTATTTGCCATTCTGTAAAGGCAGAACTGGGCAGAAAAAACAGATTTATGTCCCTTGCCCTATTCAAAAAGATTATTGATGATATCACCCCCATATGCAATACTATTGGCGTTTCATTTTGCGGAGAGCCTTTATTGAACAAAGATATTTTTAAGATGATCCGTTACGCCTCTGGCAAGGGGATGTGCGTCTCAATGCTAACCAATGGCATTTTATTAAATGCCGATGCTCGTATGAGTATATTAGATTCCAGACTTAATTTTATGGCAATTTCCATGGACGGTGCTTCCAATCATACTTACGAATCTATCAGAATCGGAGGTTCCTTCGATACGCTTGTTGAGAATATAAGATTACTTGTGAAGGAAAGAAACCAGAGAGAATTACACAACCCCTCCATTGATCTCCAGATGGT
This sequence comes from Planctomycetota bacterium, assembly GCA_016188675.1. Taxonomy (GTDB): domain Bacteria; phylum Planctomycetota; class Brocadiia; order Brocadiales; family Brocadiaceae; genus Wunengus. Next base: position 28,955 of record JACPHJ010000190.1, read on the forward strand.
TGTTACACAAAAAAATATCCACGAGGTGGATATCTTTGAAAAACTTGCACGCGAACTTGGTGTTGATAGGGCGTATTTAAAGTCACTCCATATTGACCGATCCAGAGAAGATGTGGCTTATGTGAAAAGCTTAGAAAAAGATTATTTTGTTAATTCGACATCACTGCCTTCCCGCTATATAACTAATGAACAAGGTAATCTTGAATTGAAAGACAAAGGTTTATGTCCTCAAAAAGTTAGAACTCCGGTAATAACAACCGATGGCGAGGTATTGCCATGCTGTTTTGACATTTTTGGGGAACATGTACTGGGCAACATTGCCAACCAGAGATTTTGGATATCTGGAATTCAGGGAAATACGTCAATTTCAGACGCAATCTGGCTATGCACAGAAAACTGCCTATGTGCACCAATTGTCTCCCATCAAATTACAAAACGATAAACAAAATAATTTTTTAAAAAAGCTTTCTATACTTGCATTTATTGTCTTCCGGAAATATCCGCTAATAGGTTTTGAGAAAAGCCACCGGATTCCACGATGATACTTAACGGAATTTACATATTGCCTTCAAATAATAAAAAGAATATTTATTTATTTTTATTCCTCATAATTTGTTTAGCAATAGCGCTTCGTATCGTTTATTTTAACGGTTTTTTTGGTTCGGACGATATCGATTATAACAAAGCCTCCTTTAAGCTCGCGAATGGCATTTTTTCATTGGACTCACACCATTCAAAAAGATTGGGATTAATCATACCTACGGCTCTTGCATTCAAGACATTTGGTTTTCATGAAGCCAGTTCTGTTTTATTTTTATTAATTTGCTCTATTGCGAACATAACTCTTGCCTTTGTAGCCGGTAATATTTTTTTCAATCGCACCGTGGGGGTGCTTGCTTCTTTACTAATGCTGTTTCTTCCGATAGAAACGATATACGCCACCTTGCTAACACCGGATTTACCCTTTGTTACTTTTATTTCCTCCGCTGGTTTATTATTTATTTATACTGAGACGAATGCCCCACGATATAAATATTCCCTTTCTTTTTTAACAGGTCTGTGTATTGGATGGGCTTATTTACTAAAGGAAACCGCTATATTAACCTTACTGTTGTTATGTATCTGGATTTTGGTTCTCACTATTAGCAACAGAAAATTTAAAACCTCCTGGTTATTTATCGGCTTAGGTTTCGGTTTTATATTATTACTGGAATTCGGTTTTTATTATTATAAAACAGGAAACCCGTTTGAACGAATCCTCACTGTAAATAATGCAACTCATAATATATCCCGTTGGTTAGAACTTACTTATAATGGCGCCTTATATAAAAGGCTAACTTATGCAATACCGTACCTTCTATTAAGGGGAAATTACATATTTGGATTTTACTTTTACCTCGTGTTAGGAGGCATGGTATATGCACTTCTTAATAAATCCAAAGAATTAAAATATTTTATTTTCTGGTTTATTTCTTTATATCTGATATTGACCTTTGGCAGTACGAATATACAGACATACATACCATTGCTCGCCAGCCATCGTCATTTCTATCCCCTAATCTTTCCGGGAATTATAATTATCTCTTTTTATTTACACGATTCATATAATGGTATTGTCGCTAAAAACTTTGATAAGACAAAAAACTTTTGCATTTCATTAATAGGAATCGACCTTATTTTGATTGTTCTAAATTTATTCGAGTATACGCTTACTGACATATTATTTAGCTCATTTCTTTCATTATTAATCTTGTATTGCATTTATGTTATCATAAATCACAAAAGGGAAATTGATAAGACTTATTATGTAATTCCAATATTATTAGGCATCATTTTCTTTCATTCTTTATATATAGTTCATGTAGAAAACAAAAACATCCGGAAACTAACCAGGAATGAAAGAGAAACTGTTTCCATTCTCGGCGCGCCTCCGGGGAAAAAAGTATATACGGATTGCATGACGGAAGGCACATTGGAATACCTTTATTCATATCGCCACGACGATATAATTTTAGATTTTATGAATGTGAAATCAGAAGAAATTTCAGGTTGTTATATTATAATTAATTCAGAAAATCTGGATCAACTAAACAAATTTTACGGGACAAAAATTCCCGGTTTTGTGAGAACTCCACCAGACACGTGGAAAACAATAAAAAGATTCGGCACACAAAAGGGGTATTATATCATTTTACAGCCCAGTTAATTTCTACACATAATTATAGTTGAATCTTTTGAACAAATTAAATTATCGTAGACGATGCTTCAACCGATGACACACGAGAGCTAATTGAAAAAGAATTAAGAGAAAAGATGGATAAAGTCATATTTCATCCGTATAATCAAGGCAAAGGAACAGCACTGCGGACAGGTTTCAGTCACGCCATCAGTGATATTGTTATTATCCAGGACGCAAATCTGGAATATGACCCTGATGAATATCCTTTACTCCTGCAACCCATTTTGGATGGAAAAGCTGACGTTCCATATGGCTTTCGTTTCATGGGACACGGACCGCCTGGCGCGGCCTCTGGCCGCAACCAAAATATGAATTTTGGTCTATTATAAGGTATAGTATTATCCTCGTAAATAGTAATCATACAATTTAGAGGACACTACTATGAAGAAGTTGATGGATTGTAGTACGGAGTCCTGTTTTTCTGACATTACATAGGAAATAAGCTCATCACTACTTTATCAAATATGATTATAAATTTAAACTTAACTGATGTGGAAACAGAATATAAGATTTTCAGGAGAAATATTCTGAATAAGATTAACCTTAAAGAAGATCGCTTTGGCTTCGAAATAGAAATCACTATAAAGCTTGCCCATCTAAAATGTCGTGTATACGAGGTGAGCGTTTCATACTGGGGAAGACACTGTTCGGAAGGCAAGAAAACAACCTGGAGAGACGGTATTCGGGCTATTTTATGCACTTTGAATTATGGAATATTTAATAAGGATAAGCGCGTTTATTGAATTCATTAATAACAATTTTATTTTCTCAATTATTTCGAATACCTTTTGTATTCAATGCAGCATTATTTTTATATGAATACAGGAAAAAAACAAATCTTGGATTATTTAAATACTCCTATTGGCTTAAAAATCTTTCCAATGATCCATTTTATACGTTCCAGGAAATAAGAGAATTCACAGGCAAAATCTGTACTATTAAAAATGGTTTCTCCTTAATCAATCGTCTATTTAACCAGCAAAGTCCAATCCCTCCTTTCCTCGAATGTTTTAAAATGTATGAAAAAGGAAAACAACTAGAAAAATATTTCATTTTAAAACAGCGCAAAGGAGAAGCACTTTCATCAGATGATGAAAAACGGCTTTTCTCCTTTTTGAGTACCTATCCAAATTATCCACTTGAAATTTTGCTTAGCTGGAATCATCCGGGTAAAGATTTTCTGATCCGAAAGGAAAGGATTTTAAAATGTATCGAAGGGGAAAATGGTCGTCTTTTGGAGATAGCGTGTTCCGTTGCTCCTTGGCTTGAAGATTTTGTCCACTATAAGGATATCCCCTTATATATTGGATGTGATATTTCACATTTTGCATTAAGGGTGGGGATGCTATCACAAAATTATAGTAAATCGAAATTTCTGCAGTGCCACGCCGAGCAATTACCATTTAAGAATGGTTCCTTTGAGATTATTGTAGCATCCGAGGTCATGGAACATTTAAAGAATCCAGAATCCTTATGCAATGAGGCATTCAGAATATTACGAGGCAACGGTGTATTTATCGTGTCCTTGCCAATGCACGTTGTGGATCAACACAATATAACCGACACATCGGATTTTGGTGATTTCACTCATAATCCTTCTTTTCCTAATTTCAAACAGTTAAAGGATTTGTTTTTAAGAACAAATTTTGTTGTAGAAGATATAATGATAGATCCGTACTACATCTTCAAACTAAGAAAAATTGCAGGTGTAACATATTGATGTATTTTAAAAGGAGGATGCTAATGGACAAGCAGAACGTAACGATATCTTTACCTAAATGTTTATTAAAAAATGGCTAACGGTCTTAGCGTATTATATTTAATTGGCGATAGAGGCCTGGATTTAACAAAGGGCGAAGGGTACAGGATTCATGTATTGAAAATCATCGAAGGGTTAAAAAAAAACGGGCATAAAGTATTTCTATTAACTATAAATGAAAACCCTTCATTGCCTGAGTTTGAAAACTACCGAACTATTCAACATAAGTATTTGCGCCTTTTTTTCCACCGTTTCTTCCCATTTACAGGAACTATAAACAGCATAAACATTCTGCTTCAAATCCTCAGACTGAACAAGTCTTACCAATTCGATATCATACACGAACGTTTTGGTTTGTATTCTTACGGCGGGATATTGGCATCTAAAATGCTCCATATTCCGCATATAACGGAGATTAATGGTCCGGGCATAGAAGAAAAAAAATTATTTACAAAAGACCTTGCCTATATCCAAAAGTTCACAGCAAAGGTGATCCGCAAGTTCTGTTTGAAAAATACAAATCATATAGTTGCCGTTTCTAACAATTTAAAGACCTTTTTGATAGGTACTCGCTTGGTCAAAAATTCAAGCAAAATCACTGTTTTACCAAATGCCGCAGACGTAGGTGCATTTAATAAACACTTTAACGTCAGGGATACTAAAGTGTCACTTGGTTTAGAAGATAAGTTTGTTATTGCATATACCGGAACTCTTCAGGTATGGTATGCCATCGAAGATGTCGTCTCTGCATTTCCATCAATCCTTAGAGAAGTTCCAAATGCCTTTCTCTTAATCGTGGGGGAGGGACAGGCAAGGGAAAAACTTGAAAATCTTGTACATCTATATGGAATAACGGATAGAGTTAAATTCATGGGCTATATAAACCATAGTAAGATTCCCGAAGTACTTTCTATTACTAATGTGGCTGTTGCTCCCTTTAAGGAATTGGGAATGACCTTTTTTGGATCTGCCATTAAAATTTTTGAATATCTCAGTGCCGGGAAGCCCATAGTTGCCTCGAAAATTGGACAAATTGCCGAGGTCTTACAAGACAATTTCACGGCATTATTAGTAACACCCGGTCATAAAGAGGAATTAGCAAACGCCATTATCCGGTTAGCCCGTGATGAACAATTGAGGAATTACTTAGCAAAAAATGCTAAGATGGAGGCACAAAAGTATTCCTGGGACAAATATACAGATCGCCTGCTGGATATTTACATGACATTAATTATGGAACCCCAGAGACACGTATTACAAAATTACGCAGATTAAACAAACATATCGGACTGATCTAATGGCCCAAAAAAAGATACGCATCCTTTACGTTCTTGATACACTTTTTATTGGCGGTGCAGAGCAGCATGTAGCTACCTTATGCAGGCACCTTGATAAAGAGAAGTTTCATATTGTCGTCTGCACCCTCTTCAGCCGTGATCCAAATCTCCACGAACCTATCGCAGACGAAATAAGGGTGTTAGGAATCCGTGTTGAACAACTTGCAATGCAGAGATGGAGAGACTGGCGGTCCATTGCACAGTTCCTGCGACTGATTGATGATGAACAGATTGACATTGTCCATGGACATATGGTACCTGCTGATTTCTGGGGTAGTTTTATGGCCAAGATATTTAGGCGACGAAAGACAATTTACACCTGCCATCAACCTTTTCTTAAAGAGGGGTATGCGATGCGCGTTCAACAGTTCGCTTTAAACATTTTTTTAGCAGACCGCATCGTTTCTGTTTCTGAGGCTACTACGCATTTTTGCTCGAAGATTTGCCATGCCTCACCAAAAAAGATCATCAAAATACCTAATGCGGTAGATACGGATCGCTTTACCCCAGAGGTTTCTGGATCTTCCATTAGAGCCGAATTGGGCTTATCAGATGATGTTTTCATAATCGGGAATATCGGACGTTACACCCCCGAAAAGGGGTATCCGTTTTTTATTGAAACCGCTGCAAAGGTGGCACAAACACATCAGAATGCCAGGTTTCTGATTGTTGGACATGGATCTGAATACAACAAGCTAACTGATCTGATCGAAAAACTGGGATTGACGAATAGGTTCTTTGTAACCGGCCCCAGACGGGATATTCCGGAAATCCTCGGCGCTGTTGACATCTTTCTGTTTACTTCGATCTGGGGTGAAGCCTTCGGCATTTCCTTAATAGAGGCAATGGCCGCCGGGAAACCCATTATCGCTGCAAACATTGGCCCAACGAAAGAAATCATTGAAGACGGTATCACGGGACTCCTTCCTTATCCGGAAGAATGGGAACAAGAAACGGATTATCTGGATGCAGATGCGCTGGCCAGGTCAGTTGATTATCTCATACGAAATCCTCACGTCCGCAATCAACTTGGACAAGAAGCCCGTAGTCAGGCAGTTAAGCGGTTCAGTATTACAACTCTGGTTAAATCAATCGAATCCCTCTATATATCCATGATAGAAAAATCACGTTGAGGAAATAATTATGGAACGAACGCCAGAATACGATCAGCGTATAGAGCGAGACATGAGGGACCGCCAGGCAGAAAATTTCGAGAAATGGTACCTCCAGGACAAAGGCATCTGGTACAATAAAGTTGAAGTTGACTCAATACTCTCAGCACTGGCCTGCAGAAAAGAAGATATCGTTCTTGATGCAGGCTCCGGAACCGGTCGAATCAGCAGATCGGTAGCTTCCAGAGTACAGCGTTTAGTCTGTGTAGATTTTTCAGTAAAAAGCCTGTCGATTCTACGACGGAAACTTTCCCTTGACCCGTGTATTCGGGCTCATTGTATCGTTGCCGATCTCAGCAATCTCCCCCTTCTGGAAATTCGTTTTGACAAGATTGTTTCTGTTGGGGTCATCCAACACATTCCCTCCCAGAACAAACGATTAGTAATACTTCAAACCTTACACAACTTACTTAAAGAAGACGGTTCTCTTGTTTTTACTGTTTTTCGATGGGGTGGTGCGGTGAGGGAAAACAAAGAGGGATATTACGTTGAAAAATTATATCGTTATGCGTTCGAGGCCGATGAAATAAAAGCGCTGGTAAAAGAAGCCGGTTTCGCGAGTGTTTGTGTCCGCCCTTTAATCGTGCAGCACCTGCGCCTTCGGCGGTTCGGGCGTTGGACAACGTACCTGGACCGTATACTTGCACGGTTCCTGAACCCGAAGCGATTTGGTCTGTTTTTATTGGTAACCGCCCGCAAATCTCAACAATAATTTACTTTTACAAATGAAAATTTTAGTTTTCACCGACATGTTTCCAAGCAAGGAAGAACCTGCAGCGGGTGTCTTTGTTTACGAGCTTTCAAAAGCCGTGTCATATAAAAGCCAGGTCGTTGTCATCCATCCACGGCTTTGGAATCCATTTAATATAAAATCCCGCAAAGAAAAACTGAACAACCATCTTCACTTGAATGACATAGAAATCTACAGACCAAAACTGTTCATACTACCGATAGGAGACAGGTTATTCTTCAGAGCCTTTGCCTTTCTTATTGCAGCCTTGCCTCTGCTTAGAAAATTAAGAAAAACATTCCATTTTGATCTTATTCATGCACACATGGCTGGTCCTGCCGGTTTTGCCGCTGTTTTACTGGGTATGCTATTTGGAAAACCCATAATTGTCACTGTACATGGCTCCGACATTCATACTTTTCCAAAACACCTTTTTCTTAGGCGAATGGTTATTTTCACATTAAAACGGGCAACTAAGGTCGTAGCCGTTAGTCAGTCTTTAAAAGATTTGGTCTCGAAACTGATAGATTCACAGAAAAACATACTCATAATCCGAAATGGATCAAGGCAAGAAATATTTTTCCCCATTGATAAAACAACCGCAAGAGAACGGCTTGGTTTACCGAACAATAAGAAAATTATCCTTTTTATAGGCAGTCTAATACCAAGAAAGGGTGTTGATGTCTTACTCAGCGCCTTCACCCTCCTGAATGAAAAAAACAACATAAACCTCCTCCTGATAGGAGAAGGCGAATCAGAGCCAAAATTAAAAGCCTTAACGAAAGAATTGCATATCGAAACACAAGTATATTTTATTGGCTCTAAAAAACATGACGAAATACCTCTATGGCTGAATGCATGCGATGTTTTTTGTTTACCCAGCCATCATGAAGGGTTTCCAACGGTTATTGTCGAGGCATTCGCGTGTGGACGGCCTGTGGTTGCAACAAAAGTTGATGGTGTCCCAGAAGCTATAACAAATGATACCGTAGGCCTATTGGTAGAACCCAATAATAGTGAAGCTTTAGCTTCGGCACTCAATAAAGCACTGGAAAAGGAATGGGATTATCAAACTATAGCAGAATATGGCAAACGCTTTTCATGGGATACGATTGCTGAGGAATACCTTGAATTATATAAAAACGCAGTTTCAAAAATATGAATCTACAGATAGTTGTCTGTCTATGACACGGATTATACAAATAATACTTATTCTTTCAATCCCGCTTATAGTTTTTCTCAATTCATTGAACAATACCTTTGTCTATGATGATGTATTTACCATAACCGATAATTATTTCATCAGGGACTGGGGAAATTTCACCGCTTTTTTTACGGACGATTATTTTAAATATTCAGGAGAGGTAACGTATCGTCCTGTTGTTACCTTTTCTTATTTCATTGATTATTCCATATGGCATCTCAATCCCACTGGGTTTCATCTGACTAATATCCTGCTCCATGCAGTTAATGCGGCACTCGTTTACCTGCTGGTTTCTAACATCTCCAGGTCGCATACTGCCGCTTTTCTTACAGGCGTCCTGTTTGCCTTGCATCCTATATTAACAGAGGCCGTAAACGGAATTAGCTACAGGGAAGACCTCCTTGCAACCACCTTTTTCCTCGGCGCCATTTTATTGTTTATTAAATCCAAAATCAAAAATCCAAAATCAAAAATCGCAAATTGTTTATACCCTCTTTCCCTGTTTTCATATCTTCTGGCGCTATGCTCTAAAGAAGTGGCAATTACGTTGCCCCTTATTGTTTTTCTTTTAGATTGGTTGATGGGAGACAAAAACAGGATTAAGAAAAATATTATCAAATATTATATTGGTTTTATACTTGTCAGTGGTTTTTATCTATTCTTAAGATTTGTGTGGTTTCACAATCCTGTAGAGGAACAGTTGGTGTATCCAGATAATAGTTTCCTGGTAAACCTTCTAACCATGCCAAAGATTTTTTGCTCTTATATAAAATTGTTATTCTTCCCCACCTGTTTTAATGCAGAGTATATTATTTCTCACACAAAGACCCCATTTGCAGCGACTTTTATCCTCAGCATGATATTTCTGTGTGTAATCGGAATAATCACCTATAGATTTTATAACCAGTCAAAGCGTCTGTTTTTCTTTATGCTCTGGTTTTTCATCACCTTGGCTCCCACAATGAATATTATCCCCATAGCCAACATTATGGCTGAAAGATACCTCTATCTCCCCTCGGTTGGATTTTGTGCGATACTGGCATACACTTCAACAGGAATCTGGCGGCAGGCATGGGTATTTATCGCAAGGGAAGATAGGGAAACGGGGAGAGGGGAAGAGGGGAGACTCGCCTTCCCCACCTCACACCTTCCCAACCTCCGAAGATGGCTTTCCATATTCACGACTTGCATGGTTTTGATCGTTGTTATCCCTTATTCACTCTCCACCACCAAAAGAAACAAGGTATGGATAAACCCCCTCACCTTCTGGTCAAAAACCGTGGAAGATTCACCCAGTAGTTCCAGGGCGCATAACAATCTGGGTATGATTTATCTTCAGAACAATAAAACCGATCTGGCAATTCGTGAATTTCAAACATCAATTGCCATTGAGTCCGACCCTGAATATCACCACAATTTAGGGATGGCTTATCAGAAAAAAGGCATGAAAGAAGAGTCTCTGCAGGAATACTATCACGTTCTGGCAGTAAACCCAAACTCCGCCCTTACCCACAATAATATGGGCAATATCCTGGTCGATAAGGGACGCATTGATGAAGGAATCTCAAAATTCAAAGAGGCCATTCAGTTAAAACCCAATTATTATGACGCCCATTATAACCTTGGGCTTGCCTATTTTAAGAAAGGTCTTTTGGATGCCTCGATAGATGAATTTAAACTGGCCATCCATTATGAGCCGGACCATCCAGAAGCGCACAGTTGCCTGGGCACTGCTTATGCCAACAAGGGGTTATTCGAAGAGGCAATTAAGGAGATTGAAGAGGCCGTACGGCAAAAACCAAATTATCCTAATGCTTACAAAATTCTCGGATTAATCTATCTAAATTACAAAAAAGACATTCAAAAGGCCGTGTACTGTTTCAATGAGTTTCTGAGACTGGATCCAAAAAACAGCGAGGCGGGACTGATAAGAAAAACTATTGAAAAACTTCAATCACCACAATAACCATATTAGCAATAGTTCACCATAGAGGCACGGAGAGACGAAGAGAAAACAAGTAAAGAATCCACCCGCGGAGCAGGTGGCTTTGGGTTAACCCCTAAAAGGGGATGAGTTTGCCATTTGTACTCATTACGCAAACTGTAAGTAATTCCCGTAGTGTGTAGAACTAACAGCGATTCGTTTTCATGCAA